>NZ_CP123620.1:3361370-3666949 GCF_029873215.1 Nocardioides sp. BP30 | reverse complement strand
TCACTGCCCCCACGTCCGGGGTGCTGACCCGGCTGGACGCCCTCGCGGTCGGTCTGGCCGCATGGCGGCTGGGCGCCGGGCGGGAACGCAAAGAGGACCCCGTGCAGTACGGCGCGGGCGTCGTCTGGCACGCGCGGCCGGGGGACGTGGTCACCGCCGGGCAGCCGCTGTTCACGTTGCACACCGACACCCCGGAGCGGTTCGAGCGGGCACTGGCGGCGCTCTCAGGCGGCTACGACATCGCCCCGGCGGGGTCGGCGTACGAGCCGACGGCGCTGATCCTCGACCGGATCTCCTGACGTCGACTCGGGCCTCCGTCCGCGTTGACTCGGGCCTCCGTCCGCGTTGACTCGGGCCTCCGGCGCGCCCTCAGCCGTCGAGGAGGAGCACCAGGCTCTCCGCGACGCAGGCGGGCTTGGGCTCGTCCTCGATCTCGACCGTGGAGGAGATGGTGACCTGCAGGCCGGCGGGGAGAGCCGTGACCTCGGAGAAGGTGGCGGAGCAGCGGATGCGCTTGCCGACCCGGAGCGGGTGGGGGAAGCGCACCTTGTTCAGGCCGTAGTTGAGCTTGGCGCCGGGGGTCTCCAGGGAGAAGATCTGGGAGCCCAGCCAGGGCACGAGCGACAGGGTGAGGTAGCCGTGGGCGACGGTGCCGCCGAACGGGCCACTGGCGGCGCGCTCGACGTCGACGTGGATCCACTGGTGGTCGCCGGTGGCGTCGGCGAAGGCGTTCACCCGCTCCTGGGTGATCTCGACCCAGTCGGTGCTGCCGAGGGCCTCGCCCGCGGCGGCGGTGATCTCGTCGTAGGTGCTGAAGACGCGCATCGGTTCCTCCTGCTTGGATGGTTCTGTGCGATCCAACCAGCAGCTGCCGACCCCCGACCAGATCGTCCACGCACCGAAAGTGCTCCTGCACGACCACCTCGACGGTGGCCTGCGCGCGGGCACGGTGCTCGAGCTCGCCGCCGGGGTCGGTCACGCCCTTCCCGCCACCACCGCAGAGACGCTGGCGGACTGGTTCGCCGAGAGCGCTGACTCGGGGAGCCTGGAGCGATACCTGGAGACGTTCAGCCACACCGTCGCGGTGATGCAGGACGCCGACGCGATCACCCGGGTCGCCCGCGAGGCGGTCGAGGACCTGGCCGACGACGGGGTCGTGTACGCCGAGATCCGCTACGCACCCGAGCTGCACCTGGACGGCGGCCTGGAGCTGACGGAGGTCGTGGCGGCGGTGCAGCGCGGTTTCGACGAGGGGATGGCCTCCCGGCCCGGCATCCGCGTGCAGCAGCTCCTGACGGCGATGCGACAGGCCGCACGGGCCTCGGAGATCGCCCGGCTGGCGATCGAGTGGCGCGACCGCGGGGTGGCCGGGTTCGACATCGCCGGGCCGGAGGCAGGCTTCCCGCCCACCCGGTTCCTGGCCGCCTTCGAGCTGCTGGCCGCCGAGAACATGCGCTACACGATCCATGCGGGTGAGGGCTTCGGGCTGCCGTCGATCTGGGAGGCCGTGCACCCGTGCGGTGCCGACCGGCTCGGCCACGGGGTGCGCATCGCCGAGGACATCACGGTCTCTCCCGACGGCACGGCGACCCTGGGACGGCTGGCGGCGTACGTCCGCGACCGGCGGATCCCGCTGGAGATCTGCCCGCGCTCGAACGTGCAGACCGGTGCCGCACCCTCCCTCGCCGAGCATCCGATCGGCCTCCTGGCCGAGCTCGGCTTCCGCGTCACCGTCAACACCGACAACCGGCTGATGTCGCGTACGTCGATGAGTGCGGAGATGACCGGCCTGGTGGAGGCGTTCGGCTACGACCTGGTCCAGCTGGAGAGGCTGACGACGAACGCGATGAAGTCGGCGTTCCTGCCCTACGACGAGCGGGTCGACCTCATCCACCGGATCAAGGAGGGGTACGCCGAGCTCCGCGCCTGATTCCCGCCGAAGCCGGAGCAGCTCGCGCTCGACCGGAGGACTCCGGCAGGCGAGCGCCTCTCAGCGCGGTACGACGATCGACCACACCCGCGGCCAGCCGCCCAGCCCGACCCGGTGCGTCACGAACTGCTCGCGCGTGAGCGTCCGGACGGCGCCGTCGGCCGGGTCGAAGACCTGCAGCGCAGGCCCGTCGGTGCCGACCACCAGCGTCACGTGCCGCGGCAGCGTCCGGGTGCCGACGTAGAGGCCGGAGAAGAGCCCGCGGGACGCGGCGGCGTGCAGCCGGTCGAATGCTCGTCCGGGCGAGAGGTAGCCGATGCCGAGCGTGTAGCGCACGCCCTCGATCTCGTGCAGCTGGTGTGCCACCGACCAGAAGGCGGTCCCGAGCCGGCGCGGCCAGCCGTGGAAGCTGCGGTGGGTCTGTTGCACGACGGCTGCGAATCGCGGCCGGATCTCGGCCGCCCAGGCGGGATCGCGGAGCATCCGGGCCACCACGACGGAGGTGGCGCCGCACGAGTAGTCGTCGGGCTGGCGCAGGCCGGCGGGAAGCACCGCCGTACGCGGACGCAGCCGGGCACGCAGCTCTCGGTAGGCCTGCTCGGGGGTGGCCACGCGGCAGCCCTTCGCCGTCGCGTCCGCGACCACGTCGCGCTGGCCCCGCATCAGCGCGAGACCGCGTCGCACCAGCACCAACGGCGGCTTGCGCCGCTCACGCAGGTCACGCACGAGCCGGCGCCAGAACGTGACCACCGGCCGCTGCGTGATGCAGTACGCCGCCAGCAGGTGCCCGGCCTGCTGGCACGCGGTCACGATCTCCTGCGCGAAGATCCCCTCGGCCACGAACGCGTCGTGCTCGTCCAGTCTGAGCGTCTGCAGCCCGGTCCGGCCGTCGTGCGCGATCTCGTAGATCGGCACCTCGGCGGCCCCGGTGGAGCACAGCTCACCGATGGCGCGCATGGCGTCGTCGTGCAGCCAGGATGCGGGGTCGTCCCAGTCGACCAACCCGGCATTGGGGCCCGTCCGGATGCGCGGCAGGGTGATGTCGCTGCCGTCCTTGTAGAAGTCGTCGAGGCGCAGCACCGGCAGACCGAGGCGGCGCCCCAGCCTGGACTTGCCCGATCCCGAGGGCCCGGCCACGACGATGACCCGGGCAGGACCCCGGGCGGGACCCCTGGCAGGACCCCTGGGGGTCACGGGGATCGCTGACTGCTCGGACAAGCTTGCTGCCTGCTCAGTAGCCGGCGGCGGTGGCCGTCCCGTCGGAGCCCGCGAGCAGCGCGCGCGAGCCCGAGACGCCCAGGCGGGTGGCACCGGCGGCGACCATCGCCTCGGCCTGGGCGAGCGTCCGGACGCCGCCGGAGGCCTTGACCCCCAGGTCGGGGCCGACGGTCTCGCGCATCAGCCGCACGGCGTGCTCGGTCGCACCGCCGGCCGGGTGGAAGCCGGTGGAGGTCTTGACGAAGTCGGCGCCGGCGGCGACCGCCGCCCGGCACACCCCGACGATCTCCTCGTCGTCGAGTGCTGCCGACTCGATGATCACCTTGAGCACGGTGGGCGCCGGCACCGCGGCCCGGACAGCGGCGATGTCGGACTGCACGTCGTCGTACCGGTGCTCGCGAGCGGCGCCGATGTCGATCACCATGTCGATCTCGTCGGCGCCCCGCGCTACCGACTCGGCGGCCTCGGCGGCCTTGACGGCGGAGGTGTGCTTGCCGCTGGGAAAGCCGCACACGACCGCCACCTTGAGCCCGTCGGGCACGTCGATCGGCAGCATCGAGGGCGAGACGCAGACGGAGTAGGTGCCCAGCTCGGCTGCCTCGGCGATCAGGGCCTGCACGTCGGCGCGGGTCGCCTCCGGCTTGAGCAGGGTGTGGTCGATGATCCGGGCGATGTCGGCAGCACTCACCGGCTCAGTCTAGGGTGACGGCACGATGAGCGAGGAGTCGGCGGAGCAGGTGCGGTGGTTCAGGGCTAACGGACGCCTGACGGGCGTCCTGATGCTCGTGCTGTGGGTGGCCATTGCCGTCTTCGGGGTGATCGACGGCGCGCCGCCGGTCCTGTTCGGCGCGCTCGCGGTGCTGGCGGTGCTCACCCACGTCACGCTGCTGCGTCCGGCGATCGGCGCCACCCATGATGACCTGATCTACCGCCAGATGTTCTCCGACCTGCGGATCCCGCTGGCGGCCGTCGACGCGATGCGGATCGTCCGCTTCTTCGAGGTCACCGTCGCGGGGCGGCGCTACGTCTCGCCCGCCCTGTCGCGCAGGCGCCGCCGCCGCCCGCTCCGCCGCCTGCCCGGGATGGCGGAGGAGCGCCCCGAGGCGGAGGCGATCTACGTGGACATGGTCGAGGACACGCTGCGCGTCGCCGTCGCCGATGCCAAGGCCCACGGGGGGAGGAGCGGCGCGCAGCCGCCACCGATCCGGCGTACCTGGGTCTGGCCCGAGATCGCCGCGATGGCGGCCGCCGTCGTCCTTCTTGTGGTTCTCGCCGCAATCTGAGCGGCGATGCCGCGTTCTCCTCGACATCGACCGTCGATACCGGCAGGATCCGGAGCGACAGGAGGAGAGTGCGATGGCGAGGTCGCCTACGGTCGACGCGTGGCCCTTCGACGTCGCGCGCCTGTGGCGCGAGCCGCCGGCCCTGGCGACCAGCGGCACGCTGCGGATCAGCGGCGCCTTCTTCCTGACCTTCGGCGGCCTCCTGCTGATGGCCTGCGCGCTCCTGGTGCCCGGCAGCGATGCCGCCCACGTGTGGCGCCTCGTCGCCGGCGTGGCGACGGTCGTCGTCGCCTGCGGCTGGTACCTGCTCGGCGGCCGGGCGCCGCACTGGGCCTTCGGTGCGCTGCTCCTCGCCGTCGTCCTCGCGATAGCGGCGCTGGTGCGCACGGCGCCCAGCACGCTGAACGCCGGCTCGTTCACCGCCTTCTTCCTGCTGCCGCTCGCCGCCGCCGCGCTGCTGCTCTCCCTGCGGCGGGCGGTGATCGTGCTGCTGCTCACCATCGTGCTCGGCTCGTGGGCGATGCACCACCTCGGCACCACGCCCAGCGACGTGATCGTGCGCGCGGGCAGTGCACTGGGGATGTTCGGGATGATCGTCTGGCTGGCGCGGGTCGCCGACGGCGCTGACGAGGACTCGCTGACCGGCCTGCTCAACCGGCGCGGCTTCGAGCGCCGGCTCGAGGAGCAGTTGCTGCGCCTCGAGCGCGACGGCGGTCGGTGCGCACTGGTCGCCCTCGACCTCGACCACTTCCGCCGGCTCAACGCGGCCAGTGGCCACGGGTACGGCGACAAGGTCATCATCGAGTGGGCCTCGGCCTGGAGCGCGCTGCTGGCCGACGACGCCGTGCTGAGCCGGTACGGCGGGGACCAGTTCGTGGTGATCCTGCCCGACCTCCCGCTCGGCCGCGCGGCGGACATCGCCGACCAGCTGCGCGCGGCCCCGGTGGAGGGGACGACCGTCTCGGCCGGCGTGGCCGCCTGGCAGCACGGCGATTCGGGTTCCATGCTGCTCAACCGCGCCGACGTCGCGCTCTACGACGCGAAGGCGTCGGGCCGCGACCGAACCGTCGTGTACGGCGATCCTGGCCGGGCCGCCAGTGAGCTCGAGGCGGCGATCGCCAACGGCGAGATGCGCGTGCTGCTGCAGCCGATCGTCGAGCTGCCGAGCGGCGAGGTGGTCAGCTACGAGGCGCTGGTCCGCTGGGAACGGCCCGGCCGCGGGCAGATCGCGCCGCTCGACTTCGTCCCGCAGGCCGAGAGCACGGGTGCGATCCACTCGCTCGGGGCGTGGGTGCTGGAGGAGTGCTGCCGGCTCGCCACCACCGTCGCGGGTCGTTCCCGGTCGATCGGGGTCAACGTGTCGGTGCACGAGCTGCGCGGATCCGAGTACGCCCGCAACGTCAGCAGGCTCCTGGAGCGGTGGGATGTCCCCGGCGAGCTTCTCGTCTTCGAGGTGACCGAGAGCGTCTTCGAGGACGAGGACCCGCAGGTCACGCTCAACCTGCAGGCCCTGCGAGCCCTCGGCGCCCAGGTCGCGATCGACGACTTCGGCGCCGGGTACTCCTCGCTGCGCCGTATCGAGCTGCTGCCGATCGACCTGATCAAGATCGACGGTGCGCTGGTCTGCACGATCCGGGAAGGACACGACCCGGCCATCCTGCGCGCCGTGGTGACGATGGCGGAGAGCCTCGGTGTGCGGCTGATCGCCGAGCACGTCGAGAACGCCTACCAGGCCGACGTGCTGCACCGCCTCGGCTACCACCAGGCCCAGGGGTACTACTTCGGCCGACCCGCCGTCCCGGGTGAGGCGGTGCTGGTCGCGCCCCGAGCGGCACCGGCCCAGGACTGAGCCTGCCCAGGGACGAGCCGGCCCAAGGATGAGCGGGCCCGGCGCCTGTCTCAGAGCCCCAGCGCCGCCCGGACGTCGGTCTTGAGCCGCTCCAGCCGCCCGGCGGCCTCCGCCCGCGCCGCCCCCAGGTCGGCGGCTGCGTCCACGACCACCTCCAGGTAGCACTTCAGCTTCGGCTCGGTGCCGCTCGGACGCACGATGACGCGCGCCCCGTCGTCCAGCCGATAGCGCAGGCCGTCGGTCGGGGGCAGCGTCGCCGTACCCTCGCGCAGGTCGTCGGCCGAGGTGACCCGTGCGCCGCCGAGTGCGGTGGGGGGAGTGGTGCGCAACCGCTCCATCGCGCGCGCGATGTCGGCCAGGTCGGTGACCCGGACGGAGAGCTGGTCGGTGGCGTGCAGGCCGTGCCGTACGGCGATCTCGTCGAGCCGGTCGAGCAGCGAACGGCCCTCCGCCTTGAGCAGGGCCGCGAGCTCGACGATCCGGATCCCGGCTGAGATGCCGTCCTTGTCCCGTACGACGCCCGGGTCGACGCAGTAGCCCAGCGCCTCCTCGTAGCCGAACGCGAGCCCGTCCACGCGCCCGATCCACTTGAATCCGGTCAGCGTCTCGACGAACGGTTGCTCGTATGCCGCGGCCAACGTGGCGAGCAGCGAGGAGGAGACGATCGAACAGGCGTAGGCGCCGTGCACGCCGGTGCGCAGCAGGTGGTCGGCGAGCAGCGCGCCGACCTCGTCGCCGCGCAGCATCCGCCAGCCGTCCGGAGCGGGTACGGCGACCGCGCACCTGTCGGCGTCCGGGTCGCTGGCCACGACCAGGTCCGCACCCACCTCCGCAGCCCTGGCCAGGGCGAGGTCCATCGCGCCGGGCTCCTCGGGGTTGGGGAAGGCGACCGTCGGGAACGCCGGGTCGGGCTCGGCCTGCTCGGCGACACTGGTCGCCTCCGGGAAGCCGGCCAGCCGCAGCGCGCGGAGCATGATGTCCGAGCCGACGCCGTGCAGCGCGGTGTGCACCACGCTCACCTCGCGGGGGCCGCCGGCGCCGACCAGGGCGGCGACGCGGGTGAGGTAGCGATCGACCAGGTCGTCGCCCAGCACCCGGCCGCCCGCACCGCGGGGGACGTCGGCGAGCGCACCCACGGCGTCGATGCGAGCGGCGATCTCCGCGTCGGCCGGCGGCACGATCTGGGATCCGTCGCCGAGGTAGACCTTGTAGCCGTTGTCCCGCGGCGGGTTGTGGCTGGCGGTCACCATCACACCGGCGGACGCGCCCTGGTCGCGGATCGCGAAGGCCAACACAGGCGTGGGCAGCGGACCCGGCAGGAGCAACGCCTCGAGGCCTGCCCCGGTCATCACCTCGGCGGTGTCGCGGGCGAAGACGTCGGAGTTCGTACGGGCGTCGTACCCGATCACGACCGGGCCCCGGGCCCCGGTCTCCTTCAGATAGGCGGCCAGGCCGGCGGCGGCCCGGATCACCACCACGCGGTTCATCCGGTTCGGGCCGGCGCCGAGGGCTCCGCGCAGCCCGGCGGTGCCGAACTGGAGCATGCCGCTGAACCGGTCGGCCAGGTCGGCCGCGGCGTCGCCGTCGGTCGCCGCGGCGTCGATCAGCTCGCTGAGCTCGGCGCGGGTCTCGGCATCGGGATCCTCGGCCAGCCAGGCGCGGGCGGCCTCCAGCAGCGACGTGGTCATGGTCGAACGCTATCGGCGGCAGGATGGTGACATGACGAGGCCCTACGACTTCGCTGAGCGCTGGACCGTTCCGGCGTCCCCCGACCGGGTCCGCGAGGTCCTGATCGACCTGGAGCACTACCCGCAGTGGTGGCCGCAGGTGGTGGCGGTGGCGAAGCTGGGCGAGGACGACGCGGTGGTGCTCTGCCGCTCCGTGCTGCCCTACACGTTGGAGCTGCGACTGCACGCGATCAGCAGGGAGCTCCCCACCATCGAGGTGGGGATCGGCGGCCATCTCGAGGGCTACGTGCGGTGGACGCTCACCTCGTACGGCGAGAACACGGAGCTGACCTGGGAGCAGAGCGTGACGGTGCACGGCTGGCTGGCGCCGGCCGCCACGTTGGGCCGCCCGTTCCTGCGCTGGAACCACGCCCGGATGATGGCGGGTGGCCGCGCGGGTCTCGACCGCCGGCTGGCTGCGCCGCCATCGCCGGACACGGGGGCTCAGCGCCGGTAGGCCCCGAGCCCCTCGCCGAGCTCGGCGAAGAGCTCCTGGTTGAGGGCGAAGGCGACCTTCACCTCGGCGACGACGCGGTCGACCTCCTCCGCGGCGAGAGCCAGCGCGTCCAGGCGCGCGCGGTAGGCGTCCTTGTACGGCTTGGGCTTGGGGATGGCGGGGAAGTCGTAGAACGCGATGCCCCGCCCGTCGAGGTCGAAGGAGCGGTCGAGGATGCGGCCGATGGCCTGTCCCCCGGAGAGATCACCGAGGTAGCGCGTGTAGTGGTGCGCGACCAGCAGCCCGCCCCAGGAGCCGGAGGCCTGCACCCGTGCGCGATAGGCCTGCGCCGCGGGGGAGTCGGTCTCCCGCGGCTCGCCCGGTGCCCAGTGGTCCAGGTCGGCGTCGAGGGCCGCCAGTCGATCCAGCGCCGGGTCGTGGACCGCCGCGACGATCGGGTCCTCGCGCTGGTCGCGGGCCAGCGACTCCATCGCCGCGTAGACCGGTCGCAGGCGACGCAGGTACTCCGCGTAGCCGGTGGCGTTGACGCGACCGGCCAGGAGCTCCGCCATGAAGCTCGAGCCCTCGGCCGCCTCGTGCTCGGCGCGGGATCCGTCGCGCATGGCGGCGGAGAGCACGGCGGAGGGGTCGATCTGTGCGACGGACATGGAACTCCCTGCGTTGGTCTTCGAGCTTTCTCGACGAACTGTCGAGAAGATGTTGACACAGTGTCAGCACGCGTGACAAGCTCCGACTTAGGTAAGGCTAATCTCTTTTAGGTTTACCTAACAAGACTCCCTGGAACGAAGGACGATTCGTGCCCGCCGCGCACTTCTCCCGCCCCGCTATCGCCCGAGCGGTGATCGCCGTGCTGCTGCTCCTCCTCGCGTTCACCGCCTGCGGCAGCGTTCCGCCTGTCGGAGGCCATGGCGAGGCAGCCGCCGGTGAAGGCGGCCGCGACGCCGTCACCGTGCCCCTCTCGCAGGTGAAGCCACTGGCCGATCCCAAGTCTTACGACGGCGCGGTCCACGCAGGCCTTCCCGACCAGGCGATCGACCCCATCGAGCTGAGCCCCGTCCAGGACCTGCCGGTCACCGTGACAGACGCGCAGGGGACGAGAGTGACGATTGAGGACACCGGTCGGATCCTGGCCCTGGACATCTACGGCACCCTCGCGCAGACGGTCTTCGACCTCGGCCTCGGCGAGGACGTGGTGGGCCGGGACGTCTCCACCCAGTTCGCCGAGGCGGCCAGGCTGCCGCTGGTGACCGGGCAGGGTCACGAGTTGATCGCGGAGAAGATCCTGGCGCTCGACCCGACGGTCATCCTGACCGACACCTCGCTCGGGCCGTGGAACGTGATCCTGCAGATGCGTGAGGCGGGCATCCCGGTCGTGGTGCTCCCTGCGAAGCGCAGCATCGCCAGCATCGGCTCGCTGACCGAGCGGGTCGCCGCCGCTCTCGGCGTAGCCGCAGCGGGGAAGCGACTCGCCGCGCGCACCGACGCCGAGGTCAGGGCGACGCAGGCTTCGATCGCGAAGGTCGCCCCCCGTACGGTCCAGGACAAGCTGCGCACGATCTTCCTCTACGTTCGCGGCCAGTCCGGGATCTACTACCTCTTCGGCGACGGCTCCGGTGCCGGCAGCCTGATCGATGCCGTGGGCGGCTACGACGTCGCCCACGAGATCGGCTGGTCGGGGATGAAGCCCGTTACCGACGAGGCGATCATCTCCGCCCAGCCCGAGCTGATCCTGATGATGACCGACGGGCTGGCGTCGGTCGGCGGCGTCGACGGGCTGCTGAAGCGGCTGCCGGCGCTCGCGCAGACCCCCGCAGGCAGGCACCACCGAGTCGTGGACATGACCGACTCGGCGATCCTCGGCTACGGCCCCCGGACCCCGCAGGTGCTGAACTCGCTGGCAGTGGCGATCTACGCGCCGCAGCCGAGCGGGGTGACGAAGTGACGGCCGCGGGAATGCCGGTCGAGCGGACGCTGGCCCGAGCGCGGGTGGGACGTACGGCGCTGCTCCTCACCACGATGAGTCTCGCGCTGGCGGCCATGATCGTGGTCTCCGCGGGGCGTGGCCAGATGCACATCCCGGCCGACGAGGTCCTCGGCTCGGTGCTCCACCGGGTCGGCCTCCACGTCGGGCCGATGCCGCACCAGGCGCAGGGGGAGGCCACCTTGTGGACGGTCCGCTTCCCGCGGATCGTGCTCGGTGTCGTCGTCGGCGCCGCGCTGGCCGCCGCGGGAGCGTTGATGCAGGGCGTGTTCGGCAACCCGCTGGCTGAGCCCGGCGTGGTGGGCGTCTCTACCGGTGCCGCGGCGGCAGCAGCGGTGGTGATCGTCTTCCAGTTCAGCCTGGTCGGTGCGTGGACCGTGCCGGTGTTCGCCTTCGTCGGCGGTCTGGTGACGACGGTGTCGGTCTACCTGCTCTCCCGCTCCGCGGGACGCACCGAGGTCGTCACGCTGGTCCTGACCGGGATCGCCGTCAACGCCGTGTGCAGCGCCGGGCTCGCCCTCATGCTCTTCCTGGCCGACACCCAGGCGCGGGAGGAGATCGTCTTCTGGCAGCTCGGCAGCCTCAACGGCACCCGCTGGGTGTACGTCGCGGCGGTCGTCCCGTTCGTCACCGTGGGGCTTGCCGGAGCGCTGCTGGTCGCCCGTCGCCTCGACGTGCTCGCGCTCGGCGACCGAGCCGCCCGGCACGTCGGGGTCGACGTCGAGAGGCTGCGGATGGTCTCGATCGTGCTGGTGGCGCTGCTGACGGCGGCTGCGGTCTCCTTCGCGGGGATCATCGGGTTCGTCGGCCTCGTCGTACCGCACCTGGTTCGGATGGGCCTCGGACCAGCGCATCGCGTGCTGGTGCCGGCGAGCGCCCTCGGCGGCGCATTGCTCCTGGTGTGCGCCGACCTCGTCGCCCGGACGGCGGTCGCGACCGCCGAGCTGCCGATCGGGATGCTGACGGCGCTGGTCGGTGGGCCGTTCTTCTTCTGGCTGCTACGCCGCACCCGCGGATCCGCGGGCGGGTGGGCCTGATGCTGCACGTCATGGGGGCCACCGTCCGAGTCGGTGCACGCGCGATCATCGACCGGATCAGCCTCCGCGTCGGCGCCGGGGAGATGGTCGCGTTGGTCGGGCCCAACGGCGCCGGCAAGTCGACGCTGCTCGGCGTCATGGCCGGCGACCTCGCCCCGACCGAGGGCAGCGTCACCCTGGACGGCGTCGACCTGGCCGCCTGGCGACCTCTCGAGCTCGCCCGCCGCCGCGCCGTGCTGCCACAGGAGCACCGGCTGGCGTTCGGCTTCCGGGCCGAGGAGGTCGTGCGGATGGGCCGGGCGCCGTGGGAGCGGGGGGCCCGCGAGGACCACGACGACGCGGCCGTCGCCGCGGCGATGGCCCGCACCGACGTCACGCACCTCGCCGAACGGGTGTTCCCGTCGCTGTCCGGCGGTGAGAAGGCGCGCACCTCGTTCGCGCGCATCCTCGCGCAGGACACCGAGCTGCTGCTGCTGGACGAGCCCACCGCCGCGCTCGACCTGCGCCACCAGGACCAGGTCCTCGCCGAGTCGCGGCGTCTCGCCACCGGCGGTCGGGCAGTGGCCGCCATCGTGCACGACCTGAGCGTGGCGGCCGCCTACGCGGACCGGATCTGCGTGCTGTCCGGCGGTGCGCTCGTCGCGGACGGCACCCCCGAGGAGGTGCTCACACCGGCGCTGCTCAGCGAGGTCTACGAGCACCCGGTCGAGGTACTGCGGCACCGCGGCCGCCTCGTCGTCGTACCGCGTCGCCTGCACACGGTGCCGGCGGGCGACCGGACCGAGGACCCGGGCCACACGGGGGAGTCAGGAGGGTCGCCATGGCGCGCCGTCCGCTGATCCGCGTCGCCGCCTCGACGGCGGCCCTGCTCGGCAGCCTGCTACTGCCGCTCGCGATCGCCCCGCCGGCCGACGCGGCCGCCCGGGTCAGCGTCGCCAACGCCGACGGCGACGCGGTCGCCGACCCGACGTACGCGACACGGCTGACGGTGACGGGGCGCGGCTTCCAGTCCATCAAGGGTGGGTACGGCGGTGTCTACGTGCTGTTCGGGACGGTCGAGGGCAGCTGGCGGCCGAGTCGGGGTGGTCAGGCCGGACAGGACTACTTCTACGTCCCGGACTCCGAGACCAAGGACAACGCCGGCTTCCAGAGGTTCGTGGCGTTTCCCAGCAGCGCGACCGCGACCGCCGCGAACGGCGGTGTTCTGAAGGCCGACGGCACCTGGTCAACGACGCTCGAGGTACCCGGGGCGACCTTGCACACGCTCGATCATGACGGCAGAGCCACCACGATCGACTGCCGCAAGGTGACCTGCGGGGTCATCACGATCGGGGCGCACGGTGTCGCCAACAGCGCGAACGAGACCTTCACGCCGGTGCGGTTCTCGAGCCTGACCCGGTCGGCTGCCGGGCCGGCGGCGCAGCCGTCGCCGAGCACATCGGCGACCGCCGCCGCGTCTGCCGGGACGAGCAGTGGCGGCCTGCCGCCGGCCGAAACGTCGTCCGGGGCCTCCGCCGGCTCGGCTGCGGGTGCGACTGCGGCGACCGGCAGGGCCGCCGGCGCGACCGTCACCGTCGATCGCGCCACCGCCGTGGCCGGCCGAGCGATGACCTTCGTGGGCGCGGGCTTCCGGCCCGGCGAGCAGGTGGTGGTCAGTCTGGACGATGGCGTGGCAGCGGTCGGGCCCCTCTCCGCCGGCGCCAGCGGTGAGATCGCGGGCGTTGTGCGGTTGCCGCTGCGGCTGCAGGCGGGCACCCACGAGCTCGCCATCACCGGCGCCGCGTCCGGGCTGAAGCCGACCGCCGACTTCGCGGTGGTGGTGCCGGTCTCCAGCAGGACGACGGCAGCCGGCCACCGGGCGCCGTACCTCTTCCTTGCAGTCGGCCTCCTCGCGCTGGTGATCACGGTGGTCGTGGCCTCGCTGCGCGGCCGGCTCCGGCGATGGCAACGGCTGGTGTCGGCGACCCCCTCGGCCGGTCGCGAGGAGTCCTCCGATGTCCGCTGAGCTGCGGCGGCGACGGAGCGCCGTCGCGCTGACGACCCTTCTCCTCGCCGCTGGCACGCTCCTCGGCACGGTCGCGTCCGGCGGTCGGGCTGCGGCGGTGACCGATCCTGTGGACAGCACGTCGTCGCCGTCCGGGTCGCCGACCGCATCGCCGTCCGGGTCGCCGACCGCATCGCCGTCCGGGTCGCCGACCGCATCGCCGACCGCATCGCCGTCCGCTAATGGCGCGACCGAGGTGTCGGATGCTCAGCTGCGCTGGGGCCTCAACGACGAGTCCAACGGCACCGCGCCGGTCGGGACCAACTTCTTCTCCGCGGGGAGGCTCGCGAACAAGGGGGCCAACCATACGGTGGCCGCCTCCGAGTGGCGCCAGCGCGATGGCCACGTCGCCATCGAGAAGCTGTCCGCCTCCGGGTCGTACGTCGCTGCCAGCTGGGCGGGGCTCTTCCAGGACACCTCCGGCCGGCCCCTGACCACCGGCGCCGTCAGCGGACACCAGATCGTGTGGGACGGCGGCATCGGCAGCGTCGACCGAGAGGCCGGCAACGCCGTGATCCGGTGGTCGGGCTCGGCCACGGTCGTCTACTACTCGGGCCTGGAATTCTTCTCCCTCTCCGATCCGGTGCTCACCGTGACCGCCGGGACGGGGAAGCTCGACGCCACCCTGAGCGGGTACGGCTCGTCCCAGACCGACGCCGGCACCTGGGTGGCGCTCCCGGCGACCCCGGTGAGACTGGCTGACCTCGGGCCGGTCGACCTCGGTGGGGAAGGCGGGTTCTCGGTGGCCCCGGCGTACCGCGGTGTCGGTGTCACGCTGCCCGCGGGCTCGACCCCGCAGAACCGCACCGGCCCCGACTGGGGCGCTTTCCCGCAGTCCTACGTCGACTTCCAGGTCCGCTCCGGACTCAGCTCCTACTGGTACTCCAGCGGCAGCTCGGCCGATGCCCGCAAGGTCCCTCAGCCCCTGACTGTCAGCTACTCGGCCGACGCCCCGGTGCGGGCGCCCGTGCCCACGCCGACCGCGCGGCCCGTCGACGTCGTCTCCAACGCGGCGATCGCAGCGCCGTCACCGGCGGCGACCACCAGCGTCACGCTTACCGCGGTGAGTTCGGCCCGCCCGGTCGCCGTACCGGCCGCCCCCAGCCGGGCCGAACCGTCGACGACCGTCGCGTCGTTCCCCCCGGCAGCTCCGGCCCCGACCGTCCTCGCGCTCGCCTCGGCGCCGGCGTCACCCGCCCCCGCTCCGGTGTGGCCGTGGGTGCTCGGCGCACTCGCGCTCGCCGCGTCCGGTCTGGTCGCGGGTCGCTGCGTCCGACCCACGGCCACGCACCTCACCCCCACAGCGCTCTCGGGCGGCGCACCAGGGCGCATCGGCGCCACAGACAGGAAGGAACAACCATGATCCACCTCAGCAGGCGGAGGCCCGTTGGCCGATCCGTCGCCACCTTGGTCGCGGCAGCCGTCGCGGCGGCGGGCGCGGCCCTCATCGCGCCGACGCCGTCCGCCCAAGCCGCGGAGTCTCCGGGCGCCACCTTCACGTGGGGCGTGTCCGGCTACGTCACCGCCGCCACCGGCACGTTCTCCTTCAGCATGGCCGACTTCGTCGGCTCGGAGGGGGCCACCGTGGACACCGCCGCGAAGACGGCGACGTTCAGCGGCGGCACCGGTCGCACCGACCTGGCAACGCACCAGACCGAGGTCGACTACCGCGGCAGCCTGCAGTTCGGCTACACCGGTCGCTACCTGTTCCACTTCACCGACCCCAGCATCGTGATCGACGCCGCCGGGAACGGCGAGATTCGCGCCGACGTCGACTGGTCCATCGCCGGCGCTACTCCGGTGACCGGCTCGAAGGACGACGTCACACTCACGACGTTCACCTCCTCCGGCGACGCCTGGGACGGCTACGGCCTGGAGGCCACACCCGCGTGGACGAACGCCGTACCGGCCGGGACCAGCTACGCCACCAGCAGCGGCACGGCGACGCCCGTCGACAATGCCAGCTGGTCGCCGGAGCTGGTCGATGCGCTGCCGACATCGGTGAGCCCGTTCTTCTACAAGTCCTCCTCGACGGCCAGTCAGGACCTGAAGGCGCCGGCCGCCTTCACCGCCACCGTCCCCGGTCCGAGCGTCACCGTCGGAACCGGCACGGTCGCCGACGACGCCGTGACCCTGCCGGTGACCGGCGCCGGGTTCAGCCCGGCCGTGAACGCGGGCGATCAGGGCGTGTACGTGGGCCTGGCGCCCTCCGGCGGACTCCCAGACGTCTCCTCCCCGGACGCGATCGCAGGCTTCGCCGGCGCCAACTGGGTGATGCCGTCGAGCATCGTGGCCGGCACCTTCACCTCCAGCGTGACGGTGCCACGCTCCAAGCTCGACCCGGCGAAGAGCTACTCGCTCTACACCTGGCAGGCACACTCCCACTCCACCACGCTCCAGGACACCGAGACGCCTGTCGCCATCGACTGGTCGCGGCTCGCCGCCGTCCGGGCCGCGACGCCGACGATCAGCGGCACGGCGACGGTCGGTCACACGCTCGGTGCGACCGCCGGCACCTGGGGGCCCGACGGCGTGGCACTCGCCTACCAGTGGCTCGCCGACGATCACGCCATCAGCGGCGCGACCTCGACCGCTCTGGACCTGACGCCCGCTCTCGTCGGCAGGCGCATCACCGTCGCGGTGACCGGCACGCTGGCGGGTGCACCGGCCCCGGTCGTGAAGACGTCGGCGGCGGTCAAGGTCGCAGCCGCGACGCTGGCGGTCGCGAAGCCGAGCCTGAAGGGCAAGGCCAAGGTCGGCAAGAGGCTCACGGCCACCGTCGTCGCGCCGGCCGATGCGCGCGCGACGTACCAGTGGTTCAAGGGCGCGAAGGCGATCAAGGGCGCGACCACCCGGACGCTGAAGGTCACCAAGGCCTTCCGCGGCAAGCGACTCAGTGTCCGCACGACGATCAGCCGGCCGGGCTACACGACCGTCACCGTGGCGAGCGCGAAGACAGCGAAGGTCAGATGATCGCCGACTGAGCGCCGTGAGCGGCGCCGGGCTCCCGTCCGGCGTCGCTCGGCGCATCAGGTGGTCGAGGCACCGACGGCGCGCAGCACGAACTCCTCCACGGCGACCGGCGGCAGGTCCCGCGGCGTCAGGCAGGTGTGGATCAGGGAGGTGGTGGCCGGTAGGTCGTCGATGGCGAACGCTCCTCGGTCGGCCCCGGCGACCAGGATGCCCCGCAGGACGTCCTCCACAGCCAGGACGTGATCGCGGATCTCCGCACGCGAGGAGGCACCGAGGACGCCGTACAGCTGCGGTCCGAGGCCCATGTGGAACCGCTCGCCGGAGTCGAGATGGTTGCGGACGTAGAGCCGCAGCTGTGCGGTCGGGTCGTCCGTGGTGGCGAGCAGGTCTCGCAGGCCGTCGATGTACCGGTCGGTCTCGTGGGTCGCGTACGCGACGACCACCGCCTCCTTGTCGTGGAAGTGGTGGTAGATCGCCGTCCTGCCCAGACCGGCGCGCTCGGCCAGGTGGGCCATGGTGATCGCGTCGTAGCTCCGCTCCGCCATCAGCTCGGCGAAGGCACGGAAGACCCGCTCGTGCACCTGCTTGCGGTGCGCGGGCAGGTTCTCGGCTTCGATCCGCGGCACGGCGACGACTCTAGGACACCCGCGACCGGGAAGCGCCCCGGTGAGCCCCGGGCCGCCCCGACTCAGATCTCGGGGACGATGCGGGCGAGGAGGTCGCCCATCCGGCTGGCGGCCGCGCGACCGGCCTCGAGCACCTCGGCGTGGTTCAGCGGCTGGTCGCTGATGCCGGCGGCCAGGTTGGTGACCAGGCTGATGCCCAGGACCTCCATCCTCGCCTCCCGTGCGGCGATCGCCTCGAGCGTGGTGGACATGCCGACCAGGCTGCCGCCGATGATGCCGGCCATCCTGACCTCGGCCGGCGTCTCGTAGTGCGGGCCGGGGAACTGGACGTAGACGCCCTCCTCCAGGCTCGGGTCCAGCTCGCGGGCGCGGGCGCGCAGCCGCGAGCTGTAGAGGTCGGTGAGGTCGACGAAGTTGGCGCCGACGAGGGGGCTGGTGCCGGTCAGGTTGATGTGGTCGCTGATGAGCACCGGGGTGCCGGGCGACCAGGTCGGATCGAGACCGCCGCAGCCGTTGGTCAGCACGATCGCGCGACACCCGGCGGCGGCAGCGGTGCGGACCGGGTGCACGACCGAGGCCACGCCCTTGCCCTCGTAGTAGTGGGTACGGCTGAGGAAGACGAGCAGGTTCTTCTCGCCGGCCCGGACGCTGCGGATCTTGCCGCTGTGCCCGGCGACGGCGGCGGCGCTGAAGCCCGGCAGGTCGGTGGTGTCGATCTCGGCGACCGGGGTGCCGAGGGCGTCGACGGCGGGCAGCCAACCGCTGCCCAGGACCAGCGCGACGTCATGGCGCTCGACTCCGGTGATCCGGGCGAGCGCGGTGGCCGCCTCCTGAGCGAGCTCGTACGGGGTTGCCTCGGTCATGAAGGCGACCCTACGGCCTGAGACGACGACGCGCGGAAGCGGCGGTGGCCTCGTGGACGGGCGTCGGCGGATCGCGCTGTGGAGAACAGGTTCCGGCGCGCTCCCTGTGGACGGGCATCGCCGGCGTAGGTACCTGCTGTGGAGACCCGGTTGCTCCGGTCGGGCGGCGATCGGAGCGTGGAGCCATGACCGTATTCGACAAGGAGCCCTTCGCTCCGACCCTGCTGTCCCAGACCGACGTCGAGCAGATGTGGCGCGCGCTGATGCAGCCGCTCGGCTGGCGTGCCCGTGCCCTCTGGTTCGTGCTGGTCGCTGCCGACGACCGCCCGCTGCCACGGATCTGCGAGATCGCCGAGCTGCCCGATGAGATCGACCCCGACGGCCACGCGGCCGCGGCCGAGCTGTGGCGCGAGCTCCTCGACGACCTCCTCCCCGAAGGTCGCGTCGCGCTGCTGCTCGTGCGTCCGGGCGGCGGTGGCCCCAACGGCATCGACCGGGAGATCGCCGACGGGCTCTACACCGCATGCCGTGGCGCCGGCGTCCCGCTGGAGCCGATCCACCTGGCCACGGACGACGACATCTGGGCGCTCCCGGCCGACGAGGTTCTCGGGCGGGCGATGCGGCCGGGTGCGCTCAGCTGAGCCGGTCGACCGAGCCGAGTCGCCAGACGGCGACGCCGCGGACGCCCAGGCTCGTGGCCAGCTGCAGCCGGAGCCGGTAGGAGCGCCCGTCGGCCCACCAGAGGACCGTCCCGTCGGAGAGCCGCGCCGTCCATTCGCCGGCGGCGGTGTTCCACGTGGGCGTCGCGTGGTCGGCGGCGACCAGGGCTCGCGCTTCCGCGTCGGTCACCGTGCCACCACCGCCCTTCGGGGCCCAGGTGTAGCCGTAGCCGCCGAATCCCAGCTGTGCCTTGCGCGCCGGCACCTGGTCGAGCAGCGCCGTCATCGCCGCGCGTTGCCACGCCAACGGTCCGATCGGACCTGGGCCGCTCCAGCCGGGTCCGTGATCGTCGTAGGTCATCAGGTCGATCACGTTCGCGACTCGACCCAGCTGCCGCAGCCGATAGCCGTGATCGAGATAGGCGGCTCGCGAGGTCTGCGCACTCACGTCGATCGACACGGTGCGGGCGCGCGGCATCCGGGACTGGAGCGTTCGGACGAAGGCCACCAGGCCGCCCGCGTCACGCCGCCCGACCAGCTCGAGGTCGACGTTGACCCCGTCGTACCCGCCCTGGCGGACGGCGCGGGCGAGCTGCCCGGCGATGCGCCCGCGGTGTCGGGGCGAGGAGAGCAGCCGATGCAGCGCCGTACGGTCGAAGTCGCCGATCCGGTTGCTGTAGTTGCTCAGCACGAGCTCCACGTGCAGACCGGCCGCATGCCCGGTCCGGGTCAGCTGGAGGGCGTTGGCCCGGTCGGGGTTCGCCAGCGCCCGGCCGCTGTGCCTCAGCGTGATCCCGTCGACCGAGACCGTCGTCAGTCCGGAGGCGTTGCTCTGCACGACGGCAGGGGAGTCGCCGGAGAGCACCCAGCCGGTGACATCGAGTCCGGCGGGACGGGCCTGGGCGGAGGCAGGTACGCCGAAGGGCGCGGCCGCTGCCGCCAGGGCGAGCACGGCGACGACTGCGCGTCGCAGGGTGGGGGCCATGGGCCCACCCTGCCATGGCGGCGCCGTCCTCGTGCAGGACCGACCTGCGGAGCCGTTCCTACTGCTCGATGGAGCGGCACGGCCGCGTGCGCAGCCAGCGCACGTAGTCGGCCGGGGCGTCGGCGGCCTCGGCCGCGGCGGCGATGGTGCCCAGGTAGTGCGCCGAGGGCAGACCACCCTCGTAGGCGTCCAGCACGTAGGTCCAGGCCACCAGGTCACCGGTCATGGTGTTGACCCGCACCTTGGTGCGCCGGTAGAGCCCGGTGTCCGTCGACTGCCACTCGTCCAGCGTTCGCTCGTCCTCGCGGGTCACGTCGTAGACGGCGACGAAGACCTGTTCGAAGGGGTCCGGCACGATGGTGGCGAGCGCACCGTCCCAACCGTGCTCCTCGCCACCGAAGGTCAGGCGCCAATCGCCGAGCCAGCCGGTGGTGTGCATCGGGGAGTGCGGGCAGCGCTGCGCCATGAGGGCGGGGTCGAGGTTGGCCCCGTAGGCGGCGTACAGGCTCACGGGGCGAACGTTACCGGCGGGTGTCGAAGGCGACACCGGGTGGCAGGCCCCAGCCGTCTACGCTTGAGCCGTGACCCACTTCGATGTCCTCGTCCTCGGCGCTGGCCCCGGTGGCTACGTCGCCGCCATTCGCGCCGCCCAGCTCGGCAAGTCCGTCGCTGTCGTGGAAGACAAGTACTGGGGCGGTGTGTGCCTCAACGTCGGCTGCATCCCCTCCAAGGCCCTGCTGAAGAACGCCGAGCTCGCGCACGTGCTGACCCACGAGAAGGCGAAGTACGGCATCGAGGGCGACGCGACCATGTCGTTCGGCCCGACGCACGCGCGGTCGCGCCAGGTCGCCGGGGGGATGGCCAAGGGTGTCCACTTCCTGATGAAGAAGAACAAGATCACCGAGATCGACGGCTGGGGCACGCTCACCGGTCCCAAGGGGATCGACGTCAAGGGCAAGGACGGCGCCACCACGTCGTACAGCTTCGACAACCTCATCATCGCCGCCGGCGCCACCGTGCGCAGCGTCCCGGGCGTGGTGCCGAATGGTCAGAACATCGTGACCTACGAGGAGCAGATCCTCACCGATCAGCTGCCGAGCTCGATCATCATCGGCGGCTCCGGCGCGATCGGCGTCGAGTTCGCCTATGTGCTGAAGAACTTCGGCGTCGACGTCACCATCATCGAGTTCCTCGACCGGATGGTCCCGACCGAGGACGAGGAGATCTCCAAGGAGCTCCTGCGGCACTACAAGAAGCTGGGCGTCAACGTGCTGCTCTCGACCGCCGTCAAGGGCGTGGAGGACACCGGCTCGGGCGTCCGGGTGACCGTCGCCCCGGCCGCGGGCGGGGACGAGCAGGTGCTCGAGGCCGGCAAGTTCCTGGCCGCGTTCGGCTTCGCGCCGCGGGTCGAGGGCTACGGGCTGGACAACACCGGCGTCGAGCTGACCGAGCGCAAGGCGGTCGCCGTCGACGCGCGCGGGCGCACCAACGTCGAGGGCGTCTACGCCATCGGTGACTGCACCGGCAAGTTCATGCTCGCCCACGTCGCGGAGTCGATGGGCATCGTGGCCGCGGAGACCATCGCCGGCGCGGAGACCATGGAGATCAACTTCGACATGATCCCGCGGGCCACCTACTGCCAGCCGCAGATCGGCTCCTTCGGCTACTCCGAGCAGCAGGCCCGCGACAAGGGGTACGACGTCAAGGTCGCGAAGTTCCCCTTCTCCGCGAACGGCAAGGCCCAGGGCCTCGGGGACGCGGTCGGCTTCGTCAAGGTCGTCGCCGATGCCGAGCACAACGAGATCCTCGGCGCCCACATGATCGGCCCGGACGTCACCGAGCAGCTGCCGGTCCTCACGCTGGCGCAGCAGTGGGACCTGACCGCAGACGAGGTGGGTCGCAACGTGTTCGCCCACCCCACGCTCTCCGAGGCCGTCAAGGAAGCCATCCACGGCATCGCCGGCCACATGATCAACCTGTGACGCTCGCAGGTCGGTGACCTGCGCGAACAGTGCACGGAACAGCCCCCGACACCGCGACATTGCGGCATCGGGGGCTGTCCCCTTCTCGCTCGCCGGTGGGGGAACCGGGAGTCGGCCCGGCGAGCGATGGAGTTCGCGCGGTGCGTCAGCCGGTGACCACGGGGGAGGTGGCCGACTCCGTGCCCGCGCGCTCGTGAAGGGTTCGGGAGAGCAGCCAGTAGGCGCCGGCGGAGACGAGCAGCCCGACGACGAAGGAGAAGTCCGCACCGCCGAGGGCCTTGGTGATCGGGCCGACGTAGAAGCTGAGGGAGAAGAACGGGATCATCGCGACGAAGCCCGCGAAGTAGGCGGTCAGGCCGCGCATCGACCAGCGGCCGTACCTGCCGTTCGGATCGACGATGTCGGCGATGCTGTAGTGCTGGCGACGGACGACGTAGAAGTCGATCAGGTTGACCGCTGTCCACGGAACCAGCAGGTAGACCATGATCGCGAGGAACGTGTTGAAGCTGTCCAGGTAGTCCTCCGGCATGAAGAGCGCGATCGCAGCACCGATGATGCTGACCACGAGCAGGCCCGTGACGCGGGTCCGCACGGTCGGCTTGATCTGGCGGACCCCGTCGACGATGGTCGCGCCGGTGAGCATGGCGCCGTACGCATTGACCCCCGAGGTCCCGATGAGCGCGGGCAGCGTCCCGAGCGCGGCGATGACGCCGAAACCCGGGAACAGGTAGTTGCCGACCTGGTGGATGGCGCCGATCGCGTCCGGGTTCGGGACGTAGCTGCCCAGCAGGACGCCCAGGCAGCCCATCCACCCCGCTCCCACCATCGCACCGCCGAACGTCCAGCCGATGAGCCTGCCGGCGGGGGCGTCCTCGGGCAGGTAGCGGCTGTAGTCGGAGACGTAGATCGCGTAGCTGATCTGGTAGCCGCCTGCCGCGGCGAACTGGACCAGGAAGGCCTTGAACGACCATCCCGACACCTGGGGTGACACACCGGAGCCGGGGAAGTGCACGATCGTCACGATGGTCAGCAGACCGAAGATGACGAGCATCAGATAGCTGGACCACCGCTGGAAGGTGTGGAGGAGGTCGTGCCCGACGGTGGCCAGCACGAAGGCGACCACGGCGAAGACGACGTACCAGACCTTCTGGCCGGGCAGCGCCACGTGCATCGCCTCGCCGGCGAAGATGAGCTGGAAGACGTTGTAGCCGATGTAGATGAAGACGGCGACGGCGATGGGGAACATCGCGCCGCGGCTGCCGAACTGCGCCCGCGACTGGATCATCTGGGGCAGTCCGAGGCGGGGACCCTGGTTGGCGTGCAGCGCCATGAACAGGGTGCCGAACGCCATCCCGGCGGTCACCCCGAGCAACGACCAGCCGACGCCCAGGCCCAGGCCGGGTCCGATGAAGCCGACGAGCAGCGAGCTGAGCACCATGCCACCGGTCATCCAGAACGGTCCTTGGTGCCAGACCACGCCGTGGCGCTCCTCCGGCGGGATGTAGTCGATGGAGCGTTGCTCCACTCCTTGGATCTGCGCCCCGGAGCGCTGTGCGGGTGCCGTCATCGAAAGTGCCTTTCTCGTCGGGTCGTGCGGTAGGGGTGCGACAGCGTTGTCGTGCGGGGAAGACAGGGTGCTGGGAGCGGCTCCGGACCGGCTTGAGCTCCGGTCCGCTACCTGGTCGGGAGTGGGGCGCCGTCAAGGTAGACGGCGTCCACGGACGTGCGCAGCAGGTCGTCGGCATGGGCGCGGGGATCGCGGTCGAACACCACGAAGTCGGCGCGCTTGCCCGGCTCGAGCGAGCCGATCTCGTCGGCGAGACCGAGCGCTCGGGCACCTTCGAGGGTGAAGAGCCGGAGGGCCTCGCTGAAGGTGATGGCCTCGGACGGCTCGATGTGGCGCTGCCAGTAGCTGCGCCGGGCCAGCAGGCACCAGATCCCGAACAACGGGTTCGACTGCTGGTCCTCGGCCCCGAGCGCGACATCGGAGCTCCCGGCCGGGATGACGCCGCCGTCGAGGATCGACCGCAGCGGCAGGCGTCCTCGGGTGCCCGCGTCTCCGAGCAGCATCGGGACGAAGTCGCCGACGAAGTTGTGCAGGAAGGCGGGTTGCAGGACCGGTCGTACGCCGGCGCGACGCCAGGTGGCGATGTCGGCGGGATCGGCGAGCACGTTGCCCAGGTGCTCGATCCGGACGGCGGGATGGCCCATCGGGTCACCGGCGCCGAGGACGGCGGTGAGGACCTCCTCCTGCGCCGCCGTCCCGTTGGTGTGGACGGCGAGCTGGAGGTCCGCCGCCCGGGTGGCCTCCAGCGCGGTCCGCAGCGACGGATAGGTCAGGTTCAGGACGCCGTGGTAGCCCGGGTGCGGTGCGTGGTCGACGGCGTACGGCGTCTTGCTGGCCGCGTTGCGCGAGGAGTACCCGCCGTCCGCGAACATCTTCAGGCCGGCGACCGAGACCCTGTCCGAGATCGTGCGGTGTCCGCTGGCCCACTCCACCGCGTCGTGGAGCGGCAGCGCGGCCGGCACCATGAGGTACAGCACGGCGCGAGCAGGCATCCGCCCTGAGCCGATCAGCCCGGAGAGCAGGTCGGCGGTGTCGAGGCGCTCGACCATCTCACCGATGGTGGTGACGCCGTAGCGGGTGAACAGCTCGGCGTAGGTCTGTGCGACGTACTGCTCGGTCTCGGCGGTGTCGGGTTCGGGGATGGGGAGCATCGGGTCGATCTCGGCGACCAGACCGGTGGGCTCGCCGTGCTCGTCCACGTCGACGATCGGGGCACCCCAGCCGCCTGCGGCACCGGACAGGAACCGTTCGACTCCGGCGAGGCGCAGGGCCGGGGTGTTGAGCACCGAGGAGTGGCCGCCCATGTGCAGCACGATCGGCACCCTGTCGCTCACCTGGTCGAGCTCGGCGCGTGTCGGGACCCGTCGATCGGCGATCTTCTGGTCGAAGAACAGGTTGCCGTAGCCGATCAGCCAATCGCCCGCCGACACGTTCGCCAGCCCGTCGCGCAAGGCGTCGAGCACGTCGGCGATGCTCACGCAGTGCGGGAACCGGCAGTCGACGCCGCGGCCGCGGCCGGTGGCGAGGTGGCGCAGGTGGATGTGCGGATCGACGAAGCCCGGCACGATGAGGCGCTCGCCGAAGGAGTGCACCTCGATGCCTGCGTCGGCGGCCTGGTCGGCGATCCGGCTGTCGCCGACCTCGGCGACCCGTCCCTCGCGGACGAGCATCGCCCGCGCGTCCGCCGCGCCCGCCACCGTCGCGATGCGACCCGTGACGACGAAGGGCCTGGACGAGGCGCTCATCGGCTGCTCGCCGGTGCCAGGCCGGCGTCCAGGCTCGGGAAGTAGAGGGCAGCGGACTGGACCCGCCGCTGCGCGGCCTTCGAGGCACCCAGGCCCCAGACGAGTGCGGAGCGGACGTCGAGGAGTCCCTGCGGCCAACGCGTGCCGATGGTGCCGTAGTAGCGGGAGTAGCGCTGCACCCGGTCGATGACGGGTCGCTCGCTGCGTTCCCAGACCTCCAGCGCGGTGTCGATGTCGTGCGCGTCGAGCGCCTGGGCGAGGGCGACGCTGTTCATCATCGCCACGCAGGCCGCCTGGCCGAGGTTGGGTGACATGGCGTGGGCGGCGTCGCCGATCAGTGCCGCGCGTCCACGCGACCACTTCGACACCACCACGTCGGTGAAGGAGGCCCAGCGTCCTTCGGGATCGTCGGGGATGCGCTCGAGCTGGGAGCGGAACTCGGGGAA
This sequence comes from Nocardioides sp. BP30, assembly GCF_029873215.1. Lineage (NCBI taxonomy): Bacteria > Bacillati > Actinomycetota > Actinomycetes > Propionibacteriales > Nocardioidaceae > Nocardioides > Nocardioides lacus. The sequence goes on along the minus strand of NZ_CP123620.1, from coordinate 3,641,577 downwards.
GGAGTCGATCCAGGTCTGCCGCTCGAAGGGCTGCTGCCGGACGCCCGCGGCGTCGTCGGCGGGGCAGCACAAGAAGATGTAGGTCTGGTCCGGCGAGCACGGCACGATCCCGATGCGACGTCCGGCGTTCCACTCCTCGATCACCCCGTCGACCGGGTCGTCCTCGGTCCGCTTGATCATGTGGCGTCCGCCGCCGTCGCCGAGGTTGGTGATCTGCTTGGTCAGACCCAGGGTCTCGCGGACCCGGGAGAAGACGCCGTCGGCGCCGATCACCAGATCCGCCTCGTACTCGGTGCCGTCGAGCAGCCGCAGCCGTCCCTCCGGCGTGGCGCCGTCCACGGGTGATCCGGTGACGACCTCGACGCCCGCCTTCTCCGCCGCGGTGGCCAGGGCCGCATGGAGCTCCCGGCGCGCCACCGTGCAGAGCCTGCCCTCCCGCAGCCACTCCCGCTGCAGCACGCGGTTGCGGTGATCCCGCAGCTCCGGGTTGCGTACGTGCTCGGCGTTGCGGGTGGCATCGTCGTAGGCGCCGATGTCCTCCAGCGCGCGCAGCGCGTTCTCCCAGAGGTAGATGCCGGCACCGATCTCCCGCAGCGCGCTGCCGCGCTCGTGCACGCGGACCGACCAGCCACGCTGGGCCAGGGCGGTGGCGGCAGTCAGGCCGGCGAGGCCTGCTCCGGCGATCTCGACATGTCCTCGGCTAGTCACAACCAACTCCCAGAATCTGTAGTACTACTTCAGTTGCGAGGGACATTAGGTCAGGAGTGGTGCGGCTCACAAGGCTTTCTGAAGTTACGTTTAAGTTTCTTCAGCGGTCGTGGCGCTAGAGTGAGGCCTCGAGAGAGGGGAGCCTGATGGCCACGCGCAACAGCGCTGAGGACGGATCGCTCGGCAGGCGCCTCCGGGAGATCCGGCGTCGCGCGAACATCACCCTGCGTCAGGTCGCCGATGCGGCCGACGTCTCGGAGAGCTTCGTGTCACAGGTCGAGCGAGGCGTCGCGCATCCGTCGATGGCGTCCCTGACTCGGATCGCCGGCGCGATCGGCGTCAACGTCGGCTCGCTCTTCGTCGGAGGCGACAGCCCGACGCGGGTGATCCGCGCCGGGCAGGGGCGACGTCTGGTGCACACGGAGGGCACGCACGAGGAGCTGATGCTCACGCCGCCCTCGGCGAAGACGCTCCAGGTGATCCATGCCGCGATCGGTCCGGGGGAAGGGTCCGGTGAGGAGCCGTACACCCATGCGGCCGACGAGGAGTGCGTGATCATCCTGGCCGGCGAGCTGGAGGTCTGGGTGGACGGGGAGAGCTACACGCTCGGTACCGGCGACTCGTTGATGCTCGACCCGAAGCTTCCGCACCGCTACCAGAACCTCGGCCAGGCGCCGGTCACCTCGATCTGGGTGATGAGCCCGCCGATCTTCTGACGACACGTTCGGGCGCGCCAGCGTCGTGGTGCGGGATGCCGCGACCACGTCCGGTGGGCGCCCGAACGGCCGGATGGTGCTTCCTCGGTCAGGGCCGGTGCGATCAGACGAGCTCGTACGCCGGATCGCGGTGCAGGATGGCGTCGATGCCGTCCTCCTCCTCCTCGGGCGAGATCCGGATGCCGATGGTCCGCTTGATCGCCCAGGCGATGACGAGCGCGACCACGAAGGAGTAGGCCAGCACGGAGCCGGCGGCCGCGGCCTGCTTGAGCAGCAGGCTGATGCTGCCGCCGTAGAACAGGCCGTCCACGCCGTTGGGCATGCCGGAGCTGGCGAAGAACCCGATCAGCAGGGTGCCGATGATGCCGCCGACGAGGTGGACGCCCACGACGTCGGTCGAATCGTCGTACCCGAACCGCTCCTTGAGCCCGATCGCGAACGGGCAGATCATCGCGGGGATCAGGCCGACGAAGAGGGCGCCGATGGGGGTGACGGCGCCGCACGCCGGCGTGATCGCGACCAGGCCGGTGATGGCGCCCGAGGCCGCACCGATGCCTGTCACGTGACCGTCCTTGAACTTCTCCACCGCCAGCCAGCCGAGGGTGGCGGAGCAGGTCGCGGTGAACGAGGTCACCATCACGATCGCCGCCGAGTTCCCCGCCGTCAGCGCGGAGCCACCGTTGAACGCGTACCAGCCTGCCCACAGGAGGCCGGCGCCGAGCAGGGTCAGCGGGACGTTGTGCGGCTTGCGCGAGCTCCACGTCGCCGACTTGCCGAGCACGATCGCCACGGCGAGCGCCGCGGCGCCCGCGTTGATGTGGACGGCGGTGCCGCCGGCGAAGTCGACCGCGTGGAGCTTGTTGGCGATCCAGCCGCCGGTCGCGTTCTTGGTCACGACGCCGTCGAAGGCGAAGACCCAGTGCGCGACCGGGAAGTAGACGAGCACCGCCCACAGGGTGGCGAAGGTCATCCATGCGGAGAACTTCATCCGGTCGGCGGCGGCGCCCGACACGATGGCGACGGTGAGCGCGGCGAACAGCGCCTGGAACAGCGCGAAGAGGCTCACCGGCAGGCCGTCGATCGTCGTCATCGGATCGAGCAGATGCTTCATCCCGGCGAACTCGGTGACACTGCCGACGAAGCCGCCGTGGGAGTCGCCGAAGGTCATCGAGAAGCCGAAGAGCACCCAGAGGACGCCCACGATCGCGACGGCGCCGTAGGTCATCATCATCATGTTGATCGAGCTCTTGACGCTCACCATGCCGCCGTAGAACAGCGCCAGGCCCGGAATCATGATCGTGAGCCCGATGATGCAGCACAGCATGAAGGCTGTGGTTCCTGTGTCCATGTCATCTCCTTGCGACGTGGGTCCAGGCTCCGGACCCGTTGATCACCAGTAGACGATGTTTCCTTTGCGTAGATGGTCCGATGCCGTAACGGCTCGATGAACGAGCCGCGGCGGATCGCCCCGCCGAATCCCTCGGCGAGACGCGGATTTATCTGCTCGGTGACACTTTGGAAACAATCGGTCCGTCTACTGGTCGTGAACAGTGATTCACTACAGTGGACACCAGGAGGCATGACCGATGACGCAGCGCAGTGAGCTCGCCGCTTTGGCGGAGCAGACCGGGACGAGGTTCATCCTCGCCCTGTTCGTCGATCTCCATGGCAAACCGTGCGCGAAGCTGGTGCCGGTGGAGGCGGTGGACGAGCTGGCCGCCGACGGAGTCGGCTTCGCCGGCTACGCCGTCGGCGCGATGGGGCAGGAGCCCAAGGACCCGGACCTGATGGTGATCCCCGATCCCGCCTCCTTCGCCCCGATTCCGTTCGTGAAGGAGGGGCTCGCGATCGTGCACTGCGATCCGTACGTCGAGGGCAGGCCGTGGCCCTACGCTCCGCGCAACATCCTCAAGGCGATGGTGCAGCGCTCGGCGGACGCAGGTTTCGAGCCGTGGGTGGGCGCAGAGGTCGAGTACTTCCTGCTCAAGCGGAACGCGTCGGGTGAGCTCGTGCCCGCCGACGACCAGGACGTCGCCGCCCAACCCTGTTACGACGCCCGCGGGGTGACGCGCATGTACGACCACCTCACGGCGATCAGCAGCGCGATGAACCAGCTCGGCTGGGGCAACTACGCCAACGACCACGAGGACGGCTCGGGACAGTTCGAGCAGAACTTCAAGTACGCCGAGGCCCTCACCACCTGTGACCGGGTCATCACCCTGCGCTACCTGCTCAACGTGATGGCGGCCGAACGCGGCATGATCGCGACGTTCATGCCCAAGCCGTTCGCCCACAAGACCGGCTCGGGCCTGCACCTGCACGTCTCGCTGACCAGCGGCGGAGCCCCGGTCTTCCCCGCCGACGAGGCGGAGGACGCCAAGGGGTTGGGCCTATCGGGCACGGCGTACTCCTTCCTGGCGGGCATCCTGGAGCATGCCTGCGCGCTGCAGGCGGTGATCGCACCGACCGTCAACAGCTACAAGCGGACCGGTGCCGTCGCCACCGCCTCCGGCGCGAGCTGGGCACCCCGTACGCCGACATGGGGTGGCAACGACCGCACCCACTACATCCGCGTCCCCGACGACCAGCGACTCGAGCTCCGCGGCGGTGACGGCTCGGCGAACCCCTACCTCGCCGTCGCCGCGGCACTCGCGGCCGGTCTCGACGGGGTCAAGCGCAGCCTCGATCCCGGTGCCGTCGGCAGCGGTCCGGGCGCGTCGCTGCCGCTCACACTGGTCCACGCGGTCGACGCGTTCGACGCCGATCCGGTGATCACCGGAGCGCTCGACGCCGCCCTGGGGTCCTGGGACGCCACGGACATCGGCAGCGTCGCCGCCTACTTCGGCCGGCTCAAGCGCGAGGAGTTCTTCACCTGGCACTCCGACGTCGGGTCCTGGGAGCACGACCGCTACCTCACCGCCTTCTGACCTGGCTCCCGAGCCTCTCAACGACCTTCGAAAGGACACCCCACATGTGTGGCATCGTCGGGTTGCACCTGCGCAACCCTGAGCTCTATCCGCGCCTCGGTGAGCTCCTCACCGGCATGCTCTGCGAGATGGAGGACCGGGGGTCGGACTCCGCCGGCATCGCTGTGTACGGCGATCCCGGCTGGTCGCCCGCCGGACAGAGCTCGATCTCGCTCATCGACCTTGACGTTCCTGCCGAGGAGGCGGCCCGTGCGCTGAGCGGCGCGCTCGGCACCGAGGTCACCGCCACAGCGGTCGACAACTCGGTGCTCGCGCACGGCCACGTCGACGCCCAGGCACTGCTCGCGGCCGCCAAGGCGCTCTACCCGCACGTGCTGGTCGGCGGCTTCGGCGAGGATCTCGCGGTCCTCAAGGGCGTCGGGAGCCCGCGCGTCCTCGCCGAGGCCTGGGGGCTGGAGCGCGCCCAGGGCTGGCAGGGTGTGGGGCACACCCGGATGGCGACGGAGTCGGCGGTGACTCCCGGCGGTGCTCATCCCTACGCCGTGGGTCCCGACCAGTGCCTGGTGCACAACGGCTCGTTCTCCAACCACGCCACCATCCGTCGCGACCTCAGGGCGGCGGGGGTGGAGTTCGACTCCGAGAACGACACCGAGGTGGGCGCCCGCTTCGTGGCCCACGAGCTCGCCGAGGGGGCCGATGTCGAGACGGCACTCACCGACCTGACCACGACGTTCGACGGGTTCTACACGCTGCTCGTCTCCAACCGGGACTCCTTCGCGGTCGTCCGCGATGCCATCGCCTGCAAGCCGGCCGTCATCGCCGAGACCGATGACTGGGTCGCGATGGCCAGCGAGTTCCGCGCTCTCGCGCACCTGCCCGGCATCGACCAGGCCCGGATCTGGGAGCCGGAGCCCGAGGTCATCTATGCCTGGACCCGCTCCGCCGACCGCGAGGAGGTCCTCGTATGACCGCCGCCTTCGACCTGGCCCTCACCCCGCTGCGCGAGGTCAACGCCGCCCTGCACGCCGACGGCCTCGAGGGCGAGATCCTGGTGCAGAACCCGCGCGGAGCACACAACGTCGCCGTCGGGCTGAACGCCCCGGTGAAGGTGACGATCCAGGGGCACTGCGGCTACTACGCCGCCGCCATGAGCCAGCAGGCCGAGGTCACCATCGAGGGCAATGCCGGGCAGGGCGTGGCGGAGAACATGATGAGCGGCGTCGTCCACGTGACCGGCAACGCGTCCCAGTCCGCCGGCGCCACCGGCCGCGGGGGCCTGCTCGTCATCGACGGTGACGCCGCCGCCCGTTGCGGGATCTCGCTGAAGGGGCTCGACATCGTGGTCGGAGGCTCCGTCGGCCACATGAGTGCGTTCATGGCGCAGCGCGGGCGGCTCGTCGTACGCGGTGATGCCGGCGACGCGCTCGGCGACTCCATCTACGAGGCGCGCCTCTACGTCCGCGGCTCGGTGAGCTCGCTCGGTGCCGACTGCGTCGAGAAGGAGATGGGTCCCGAGCACCTCGAGGAGCTGACCGGCCTGCTCAAGGCCGCCGGCTACGAGGACGATGACCCGGCCTCCTACAAGCGCTACGGCTCGGCCCGGACGCTGTACCACTTCCACGCCGACAACACGTACTGATCGGGGAGTCATGGTTTCGACAAGCTCAACCAACGAGGGCGGACGCTCGTCCGCCGAGGGCCGTGACTGGGGCCTGCGTGAGTCGGCCACGTTCGACCGGCCCACCATCGCCGCCATCCAGCGCGCCGCGCAGACCGGCATCTACGACATCCGCGGGTGGGGCGCCAAGCGCGCGCTGCCGCACTTCGACGACCTGCTGTTCCTGGGGGCGTCGATGTCGCGCTACCCGCTGGAGGGATACCGCGAGAGGTGCGGGACCGACGTCGTCCTCGGCGGACGCAACGCGCGCTTCCCGCTGCACCTCGACATTCCGGTGACGATCGCCGGCATGTCCTTCGGCGCCCTGGGCGCCCACGCGAAGGAGGCGCTCGGCCGGGGGGCCTCCGAGGTCGGTACGTCGACCACGACCGGCGACGGCGGCATGACGCCGGAGGAGCGCGGCCACTCCAAGCACCTCGTCTACCAGTACCTCCCGAACCGGTACGGCATGAACCCCGACGACCTGCGCCGGGCCGATGCGATCGAGATCGTCCTCGGACAGGGCGCGAAGCCGGGCGGGGGCGGCATGCTGCTCGGCCAGAAGGTCTCCGAGCGCGTCGCAGGCATGCGCGACCTGCCCCAGGGCATCGACCAGCGCAGCGCCTCGCGCCACCCGGACTGGACCGGACCGGACGACCTCACCATCAAGATCAACGAGCTGCGCGAGATCACCGACTGGGAGAAGCCGATCTACGTCAAGGTCGGTGCCTCGCGCACCTACTACGACGTCAAGCTGGCCGTGCATGCCGGCGCCGACGTCGTGGTGGTCGACGGCATGCAGGGCGGCACCGCCGCGACCCAGGAGGTGTTCATCGAGCACGTCGGCATCCCGACGCTCGCCGCCGTACCGCAGGCCGTGCAGGCGCTGCAGGAGCTCGGCGTGCACAAGCGTCCCGACGGCGTGCAGCTGATCGTCTCGGGCGGCATCCGCAACGGCGCCGACGTCGCCAAGGCGCTCGCCCTCGGCGCGGATGCGGTCGCGATCGGCACCGCCGCGCTCATCGCCCTGGGCGACAACGACCCGAAGCACAGCGCCGCGTACGAGCGGCTCGGGTCGGCGGCAGGCTTCTACGACCAGTTCCAGGCCGGCCTGGACCCGGCCGGCATCACCACCCAGGACCCCGAGCTGCAGAAGGCCCTCGACCCGGTCGAGGGCGGCCGCCGGATCGCGAACTTCCTGCGCGTGCTGACCATGGAGGCGCAGACCATCGCGCGAGCCTGCGGCAAGGCGCACGTCAACCATCTCGAGCCCGAGGACATGGTCGCCATCTCTATCGAGGCGGCCGCGATGGCACGCGTTCCGCTCGCCGGCACGACGTGGATCCCCGGCCTGAACGGTGGGCTGTGATGGCGAGCCGCAGGGCCGTCGTGATCGGCGGCGGACTCATCGGGCTGTCCATCGCGCGGGCGCTGGCCACCCGCGGCATCAGCGACGTCCTCGTGCTCGAGCGGCACCAGCTCGCCAGCGGCGGTACCGGCAAGTCGTCGGGCATCGTCCGGATGCACTACGGCGTACCGTCGATCGCGGCGATGTCGTGGCGAAGCCTGCCGGTCTTCGAGCAGCTCGGGGCGGAGGTCGGCTTCCGCCAGGTCGGCTACACGGTCATCGTGGGACGGGAGAACGTCGAGCCGCTCACGGCCAACACGGCGATGCACCAGAGCCTGGGGATCGAGGTCGACCTCATCGATCCCGAGCGGCTCCAGGAGCTGTGGCCGATGATGAACGTCGACGACGTCGCGCTGGCCTCCTACGAACCGCGCGGCGGGTTCGCGGACGCCACCCAGCTGGCGCTGCACTTCGGCCGGGTCGCTCGCGATCACGGCGCCCGGATCCGGCAGAACGCCCCGGTCGCGCGCATCCTGACCGAGGGCGACAAGGTCACCGGTGTCGAGCTGGCGGACGGCGAGACGGTCGAGGCCGACTTGGTCGTCGTCGCGAGTGGGTGGTGGTCCAAGCGGCTGCTCGCCGACCTCGACATCGACTTCCCCGTCGAGGCCTACCGCTCGGAGCTGCTGATCGTCGACGCGGGTGAGCCGCTTCCGGACCTTCCCGTGGTGTCCGACCTGATCAGCCTGCAGTACTGCCGGCTGGAGGGCGCGGGCCAGTTCCTGGTCGGAAACAGCGACCACGCCGACTTCCAGAAGAAGTTCGCCGACCCGGACGCCTACTCCAACATGGCTGCCGACGCCAGCATCGAGCGGTACGCCGAGAAGCTGCTCCATCGCTTCCCCGGCTTCCCGGATCCCTCGGTCACGCACACCTACGCCGGGGTCTACGACGTACCACCCGACTGGAACCCCGTCATCGCTCCGGTCGGTGGTCTCGACGGGCTGATCCTCGCCGCCGGATTCGCCGGCCACGGCTTCAAGATCAGCCCCGCCGTCGGAGACCTGGTGGCGGATCTCGTCCTGGAGGGCGACAGCACCGACCCCGACATCCCGGCGGCCGACTTCCGCCTCGAGCGGTTCGCCGAGGGCAAGCCGCTGAGCAGCCTGCACCCGTACGTCGGCGCGGGGGAGATGCGCTGAGCGTCGTGACGCTCGACCCGTCCGGGGTGGTCCCGGTGCCGTGGCCCAACGGCGCCGGGACCACGCGGGAGCTCGCGATGGATCGCGGTCCCGACGGCGAGGTGCGGTGGCGGGTGAGTGTGGCCGACCTGACCCACTCCGCGCCGTTCTCGCTCTTCCCGGGCCTGGACCGGCTGTTCGTCCCGATGGGAGCGGTGCGGCTCGTCGTGGACGGGACGGCCGTCGATCTGCTGCCCGGCGAGCAGCACCGCTTCGCCGGTGAGGCTGCCGTCGAGGTGGTGCTCGCCATGCCGACACGGGCGCTCAACGTGATGACGCACCGCGACCTCGGCAGGAGTCCGCGCGTCGTGCTCCGGCCGGCCCGATCGGCTGCTCCCGACACTCCGGACCTCCATGTCCTGCTCGGGCCGATCGTCGCCGACATCCACCTGGAAGGACTTCGATGAACGACACTTCGACGAACGACACGGTTGCCGGCCTGCTGGCCGAGATCGCCGACCTCGGGCGGGATGCGGTCCGCGGCGGATACACGCGCCCGGTCTACTCGGCGGCCGAGCTCGACCTGCGCGCGTGGTTCCTCGCTCATGCGGGCAAGCGCGGCCTGGACGTCGAGACGGACCCCAACGGCATCATCTGGGCGTGGGCCGGCACCCCCGGCGCGGACGCCGTCGTCACCGGGAGTCACCTCGATTCCGTGCCGGGCGGCGGCGCGTACGACGGGCCGCTCGGCGTCGCCTCCGCCCTCGTCGCCTTCGACCGTCTGGCCGCGAGCGACGTCACCGGCAGGCCGCGCGCGATCGCCGTCTTCCCCGAGGAGGAGGGCTCGCGCTTCGGTGTGGCGTGCCTCGGCTCGCGCCTGCTCACCGGCGCGATCCGGCCCGAGCGCGCCTTGGCCCTCACCGACGCCGACGGGCGGACCTTCGCCGAGACCATGGCGGCAGGTGGCCTCGATCCGGCCCGCGTGGGCCGCGACGCCGACAGGCTCGGCCGCCTCGGCGCCTTCGTCGAGCTCCACGTCGAACAGGGGCGTGGGCTGGTCGATCTCGACCGACCGGTGGCGGTCGCCTCCTCGATCCTCGGACACGGACGCTGGCGGCTCTCCTTCACCGGAGAGGGCAACCACGCGGGCACCACGCTGATGCCCGAGCGCCGTGATCCGATGGTGGCTGCGGCTCAGGCCGTGGTGGCGGTGCAGCGGCTCGCGCGCGCGACACCCGGTGCTCGGGCGACGGTCGGACGCCTGCAGCCGATCCCCGGTGGCACCAACGTGATCGCGTCGCAGGTCGACGTGTGGGTCGACGTACGACATCCGGAGGACGTGGTGACGCGTGCGCTGGTGGAGCAGATCGGGCAGGCCGCTGCCGTCGTCGCGCAGGAGGAGGGCTGCGACGTCACCCTGACGGAGGAGTCCTTCAGTTCCACCGTCGACTTCGACTCCCGCTTGCGCGACGACCTCGCCGCCGCGCTGGGTCATGCACCGTTGCTCGGCACGGGGGCGGGTCATGACGCGGGCGTGCTCACCGGGCACGTCGAGACCGCCATGCTGTTCGTCCGCAACCCGACGGGGGTCTCCCATGCCCCCGGGGAGCATGTCGAGGACGACGATGCCGAGGCCGGGGCCGCCGCGCTCGCGGCAGCGTTGGAGGTGCTGATCGCTCGCTGAGCGACCACTGCGGGGAAACGCCGTCCCGTAAGGTTCACCCCATGGCGGATGAGCTGCTGCGCAATACCGGGACGGCGCGTCGCCGCGGCGCCGAGGAGCCGATCGAGGAGCTGGAGCTCGAGGCGGCCATCGCCCGCAACGTGCGCGAGCTGCGCCTCCAGCGTGGTCTCTCGGTGGCCGACATGGCCGGCGAGATCGGCATCTCCAAGGCGATGCTCTCCAAGGTGGAGAACGCCCAGACCTCGTGCAGCCTGGGCACCCTCGCGCTGCTCGCCAAGGGGCTCGACGTGCCCGTCACGTCGCTGTTTCGAGGCGCCGACACCGAGCGGCCGGCGTCCTACGTCAGGGCCGGGCGCGGTACGCCGATCGTGCGCAACGGCACCCAGGCCGGGCACGAGTACCAGCTCCTGGGGGCACTCCGCGGCGAGCACAAGCGGCTCGAGTGCCTGCTGGTCACCCTGACCGGCACCAGCGAGACCTATCCGCTCTTCCAGCATCCGGGCACCGAGTTCATCTACATGCTCGAGGGCACCATCGACTACGGCCACGGCCGCAAGGTCTACCGCCTCACGGCAGGGGACTCGTTGACGCTCGACGGCGAGGGTGCGCACGGCCCGGTGGAGCTCATCGACGTCCCGATCCGGTTCCTGTCCGTCATCGCCTTCCCCGATGGCGCGGTCTGAGCCCTCGCCGGCCGTCTCGACGGCAACGACCTGACCTCTCGGCCGTTTTCTAGCCCGCCCGCGCCTGATGAGAGGATGACGCCATGCCAAAGGTCGTGATCATCGGTGGGGGACCCGGCGGGTACGAGGCGGCGCTGGTGGCCCAGCAGCTCGGAGCCGAGGTTACCGTCGTCGACCGGGACGGCATCGGCGGCAGCGCCGTCCTCACCGACTGCGTGCCGAGCAAGACCCTGATCGCCACCGCCGAGGTGATGACCGACATGGCCCAGGCCGCCGAGCTGGGCATCAGCTTCGAGGACCACGACGGTGACGCCGCGACGCAGCTGGGCGTCGACCTGGCCAAGGTGAACGCACGGGTGAAGTCGCTGGCCGCCGCGCAGTCCGCCGACATCGAGGGCCGCCTGTCCCGGCGCGACATCCGCATCGTCAAGGGCACCGGACGGCTCGGCCCGGGCGCCGGCGCCGCCGGCGGCGAGGTGATCGCCACCGCACCCGACGGTTCCGAGGAGGTCCTGCACGCGGACAGCGTTCTGATCGCGACCGGAGCCCGGCCACGCGTGCTCGCCTCGGCGCAGCCCGACGGTGAGCGGATCCTCACCTGGGAGCAGGTCTACGACCTGGACGAGCGGCCCGAGCACATGATCGTGGTCGGCTCGGGGGTCACCGGCGCGGAGTTCGCCAGCGCCTATCTCGCCCTCGGCTCGCAGGTCACCCTGGTGAGCAGCCGCGACCGGGTGCTGCCCGGGGAGGACGCCGACGCCGCCGAGGTTCTCCAGGACGTGCTCGAGCGACGCGGGATGAACATCCTCGGCAACTCGCGGATGGCCTCGGTCGCCCGTGAGGGTGACGCTGTCACCGTCACCCTGATGGACGGCCGCACGGTCACCGGCAGCCACTGCATCCTCGCCCTGGGCTCGATCCCGAACACCGAGGACCTCGGCCTCGAGGCGGCCGGCGTCCAGGTCGACGACGGCGGCTTCATCAGGATCGACAAGGTCAGCCGCACCACCGCCCCCGGCGTGTACGCCGCCGGCGACTGCACGGGCGGCTTCATGCTCGCCAGCGTGGCGGCGATGGCGGGCCGGGTCGCGATGCGGCACTTCCTCGGTGACGCGGTCCAGCCGGTCGACCTCAAGGAGATCAGCTCCAACGTCTTCACCAGCCCCGAGATCGCCACCGTCGGCTGGTCGGAGGCCGCGGTGACCAGCGGCGCGATCGAGGCCGACGTGGTCAAGCTCGACCTCAACGGCAACCCGCGCGCCAAGATGCAGGGCATCACCGACGGTTTCGTCAAGCTCATCGCGCGACGCGGCAGCGGTGTCGTTGTCGGCGGGGTCGTCGTGGGCCCGCGGGCCAGCGAGCTGATCCATCCGATCAGCCTGGCGGTCAAGGCGAACCTGACAGTCGACCAGCTCGCCAACGCGTTCACGGTCTACCCGTCGTTGAGCGGCTCCACGGCCGAAGCCGCCCGGCGCCTGCACCGCGTCGACTGAGCCGGCCGCCTCCGGCCACTCGACCTCCCGGATGTGACGTCTCGACCCGCGAGAAGTGACGTCTCGGCGCTCGGGTCTTCACTCGTCCGGATCGTGCGGCTGCCGATGGGTTACCGTCGCCGTACCCCCGAACGACGGAGGAGACATCCATGTCCGTACGTCGCCCGCTCGCCCCGATCGCCGGTCTGGTCCTCGGCCTCCTCGCCGCGGTGCTGCCGCTCGCCGCACCCGCCGCCCAGGCCAAGCCCGGCGCGGTGGTCACGGGGCCGCTGACAGTGCGCGGCAACGGCTACGGTCACGGCCACGGGATGTCGCAGTGGGGGGCCGAGGGCGCCGCCCGCCAGGGCCTGGACTACCGCAGGATCGTCGGCTTCTACTACCCGGGCACGGCATGGGGGAGCGCCACCGGGAATGTCCGCGTGCTGATCACGGCGGACACCACCCGCTCGGTGGTCGTGCTGGCGCGGGACGGGCTCACCGCCCGCTGGGTCGGCCACGCCCGCACCTGGAGGCTCACGAAGCGCCAGCCGCACGCCACCCGGTGGCGGATCGTGCCGCTCGCGGGCGGGCGCAGCAAGGTGCAGTACAAGCTCAAGGCGTGGCACAAGCTCGCCACCGTCAGCGGTGATCTGCAGTTCGCCGCCGCGGGCGCACCGGTCACGCTGGTGCTGCCGGGTCACCGCACGGTCGCCTACCGCGGCACCCTGCGCGCTGCCAGCCCGCACCCCGGCGGCCTGGACCGCGACACGGTCAACATCCTGCCGCTGGATCGCTACCTGCAGGGCGTGGTGCCGCGCGAGATGCCGGCGCTGTGGCACACCGCCGCCGTCGAGGCGCAGGCGGTGGCCGCCCGCACCTACGCCGCCTTCGAGCGCGCCGGCCAGCACGGCTACTACCAGATCTGCGACACCTCCGCCTGCCAGGTCTACGGCGGCTACAGCGGCGAGCAGGCCGCCTCCAACGCGGCCGTCACCGCCACCGCCGGCCAGATCCTGACCTACGCCGGCCAGCCAGCCTTCACCCAGTTCTCCGCCAGCAACGGCGGCGCCAGCCTGGCCGGCGGCCAGCCGTACCTGGTCTCGCAGACGGATCGGTACGACGCAGCGGTCTCGCCGTACAGGGGTTGGAGCACCAGCGTGACGCCGGCCGCCATCGAGCAGCGTTGGCCGGCGATCGGCCAGCTCACGGGCGTGAAGGTGACCCCGTCGAGCGCCAACGCACCCGGCGCCGGCTACGTCGCCACGGTGACGCTCAGCGGGACCGGTGGCAGCGTCACCGTCAGCGGGGATGCGTTCCGCAGCTTCGCCGGGCTGCGCTCGACGTGGTTCAGCATCACCCTGCCGAGCGGGACCACGTCGCCCAGCCCCAGCGCCCACCGCCGTGGAGTGTCACGCTGACACGGTCACCGTGACACTCCACGAGCCCGGGCTCAGCCGATCACCAGCACGAGGTCGCCGCCCTCGACCGACTGCGTGCCGCTCAGCGCGACCCGGCGGACGGTGCCGCCGACGGGTGCGGTGATGGCGGCCTCCATCTTCATCGCCTCGATGGTGGCCACCGTGTCGCCTGCGGCGACGGTGTCGCCGACTTCGACGCCGACGGTCACCACGCCCTGGAACGGGGCCGCGACCTGGCCGGGCACTGCGATGTCTGCCTTCTCCGCCGCGGCGGCCTCGGCGGAGACCGAACGGTCGCGCACCGACACCGGGCGCAGCTGGCCGTTGAGGGTGGCCAGCACGGTGCGGTAGCCGCGCTCGTCGGGCTCGGAGACGGCCTGCAGGCCGACGAACAGCTGCACGCCGGGTTCGAGCTCGACGACGTGCTCCTCGCCGGCGCGCAGCCCGTAGAGGTAGTCCAGCGTGGTCAGCACCGACACGTCGCCCCAGGTGGAGCGGGCCTCGGCGAAGTCGCGCGTCGGGCCGGGGAACAGCAGCCGGTTGAGGGTGGCACGGCGGGTCGCGTCGGTGGTCCCCGCGTCGCCGGCCAGCGCTGCCTCGTCGTCCGCGGCGAGCTCCTCGGCCGGCGGCGTCCACGGCCGGCCCTCGATCGCGCGCGAGCGGAACGGCTCGGGCCAGCCGCCCGGCGGGTCACCGAGTTCGCCGTGCAGGAATCCGATCACGGAGGCCGGCACGTCGTAGGAGGCCGGGTCCTCGGCGAACTTCACCGGATCCGCGCCGGCGGCGACCAGGGCCAGCGCCAGGTCGCCGATCACCTTGGAGGAGGGGGTGACCTTCGGGACGCGGCCGAGGATGTCGTTGGCGGCGGCGTACATGTCCTCGATGTCCTCGAACCGCTCGCCGAGGCCCAGGGCGATGGCCTGCTGGCGCAGGTTGGAGAGCTGACCGCCGGGGATCTCGTGCCGGTAGACGCGGCCGGTCGGGGCCGGCAGCCCGGACTCGAAGGGCGCGTAGACGCGCCGCACGGCCTCCCAGTAGGGCTCGATCGCGTTGACGGCCGCCAGGTCGAGGCCGGTGGCGCGCTCGGTGAAGTCGGTCGCGGCGACCAGCGAGGACAGCGGCGGCTGGGAGGTGGTGCCGGCCATCGCTGCGCAGGCGGCGTCGACGGCGTCGACCCCGGCCTCGATCGCGGCGGTGAGCGTGGCCAGCTGGCCGCCGGGGGTGTCGTGGGTGTGCAGGTGCACCGGCAGGTCGAAGCTCTCCCGCAGCGCCGTCACCAGCGTCCGGGCCGCGGGTGCGCGCAGCAGACCGGCCATGTCCTTGATCGCCAGCACGTGCGCCCCGGCCTCGACGATCTGCTCGGCCAGCCGCAGGTAGTAGTCGAGGGTGTAGAGCTTCTCGGCCGGGTTGGACAGGTCGCCGGTGTAGCACAGCGCCACCTCGGCCACGGTGGTCCCGGTCGCGCGGACGGCCTCGATCGCGGGCCGCATCTGCTCCACGTCGTTGAGCGCGTCGAAGATCCGGAAGACGTCGATGCCGGTCGCGGCGGCCTCGGCCACGAAGGCGTTGGTCACCGAGACCGGGTAGGGCGTGTAGCCGACCGTGTTGCGGCCGCGCAGCAGCATCTGCAGGCCGATGTTGGGCACCGCCTCGCGCAGTGCCGCCAGCCGCTCCCACGGGTCCTCGGAGAGGAAACGCAGGGCCACGTCGTACGTCGCGCCACCCCACGCCTCCAGCGACCACAGCTGCGGCGTCGTGCGGGCGACGTGGCCGGCCACGTCGAGCAGGTCGCGGGTGCGGACCCGGGTGGCCAGCAGCGACTGGTGCGCGTCACGGAAGGTGGTGTCGGTGACCGCCACGGCGGTCTGGGCGCGCAGCGCGGCGGCGAAGCCCTCGGGCCCGAGCTCGAGCAGCTGCTGCCGGGTGCCGGCCGGCACCGGGGCGGTGGCGTCGAGCGGTGCCAGCTTCGTGACGGGGCTGACCGAGACGGGCGCCTCGCCGTACGGCTTGTTGACGGTGACGTCGGCCAGGTAGGTCAGCAGCTTGGTGCCGCGGTCACCCGAGGCCCGCGCGGTCAGCAGCTGCGGGTGGGTCTCGATGAACGAGGTGGTGATCCGGCCCGCGTCGAAGTCCGGGTCGTCCAGCAGCGCCTGCAGGAACGGGATGTTGGTGGCCACCCCACGGATGCGGAACTCAGCGACGGCGCGGCGGGCGCGCTTGACGGCGTCCTCGAACGTCCGGCCGCGACAGGTGAGCTTGGCCAGCATCGAGTCGAAGTGCGGGCTGATCTCGGCGCCGGTGAAGGTGGTGCCGCCGTCGACGCGCACACCGGCGCCGCCGGGGGAGCGGTAGGTGGTGATCACCCCGGTGTCGGGCCGGAAGCCGTTGGCCGGGTCCTCGGTGGTGATCCGGCACTGCAGCGCCGCACCGCGCAGCTGCACCGTCTCCTGGGCGAGGCCGAGGTCGGCCAGCGTCTCACCGGAGGCGATCCGCATCTGGGACTGCACGAGGTCGACGTCGGTGACCTCCTCGGTCACGGTGTGCTCGACCTGGATGCGGGGGTTCATCTCGATGAAGACGTAGTTGCCGGCCGGATCGAGCAGGAACTCCACCGTGCCGGCGCACGAGTAGCCGATCGCCTTGGCGAACCGGACCGCGTCGGCGCAGATCCGGGCCCGCAGCTCGGGGTCGAGGTTGGGGGCCGGCGCGATCTCCACGACCTTCTGGTGGCGGCGCTGCACCGAGCAGTCGCGCTCGAAGAGGTGGATCACCTCGCCGGTCGCGTCGGCCAGGATCTGCACCTCGATGTGCCGCGGCTCCACGACCGCCTGCTCGATGAAGACGGTGGGGTCGCCGAACGCGGCCTCCGCCTCCCGCATGCAGGTCTCGACCGCCTCGCGCAGCTTGCTGTCGTTCTCGCCGGCCTCGTCGACGCGCCGCATGCCCCGGCCACCGCCACCGGCGACGGCCTTGACGAACAGCGGATAGGGCAGCGCGGAGGCCGCGGCGATGAGCTCGTCGGCATCCGTCGAGGGGGCGACGCTCTGCAGCGTCGGTACGCCGGCCTCGCGGGCGGCCGCGATCGCGCGGGCCTTGTTCCCGGTCAGCTCCAGGACCTCGACGCTGGGGCCGATGAACGTGATGCCGGCTCGGGCGCACGCCTCGGCCAGCGCGGGATTCTCCGAGAGGAAGCCGTAGCCGGGGTAGACCGCGTCGGCGCCGGCCTGCACGGCCGCGGCCACGATGGCCTCGGGATCGAGGTAGGTGCGGACGGGGTGGCCGAGCTCGCCGATCTCGTAGGCCTCGTCGGCCTTGAGACGGTGCTCGGACCCACGGTCCTCGTACGGGTAGACGGCGACGGTCTTGGCGCCGAGCTCATAGGCCGCGCGGAAAGCTCGGATCGCGATCTCACCACGGTTGGCCACCAGGATTTTCCGGAACATGCGGGCCAACGTATTGGTCGCGGGTCGACCGTGACAGGGGCGTCTCACAGGCTGCGACGCCCGTGCCGGAAGTTACCGATGAGTCACCCCGTCGCGGGTTCGCCCACCCTCACCTGTCGTCGTCCGCCCAGGTGGCCCGCCCGCGCCTGGCGGCTCGGAAGGCCAGCCAGATCAGACCGGAGAAGAGGGCCAGCATCACCACGAACACACCGATGACCGCCACCACGCCGGCCACATCGTGGCTCTGGGTGTTGTCGGTCGCAGCCAGAAGGAGCACGTCTCCATCATGCGCCTTCTGCCCGACCGTCACCTGATCGGGTCCCGGACCGATCAGCCTCGTCGTGAGTCACACCCCCGCGGGATCGGGAAGGTCAGTCCTTGAGCTCGCAGATGACGGCGCCGTTGCCGACGGTCTCGCCGACCGCGGCGGCGAGCCCGGTCACGGTGCCGGCCTTGTGGGCCTTGAGCGGCTGCTCCATCTTCATCGCCTCGATGACCACGATGGTCTCGCCCTCGGCGACCGTCTGGCCCTCCTCGACGACGACCTTGACCACGGTGCCCTGCATCGGCGAGGTGACGGCGTCCCCGGAGACGGCGGCGCCGGCCTTCTTGCCGCTGGCGCGCTTGGGCTTCTTCGCACCGGTCGCGGCGGCGCCGGCGGAGAGGCCTCCCAGCCCGGCCGGGATGACCACCGAGAGCCGCTTGCCGCCGACCTCGACGACGACGGTCTGCCGCTCGCCGTCCTCGGCCGCCTCGCCGGCGGCGCCGGAGTACGGCTCGATCTGGTTGTCGAAGTCGGTCTCGATCCACTGGGTGTAGACGTCGAAGGAGCCCTCGCCGCTCGGGGTCGAGGGGCCGACGTAGGCCGGGTCGTTCACGACCGCCCGGTGGAAGGGGAGCACCGTCGGCATGCCGTCGACGACGAACTCGTCCAGCGCGCGTCGCGAACGCTCCAGGGCCTGGGTGCGGTCGCGGCCGGTGACGATCAGCTTGGCGATCAGCGAGTCGAACGAGCCGGGGATGGTCTCCCCGTTCTCGTAGCCGCCGTCGACCCGTACGCCGGGGCCCTGGGGCGGGTTCCACGCGGTCAGGGTGCCGGGGGCGGGCATGAAGTTGCGGCCGCCGTCCTCGGCATTGATCCGGTACTCGATGGAGTGGCCGATGATCTCGGGGTCGCCGTAGCCGAGCTCCTCGCCGGCCGCGACGCGGAACATCTCGCGGACCAGGTCGATGCCGCTGACCTCCTCGGAGACGCAGTGCTCGACCTGCAGGCGGGTGTTGACCTCCAGGAAGGAGATCGAGCCGTCCTGCGCGACCAGGAACTCGCACGTGCCGGCGCCGTAGTAGCCGGCCTCCTTCAGGATCCGCTTGGAGGACTCGTAGAGCTCGCTCACCTGGGCCTCGGTGAGGAACGGCGCCGGTGCCTCCTCGACCAGCTTCTGGTTGCGGCGCTGCAGCGAGCAGTCGCGGGTGGAGACCACCACGACGTTGCCGTGCTGGTCGGCCAGGCACTGGGTCTCGACGTGCCGGGGCTTGTCGAGGAACTTCTCGACCAGGCACTCGCCGCGGCCGAAGGCGGTGACCGCCTCGCGCACCGCCGACTCGTAGGCGTCAGGGATCTCCTCGAGCGTGCGGGCGACCTTCAGGCCACGACCGCCGCCGCCGAAGACGGCCTTGATCGCGACCGGCAGGCCGTTGGCCTTGGCGAACTCCACGACCTCGTCGGCGTCCTTGACCGGGTCCTTGGTGCCCGGCGCCAGCGGCGCGTTGGCCCGCTCGGCGATGTGCTTGGCCTTGGCCTTGTCGCCCAGCGCCTCGATCGCCGCCGGCGGCGGGCCGATCCAGATCAGCCCGGCGTCGATGACGGCCTGGGCGAAGTCGGCGTTCTCGGCCAGGAAGCCGTAGCCGGGGTGGACCGAGTCGGCACCCGACTGCTTCGCCGCCGCGACGATCTTCTCGATCGAGAGGTAGGACTCGGCCGGCGTCGAGCCGCCGAGGGAGTAGGCCTCGTCGGCCAGGCGCACGTGCAGCGCGTCGCGGTCGGGCTCGGCGTAGACGGCGACGGACCCGATGCCCGCGTCCTTGCACGCGCGGATCACCCGGACGGCGATCTCTCCGCGGTTGGCGATCAGCACCTTGGCCAGCGGCTTGCTCAACGTCACTCCTCGTTCGGCTCATCGCGCCCAGTCATGGGCGAACGGGGCGACTGTACCGGCCGGATGACTGCGCGGGGTGTGACGGAGGTTACGCGACTCGGACCCGTAGGGTTGGCGTCGTGTCAAGGGTGAGCCGCATCGTCGGCGAGGCTGGGCGGTTCATGGCGGTAGGCGCCGTCTCGACCGCCGTCGCCGTGCTGCTCTACAACTGGCTGGCCTACGAGCCCTACCGCCTGTGGTCCCCGTTGCACCGCCACATCACGACCGCCTACATCGTCTCCCACGCCGTCGGGATGCTGGTCTCCTACGAGCTCTCCCGGCGTTGGACGTTCAAGGAGCGCGCCGATCGCAAGCCCGGCGAGGGCTTCCTGTCCTACGCCGTCATCAACATCATCACGATGATCACGATCCCGGTCGGCTGTCTGTGGTTCAGCCGGCACGTGCTCGACCTGCAGAGCGGCCTGGCCGACAACATCTCCGGCAACGTGGTGGGTCTGCTGATCTCCCAGGTGGCGCGGTTCTACCTCTTCCGGCGGTTCGTCTTCCACCGGCCGATCCACTACATCGAGGTCTACGACGACCCGAGCGTCCTGCCCGGTGCGGCGGAGGGCAGCGGGGTCGGCGTGCTCACCGAGGAGCCCACAGCGCCGTCCACTGGTGCCCCAGAGCGGCGACCAGGTTCCTGACCAGCGGCAGGCTGACGCCGACCACGTTGTGGTGGTCACCCTCGATGCCTGTCACGAACGCGCCACCGAGCCCGTCGATCGTGAATGCTCCCGCGACGTGCAGCGGCTCGCCCGTGGCGACGTACGCCTCGATCTCGGCGTCGGTGACCTCCGCGAAGTGCACCGTCGTCTCAGCGGTGCGGCTGACCAGGCGACCGGTGGCGGTGTCGAGCAGGGCGTGCCCGGTCACCAGTACGCCGCTGCGGCCGCGCAGCTCGTGCCAGCGCGCCGTGGCGACGGCGGCGGTGTGCGGCTTGCCCAGCGGGCGACCGTCGAGCTCGAGCACGCTGTCGCAGCCCAGCACCAGCGCGCCGTGCGGCACCTCGGCCCGCTCCGCGACCGCGCGACACTTGAGCTCGGCCAATCCGAGGGCGAGCTCGCGGGGCGCGAGGCCGTCGAGCCGGCTCTCGTCGACGCCGCTGACGATCACCACGGGCTCGATCCCGGCGTTGCGCAGGGTCTGCAGGCGGGCGGGGGACTGCGAGGCCAGCACGAGGGTGGTCATGGCGGTCAGTGTGTCAGCCGGCGCGTCCACCCGCGGTGCGAGCGTGCGGGGCGCCGCCACGATCGGCACGGCCACGGCCCGGCCGGCCTGCCGACGAGCGCTCGACATGGCGGGCTGGCTAGGCGGCCTCAGGCGGCTCGCAGAGCGGGGTGGGAGCTGTTCACCCGATGTTCGCCGCCCGCTGGCGCGGACCCTAGGATGCCGCTGAGCGCCCGTAGCCCAATTGGCAGAGGCATGCGGTTTAGGTCCGCACCAGTGTGAGTTCGAGTCTCACCGGGCGCACGCGAGGCCGGTCCCGCGTCGGCTGGTGGCCGGGCCGGGCAGAAGGCATGGAGAACGCCTGGAGAACGCCCGGAGCCCGCCCGGAGACCGCCCGGAGACCGCTGGAGAACACTGTCGTCGAGCACCTCGGTTGTGGAAGACTCTGGAAGTGAATGGCATTCATTTAAGAGGAGGGGTGTCCGGTGGCAGCTGAACCGTTCGAGCTCGGTGGTCTGTCCCGCCCGCGGGTGAGCCCCGAGCGGGCCGCAGAGGTGGCGGCGCGCTACGGCGCGGTGACCGCCCCGCTGGTCGAGCTCGGCAGTCAGCAGGACCGCAACTTCCTGGTCACCACCGAGCGGGGTCGGTTCGTCCTCAAGCTGGCGAACGCCGCGACCGGCACGGCTGAGCTGGAGGCGCAGCACCTGGCTCTGCGCCAGCTGGCCGCGGCCGGCCTCGGCGTACCCCTGCCGGTGGCCGACGGCGACGGTGCCGAGCTGAGTGCGACCGATGTCGAGGGGGAGCGTCTGCTGACCCGGCTGCTGACCTTCGTCGAGGGCGAGCCGCTCATCGAGGTGGAGGACTTCGGGCTCGAGCAGGCGGCGCTGCTGGGCGACACGGCCGGTCGGGTGGTGGCCGCGCTGGTCGACTTCGACCATCCCGGGCTGCACCGGCGCAACCAGTGGGACCTGCGGCTGGCCGGCGACGTGGTCGCCGCGCTGCTCGACCACGTGCCCGACGAGGATCGTCGGACCCGCCTGGCCGCCGCACGCGAGGAGGCGCTGCGCCGGCTCGCGCCCGTGGCCGGCCGGCTGCGCGAGCAGACCATCCACGCCGACATCACCGACGACAACGTGGTGCGCGACGCCGCCGGGAGGGTCGGGGTGATCGACTTCGGCGACCTGCAGCGCAGCTGGCGGGTCGCCGAGCTCGCCGCGACCTGCGCCGCGACGCTGACCCGCGACCCCGATCCGGCGCTGCTGCTCGGTGCCGTGGAGGCCTTCACCGCCCACGTCCCGCTGGACGACGCCGAGCTGACGGCGCTGTGGCCGCTGGTGTGGCTGCGCACCGCCGTGCTGGTCGTCAGCGGCGAGCAGCAGGTCGCCCTCGACGGTGACAACGAGTACGCCGACGTCCGCCGTGCGGCGGAGTGGCGTTCCTTCGCACTCGCCAGCTCGTGGGATCCCGACGAGATGGACGCGCTCGTCCGTGCGGCCGCCGGCAGGCTCGGGCAGCATCAGCACCCCTTCGGACCGATGCTGCCGGCGGGTCTGGCGCCGGCCGTCCTCGACCTGTCGGTGCTCAGCCCCGCCCTCGACGGCGGAGCCTGGCTGGAGGAGGACATCGAGGACCGTCTCCTCGAGCACGGCGCCGACGGCGGCGGTGTCGCCGTCACCCGCTGGGCCGAGTATCGGCTCACCCGCGCGCGCCCGTTGACGGCACGCAACGGCTCACCGACGCTGGCGCTGGCCGTCGACCTCGTCCTGCCGCCCGAGACGGTGCTCAGGGCGCCGTTCGCCGGGGGCATCGAGCCGACCGACGACGGGCTGGTGCTGCGGGGCGAGGGGATCGACCTGTTCCTGCACGGCCGGCTGGAGCACGCTCCGGCGGGGAGTGCCAAGGGCGCGGCGGCGCAGGGTGCCGAGCTGGCCCGCGTGACGGGCAGGCTGCGGGTGCAGCTGAGCGCGCTGCTCGGCGTCCGGCCTCCGGCGTTCGTCGCGCCTCGCTGCGAGCGGCTGTGGCGCCGGATCAGTCCGGACCCGTCGGCCCTCCTCGGTGTCGACGTAGCGGCCGAGCCGGTCGACGCCGACTCCGTGCTGGCACGACGGGACGCCGCCTACGCCCAGGTGCAGGAGCACTACTACCGCCGGCCGCCGCAGATCGAGCGGGGCTGGCGCGAGCTGCTTGTGGACACCACCGCCCAGGTGTACGTCGACGCCGTCAACAACGTGGCCACGCTGGGTCACTCGCACCCTCGCCTGGTCGAGGCCGCGGCGCGCCAGTGGGCGCTGCTCAACACCAACGCGCGGTTCCACTACGCCGTCGTGGCCGAGCTCTCCGAGCGCCTGGCGGAGCTGGCGCCCGACGGCCTCGACCACGTCTTCCTCGTCAACAGCGGCAGCGAGGCGGTGGACCTCGCGCTGCGGCTGGCCCAGACGGCCACGGCGCGACCGCGGATCCTGGCGGCGCGCGAGGCGTATCACGGTTGGACCATCGGCTCCGACGCCGTGTCGACCTCGCTCGGCGACAACCCGCGGGCGCTGGAGAGCCGGCCCGCCTGGGTCGAGCTGATGGATGCTCCCAACCCCGTCCGCGGCACGCACCGCGGTCCGGACTCCGCGGCTGCCTACCTGGCGGATCTGGACGCCCAGCTCGACGCCCTCGGCGCCGCCGGCCGCCAGGAGCTGGCCGGCGTGATCCTGGAGCCGATCTTCGGCAACGGCGGTGGCGTGCTCCTGCCCCAGGGGTACGTCGCGGGCGTCTACGACCGGGTGCGCGCGCTGGGCGGCCTGTGCATCTCCGACGAGGTGCAGGTCGGCTACGGCCGGCTCGGCGACCACTTCTGGGGCTTCGAGCAGCAGGGTGCGGTGCCGGACATCATCACGATCGCCAAGGCGATGGGCAACGGCCAGCCGCTCGGCGCCGTGCTGACGACGCGGGCGATCGCCGAGGCGTTCGCGGCCGAGGGCAGCTTCTTCTCCTCCGCGGGCGGCAGCCCGGTCAGCGCACGGATCGGGCTGACGGTGCTCGACGTGGTCCGCGACGAGGGGCTGCAGGACAACGCCCGGGTGGTCGGCGGCCACTTCCGCGAGCGGCTGCTGGCCCTCGCGGAGCGGCACCCCTCGATGGGCGCGGTGCACGGCATGGGGCTCTACCTGGGCGTCGAGCTGGTCTCGGACCGAGCGGCGTTCACGCCCGACGGCGCCCTGGCGGACCGGGTCTGCGAGGAGCTGCTGTGGCGCGGGTGCATCGTGCAGCCGACCGGTGACTTCAAGAACGTGCTGAAGATCAAGCCGCCGCTGGTCATCACCCAGCGCAGCGTCGACTTCGTCTGCGATGCGCTGGACGAGGTGCTGACCGAGCTGGGCGGCTGACGCGCGGGGTGACACGGTGCCGCGCGGACACCGTGTCACCTCCGGGCGTCGTCACGCCAGCAGGCTCAGGCCTCCGCCACCGACTCGCTGAAGTCCAGGACCGGCGGCTGCCGCCGGAACATCCCCGTCGACGCGGCCAGGTAGGCGGCGCCGATGGCCAGCCAGATCAGCCCCAGTGTCAGCGTGTGCCGCGACAGCGAGGTCCACAGCCACACCGTCAGGCCGAAGCCGATCAGGGGCAGCACCACGCCGCGCACCCAGGCACCCGCACTGCGGCCGGCGGTCCCGCCCCGCAGGAAGGACCGGGTCACGGCCAGGTTGACCATCGAGAACGCTGCCAGCGCACCGAAGCTGATCGTGGAGGCGGCTGTCGACAGCGAGAGCACCAGCGCCAGCAACGAGACGGCGGAGACGAACAGCGCGGCGACGTACGGCGTGCGGTAGCGCTCGTGCAGCCGCCCGAAGATCCGCGGGAGGATGCCGTCGCGACCCATCGCGAAGATGATCCGCGAGACGCTGACCTGCGTCGTCATGCCGGAGCCGAACGCGCCCACGACGTACACCCACACGAAGATCGTGGAGAAGAACGAGCCGCCGACCTTCACCATCAGGTCCACGCCGGCGTTGTCGAGGTCGGCGAAGCCGTGCCAGTCCGGGATCACGAACGCGCCGATCCAGCTCACGACCAGGAAGAGGGCACCGCCGAGCACGGTGGTCCACACGATCGCCCGTGGGATGTCCCGCTTGGGGTTCTTGCTCTCCTCCGACATCGTGGAGACGGCGTCGAAGCCCAGGAAGCTCAGCGCCAGCACCGCCGCGCCCGAGAAGACCGAGCCGACCCCGCCCGAGCCGGGCAGCAGCGGGGAGAAGAAGCCGGGCCGCGACGCGTCGGGGTGCCGTGCCACGTGCACGACGGCGAGCACCGCGAAGACCAGCACCAGCAGCACCGAGACGCCGACCACCACCCAGCTGAGCCGGTTGATGAGGGTGACGCCGAGGACGTTGCAGGCCAGCGAGAGCACGAGCGAGGCGAGCACGAAGATCCACTGCGGGATGCTCGGGTACTGACCGTGCAGGTAGATCCCGATCAGCAGGAAGTTGATCATCGGCAGCAGCAGGTAGTCGAGCATGAGCGCCCACCCGGTGAGGAAGCCGACGTGGCCGCCGAAGGACTGCTGCGAGTAGGTGTACGCCGATCCCGAGACCGGGTAGAGCCGCGCCATCCGGCCGTAGCTCAGCGCGGTGAACAGCATCGCCACCAGGGCCACGAGGTAGGCCGAGGGCAGGTGGTTGTCGGTCTGCTGGGTGACGATCCCGTACGTCGTGAAGACCGTCACCGGTGCGAGGTAGGTCAGGCCGAAGAGGATCAGAGCGCCGGGGCCGAGCGCTCTGCGCAGGCCGGTGGCGCCGGCCGCGTCTGTTGCCGTCATGGGGTTCCCCATTCTGTTGGTGGATGGTGCCCGGGCCGCCGAGTCGGCGTCGTCGTCCCCGGCCTCATTGCCGGAACCGCTCCCTGCCGGCGACCCAGGTCCCCAGGACCTGGACGTCGACGAGGCTGTCGGGGTCGGCCTGACGCGGATCCGCGTCCAGCCAGACCAGGTCGGCGTCGTACCCCTGTGCCAGGACGCCGCGGCGTCCCTCGGCGAAGGCCTGGTGGGCCACGCCGGTGGTGTACGCCGCCAGCGCCTCGGCCAGGCCGATGCGCTGCTCGGGCAGCCAGCTGTCCTCCTCGGGCCGGCCGGGGGTGCGGCGCGCGACGGCGGTGGCAGCACCGGCCCGCCAGTCCGCGCCGGTCACCGGCCAGTCGCTGCCGAAGGAGACGGCGGCGCCCGCGTCGAGCACGCTGCGGATGGCGTACTGCCAGCGACTGCGCTCCTCACCCAGGTGCGGCATCGTCAGGTCCCGCATGACGCCGTCGCAGCGGGCCCACAGGGGCTGGAAGTCCGGCACCACGCCGAGCGCGGCGAACCGGGGCACGTCGCTCGGGTCGAGCACGTGCGCGTGAGCGATCACGGGCCGGCGGTCGCGCGGCCCGTTGCGCTCCTGCACGGTCTCGAAGACGTCGAGGGCGAGCCGGTTGGCGGCGTCGCCGATGGCGTGGAAGTGCAGCTGGAAGCCGAGCGCGTCGAAGGCGATCGCCGTCTCCAGCAGGTCGGCACGGGTCCAGTTCGGCAGGCCGCGGTCGCCGGGGCGGTCGGCGTACTCGGCCAGCATCGCGGCGGTGTGGTTCTCCACGATGCCGTCGACGAAGACCTTGACGGTGTCGGCGGTGAGCAGCGGATGGCCGAGCGCCCGGACGCGGTCGCGTCCCTCGGCGAAGCTGTCGAGCTGGTCGCGCCACCCGCGCGGGTCGGCCCGCTGCGCGAGGTTCACCCGGATGGCGAGCAGGCCGCGACGGGCGGCGTCGAGGTAGGCCTCGAGGTCGTCGTGCTCGACCCACGCGTCCTGCGCCCAGCCGAGGCCGAGGCCGGCGTAGTGCCGGGTCGCGCGGCGGATCGCCTCGACGACCTCCTCGTGCGAGCGGCCCGGCGCCACCGCCGAGACGAGGTCGACCGCGCCGGGCTCCTGCAGGATGCCCAGTGGGCTGCCGTCCTCGCGGCGCACGATCCTGCCGAGCTCGGGCTCGGGGGTGTCCGCGTCGATGCCGGCCCGCCGCAAGGCCTCGGAGTTCACCCAGACGGTGTGGTAGTCCCACGCCTGCAGGACCACCGGGCGGTCCGGGCAGACCTCGTCGAGCCATCGCGCGTCGAAGAGGCCACCGGCCGCGAGCGTCGCGTCGTAGCTCGCGCCGTAGATCCACTCCTGTTCGGGATGCTCGTCGGCCCACGCGCCGACCGCCGCGACGATGTCGGCGACGCTCCGCGCGGCACGGATCTGCGGGCCGAGCCACTCCAGGCCGCCCTGCGGCAGGTGGGCGTGGCCGTCGGCGAGCGCTGGAGCGAGCACGCCGCCGGCGAGGTCGACGATGCGCACGTCCGGGTCGGCGAGGTCCACGGCGCCGGTCGCCCGCTCGCCGAGCGCGAGCACGCGGTCGTCGTCGACGACGAGCACCGGGCCGGGGGAGGTGTACGGCGCCCGGTCCGAGCCGAGGTCGCAGATCAGCGACCCGTTGAGGAAGACCAGCACTGGCATGGCGGAGCGTCCTTAAATGAAGACCGTTCGTTTTATCGCGGGACACTAGTATTTCCGCTCGTGACTGTGAAGACCCTTGTGGCAACGGATTCCGCGTGACGGGTCGACGCAGGGCGGGTCGCCCGCTCACAGCGGTGCTGAGCGTCGACGGCATCGCCGCGGCCGGGCTGGCGCTGCTCGACGAGCGCGGCGACTTCTCGATGGCCGAGCTGGCCCGTGCGCTCGGCGTACAGGCCTCGGCGCTGTACAACCACGTCGCCGGCAAGGACGAGGTGCTCGCGCGCGTCCGGGAGCTGGTCAGCGACCGGATCGACGTCGGGGTCTTCGACCGGCTGGGCCTGGAGGAGGCGCTGCCGGTCTGGGCGCGCTCGTACCGGATCGCGTTTTCCACCCACCCGGTGACGGTGGCCCTGTTCGCGACACTGCCGGTGGTGCGGGCGGATCGCACGATCGCGATGTACGAGCGCGTCATCCGGGCGTTCGCGGAGGCCGGCTGGCCCGAGGAGGACATCCTCACCACCGTCGTCGCCCTCGAGAACCTGATCCTGGGCTCGGCGCTCGACGTCGTGGCGCCCGACGACATGCTCGACCCGGCCGGCGCTGCGGCGGCGCCGGCGTTCGTCGCGGCCTACGCCGCCCAGCGGGCGGCACTGGGTCGGGCCCGGCCCGCCGACGCGGCGTTCGAAGCCG
The DNA here is from genome assembly GCF_029873215.1 of Nocardioides sp. BP30. Classification (NCBI taxonomy): domain Bacteria; kingdom Bacillati; phylum Actinomycetota; class Actinomycetes; order Propionibacteriales; family Nocardioidaceae; genus Nocardioides; species Nocardioides lacus. The sequence goes on along the minus strand of NZ_CP123620.1, from coordinate 3,613,779 downwards.
GGTTGGCGGCGATGCTGCTCGGCCTGCGCGCGCGGCTCGGCGCGCTGCGCGGGGCTTAGCTCCGCCCCGGCTGCGGCGACGGCCCGTCAGTCCAGCTGCAGGTCGCGCCGAAGCTTGGCCACGTGGCCGGTCGCCTTGACGTTGTACTGGGCCAGCTCGACCTTGCCGTCCTCGTCCACCACGACCGTGGAGCGGATGACGCCCTCCACGACCTTGCCGTAGAGCTTCTTCTCCCCGAAGGCGCCGTAGGCCGCGAGCACCTCCTTGGTCGGATCCGAGAGCAGCCGGATGGTGAGGCTGTCCCGCTCACGGAACTTCGCCAGCTTCTCCGGCTTGTCCGGCGAGATCCCGACGACCTCGTAGCCGGCCGCCTGCAGCGAGGCGAGGGAGTCGGTGAAGTCGCAGGCCTGCTTGGTGCAGCCGGGCGTCATCGCCGCTGGGTAGAAGTAGACGATCACCTTCCGGCCGCGCAGGTCGGCCAGCGAGACGGTGGCACCGGTGTCGTCGGCGAGGCTGAACTCGGGGGCGGGGTCACCAGCGGAGAGACGGCTCATGAGGGCGAATCTACCGGTCCGTTATCTTGTGCAGCATGGCGAACGCAGACCGCAACTCCAAGCTGGAGCGCGAGATCGAGGAGACGCGGGAGCAGCTGGCCGGCACCATCGACCAGCTGATCTACCGCACCAACCCCAAGACCATCGCGTCACGTCAGGCGGCGGCGGTGAAGGCGCTCTACGTCGACCCGCGCACCGGCGAGCCGAACACGGTCAACATCGCCAAGACCGCCGGCGCGGTGCTCGGCGTCGTGGTCCTCTTCATCACGCTGCGCAAGCTCTCCTCCCGATCGTGAGCAGCGCCAAGACCCCGATCAAGATGCTCCACGACCGCATCCTGGTGGAGCTCGACCGGGAGTCGGGGGAGCGCCGGTCCTCGGGCGGGATCGTCATCCCCGCGACAGCGGCGATGGGCGCGCGCCGGCTGACCTGGTCGCGGGTGGTGGCCGTCGGGCCGCACGCGCGTGCCGTCGAGGTGGACGACCGCGTGCTCTTCGACGCCGAGGACAAGGCCGAGGTCGAGGTCGCCGGCGAGCTCTACATCGTCATGCGGGAGCGTGACGTGCACGCTGTCGCGGCCGACCGCGTCGCCAGCGAGTCGACGGGGCTGTACCTGTAGCTCAGCGCAGCAGGCCGTAGGCGCGCTGCGGACGCAGCCGCAGGACGACGCGCCGGTCGGTGACCATGGCGCGCCGGTACTCCTCCCAGTCGGGGTGGTCCTTGGCCGCCACGGCCGCGTAGAGGGCGACGAGCTCGTCGGCCGCCTCGTCGTGCGGATCGGCGGCGACAGCGGACAGCTCGGCGTCGCACTCCAGCACCGCGTAGGACCAGAAGTCAGGTCCGTTGACGTGCAGTGCTGCCCACGGCGTACGACGCAGGTTGTGGTACTTGGCGCGGGTCGCGGTGATCGAGATCCGGATGGTGTCGTCCTCGCCGACGGCGTGCACGACGTTGGACAGCTGGGGCAGGCCGTCGCGCTTGAGGGTGGTGAGCACTGACTGCTGCCGGGCGCGAGCGGCCTCGAGGGCCTCGGAGATCTCCATGCCTCCAGCATGCCCCGTGACGATCGGCGGGGGGCCGGAAAAAACTTCCGCGCCGATGTCGAAGACGCGCGCGGCCGTTCGACGTACGTGCGAGAAGCAAGGCCCAGCAACCAACAGGAGGAAACCGAGATGCCGCGTTTCATGGGATTCGTGAGGATGGAAGAGGGGATCGGTACGCCGCCGCAGGAGCTGTTCGAGGCGATGGACACCTACATCGGCGACCAGGCCGCCCGGGGGATCTTCCTCGACGGCGGCGGCCTCTACGGCACCGAGGATGCGGTGAACTTCGTGGTCCGCAAGGGCGAGGTCAGCCGGGTCGACGGGCCCTACGCCGAGGCGAAGGAGGTCGTCGGCGGATGGGCGATCATGCAGTACGACACCCTCGAGGAGGCGGTCGCGGGGCAGCAGGAGTTCGCCGAGCTGCACGCGAAGTACTGGCCCGAGGTCAGCATGGTGGCGACCCTGCGTCAGATCTCGACCGGGCCGGACAACCCGGCCGACGCCTGAGCGATCTCACTACGCTGGGCTGCGTGTCGCACGCAGCCGTGGTCGCCGCGTGGCGGGCCGAGTCGGCCCGCCTCGTCGGCGCCCTGACCCGGATGACCCGGGACGTGGGGCTCGCCGAGGACCTCGCCCAGGACGCTCTGGTGGCGGCACTCGAGCAGTGGCCGGACTCCGGCGTCCCGGAGAACCCGGGGGCGTGGCTGATGACCACCGCGAAGCGGCGCGCCATCGACCACTTCCGTCGCGCCGACAGCCTGCGACAGAAGGTGGCCGAGCTCGAGCACGCCGCGGAAGAGGAGGCCGTGATGCCCGACCTCGACGCTCAGGTCGACCACATCGAGGACGATGTCCTGCGGCTGATCTTCCTGTCCTGCCACCCGGCCCTGAGCGCGGAGTCCCGAGCGGCGCTGACCCTGCGGCTGGTCGGCGGCCTGACCACCGCCGAGATCGCGCGCGGGTTCCTCGTCACCGAGTCGACCATGGGCCAGCGCATCTCGCGGGCCAAGCGGACGCTGGCGGACGCGCGGGCACCGTTCGAGCTGCCCAGCGGTGCGGAACGGGCGCAGCGTCTCGACGACGTCATGGCAGTGGTCTACCTGATCTTCAACGAGGGGTACGCCGCCACGGCCGGTGCGGACTGGATGCGGCCGGACCTGGCCCGCGAGGGGATGCGGCTGGCCCGCATGCTCGCAGCGCTGGTCCCCGACGACCCCGAGGTGCTCGGTCTCCAGGCGCTGCTGGAGCTCCAGGGCTCCCGGATGCCGGCTCGCATCGACGACACCGGCGCGCCGGTGCTGCTCGAGGCCCAGGACCGCTCCCGGTGGGATCCGCTGCTCGTCCGGCGTGGACTCGCCGCGCTGCGCCGCGCGGAGTCGCACGCGACGCGCGGGCGGCCCGTCGGGAGGTATTTCCTGCAGGCCGCGATCGCCGCTCAGCACGCCCGGGCACAGCGTGCCGAGGACACCGACTGGCGGCGGATCGCGGCCCTCTACGACGTCCTGGCCCAGGCCGCGCCGGGCCCCGTCGTGGAGGTGAACCGTGCGGTGGCGCACGGTCGCGCGTTCGGTCCGGACGCGGGACTGGCGGTCCTGGCAGCGCTCGATCCGTCGCTCCTCGGCGACTCCCCGCTGCTGCCGAGCGTGCGGGGGGACCTGCTGGAGCGTGCGGGGCAGCACGCCGGGGCGCACGCCGCGTTCACCGAGGCCGCGGGCCGCAGTCGGAACGAGAGCGAGCGCGCGATCCTCGAGCGCCGCGCCCAGGAGTCTCGCCGGCGCACATTGACCTCGTGACTCAGGACCTGCCGCAGCTCAGGCGTGCAACCGCTCCTGCCAGTCGTCCGGGACCCGGCCGGCCGGGCCGGGCACGGGCTGGGACAGCGGGTGCGACTGCGGGTCGGGCAGCTGCGGACCGTCGGCGTACTCCTGGCGCTGGTAGTCCCAGAACCAGTCCTCACCGGGCTCGAAGCTGCGCACGTAGGGGTGGCCGGTCTCGGCAGCGTGGTGGCTGGCGTGCTGGCCGGGCGAGGAGTCGCAGCAGCCGATGTGGCCGCACTGCGTGCAGCGCCGCAGGTGCAGCCACCATCCCGCCGTCCGCTCGCAGTCGGCGCAGCCCGTCCCGCTCGGAACGGCCAACAGGTCGATGCCCGGATCAGTGCTCATGGCTCTTACCCTGGCCGTCCGTCGGCACGGGGACAAGCCCTCCCTCCAGGCCCCTCGGCTGCCTTAGGCTGATGGCGTGGAAGGCGACCCCGCGATCATCCTCGTCTCCGGTGAGCACGGCGAGGTGCTCCTGGAGGAGTTCCGCAGCCGCTACGAGCGCGACTACGACCTCCGGCTCGCCGCCGGTGCGGCGGAGGCCGAGGCGATCGCGCGGGAGATCTGCGACAGCGGCGGGACGATCGCACTGTTCGTGAGCGACTCGCGCCTGCCCGACGCCGACAACCTGTTCACCGCGCTCCACCGCTGGCGGCAGGTGATCCCGACGGCCCGGAAGGTGGTCGCGGCACACTGGGACCACTTCGTCGAGGACGGGCCGCCGCTGCGGATCGGCCTGGCCAAGGGCAAGTACGACGCCTACCTGCTGATGCCCCGGGGCCGTCGGGACGAGGAGTTCCACAACGCCATCACCGACCTGCTCTCGGACTGGGGCTCCACGGTGCCACAGCCCGAGGTGGTGAGCGCCAAGATCATCTCGCCCCAGGCCGACGCCCTGACGATGGGCATCCGCGACTTCCTGGACCGGATGGGCATGCAGAACAAGGTCTGGCACCCGGACGACCCGGCGATCGCCGACTACCTGCGGATGATCAAGGACCGACTCGGCGTCGAGGACCTGCGCTACCCGGTCGTCTACGCATCCAACCGGGTGCCGGTCCAGGCCCGTACGGTGCGCGACGTCGCCGTCTCGATCTACGGCCGCCCCGGTGACCTCCAGGTCGACGGCGTCGTCGACCTGGCGATCGTCGGCGGTGGGCCGGCAGGCCTCGCCGCGGCCGTCTACGGCGCCTCGGAGGGATTGTCGGTCGTCGTGCTGGAGGCCGAGGCCATCGGCGGCCAGGCGGGCACCAGCTCGATGATCCGCAACTACCTCGGCTTCCCGCGGGGCATCTCGGGCATGCGGCTGGCACAGCGCGCTCGCAACCAGGCCCTGCGGTTCGGCACCGACTTCTACACCGGCTGGGAGGTCACCGAGCTGATCCCCGGATACGACGGGGAGCCGCATCGGCTGTGCACCGACGGCGGTGACGTCCATGCCCGCACGGTGCTGATCGCCAACGGCGTGGCCTACCGCAAGCTCGGCGTGCCACCCCTGGAGGAGCTGGTCGGCGCCGGTGTGAACTACGGCGCGGCGATGACCGCTGCCCGCGAGATGGAGGGGAGCGACGTCGTCGTGGTCGGCGGCGGCAACTCCGCCGGTCAGGCGGCGTTGCATCTGGCCCGGTTCGCGCGCTCGGTCACGATCGCTGTGCGCCGGCCGGGTCTGGAGGAGACCATGTCGCGCTACCTGATCGACGAGATCGGCTACAACGAGCGGATCCGGGTGCTGCCCTGCACCCGGGTGGTCGACGGCGGGGGAGAGGGCCAGCTGGAGTGGCTCTGCCTGGAGGACCTGACCACCGGCGAGCGCACGACCACCCCGGCGCACGGCCTCTTCCTGCTGCTCGGCGCGGAGCCGCGATGCGACTGGCTGCCGCCGGAGCTGGCCCGGGACAAGAACAGCTTCGTCCTCACCGGCCGCGACGTCCCGCGGGAGCGCTGGGTCGACGGGCTGCCCCCGGCCAGCCTCGCGACGACGGTCCCAGGTGTCTTCGCGGCGGGGGACATCAGGTCCGGGTCGATGAAGCGCGTCGCCGCTGCCAGCGGCGAGGGTGCTTCCGCCGTACCGCTGGTGCACGCCTACCTCGCGCCGGCGCCCGAGACCGAGCCCGCCGCGACGCCGGTCTCCTGACCGCCCGACCCGACCGACCGGCCGACCGGCCGCACGGAGCCCGGGTAGCGTGGTGGCGTGGTCGAGTCGGGTCCGGTGCTGGTCGACCACCGCGAGCGGAACAGCACCATCCCGGAGGCGCTGTCCGCCGCGGGCCTCGACGTACGGCTCACGGATCTGCCGGTCGGCGACTACGTGCTCGGACCGGGGCTGGCCGTGGAGCGCAAGGGGCCGCACGACCTGGGCGCCTCGATCCGCGACGGCCGCATCTTCGACCAGGCGGTGCGACTGCAGTCGGCGTTCCCCCAGGCGGTCCTGATGATCGAGGGCGAGCCGCGCGGCATCGTCGAGGACGCCTGGCGCGGCGCGGTGTGCCGGCTCGTCGAGGACGGGTTCACCGTGCTGCACAGCCTGGACGCCGAGGACAGCGCGGCCTGGATCGTCCGCCTCGCCAAGCGGGCACGGCGGACGGCGCCCACCGCCCGGTCCGAGGGTCCGCGCCGGGCGCCCCGGCACCCCTCGGCGCAGGCCGAGGTGATGCTCTCCGTCGTGCCGGGCATCTCGCCGACGATGGCCCGCAGCCTCCTGGCCGCCTACGGCAGCCTCGCGGCCGTCGCCGCGGCCGCTCCCGACGGGTTGCGCGGCCACCCGGGCATCGGCCGGGTCCGGGCGGCTCGGCTCGCCGAGGCACTGCACGGGTCGTACGTCGCTCCGATCGACCGTGATCCCGAGCCCGACCGGCCCGTCCGCGGTCCCCGTACGCCGCGGCGCTGGATCCTGGCCGAGCCGGACGGCGGCTCGGAGCCGCAGTCCTTCGACCGCCGGGCGATAGCGCTGCGTGCGTTGCGGGCCGCCGCCGACGGCGCCCAGCTGATCGACGGCCTCACCGGCGAGGTGGTCGGGGCGAGCGCCGGCACCGATACGCTGCGATCATGAACCTGGCCCCGCGCCTGAACGTCGCGATGCACGGACCTGCCGAGGCGCGTCCGATCGTGTTCGTGCACGGCTTCGGCTGCGGCCAGCTGATGTGGCGCCACGTCGCGCCCGCCTTCGCCGAGGACCATCGGGTGGTCCTGCTCGACCTGCCCGGCGCGGGTGACTCGGACCTGTCGCTCTACCGGCCGGAGCGATACACCGGCCTGGAGGCCTACCGCGACGACCTGGTCGCGTTGCTGGAGGAGCTCGACCTGACCGACGCGGTGTTCGTCGGTCACTCCGTCTCGGCGATGATCGGCGTCCTGGTCGCCAACGCCGCTCCCGGACGAGTGGGTGCCCTGGTGCTGGTGGCCCCCTCGGCGCGCTACCTCGACGACGAGGGCTACCTGGGGGGCTTCTCCGAACGTGACATCGAGGAGCTGCTCGGCCTGATGGAGCGCAACCACCTGGGCTGGCAGGATCCGCTCGCCGGGCTGGTCGCCGGTGCAGCGCCGGCCGAGGTGAAGCTGGAGCTGGAGGACAGCTTCTGCCGCACGCGCCCCGACATCGCCGCACAGTTCGCCGCGGTGACCTTCCGCGGCGACAACCGCGCCGACCTCGTCGACGTACGCGTGCCGACGCTGATCGTGCAATCGAGCGACGACGCGGTGGCGCCGATGTCCGCCGGCGCGTTCATCCGCGATCAGATCCCCGACTCGATCTTCACCGTCATCGAGACCCACGGTCACTGCCCGCACCTCAGCGCGCCGGTCGAGACCGTTGCCGCCCTACGAGAGTTCCTGGACCGGCGCTGACCCCGATGGAGCCCGCGCACGGCACGGCCGACCCCTTCGAACGGGCGCCCTGCGGCTACGTCGTCACCGATGGCGAGGGTGTGATCGTCCGCGCGAACGCGGAGTTCCTCCGCATGGTCGAGGTGACGGCCGCCGAGATCGTCTCGGTGCGCACCCTCGCCAGCTTCGTATCGGTCGCCGGGCGCATCCTCCTCGAGACGCACCTCTTCCCGATGCTCGAGCACAGCCGGGTCATCCGCGAGATCGACCTGGACCTGGTCACCGCCGGCGGTCGGCGGGTGCCGGTGCTGTTCAACGCCGGCCTGGCCTCGCCCGGCGGGGACCGGTCGGTGCTGGCCGTGTTCGTCGAGGCTCGGGACCGGCACCGCTACGAGGAGGACCTGCGGCACGCGAAACGCACCGCCGACCACGCCCGGGAGGAGGCCGCAGCCCTCGCCGAGACGCTCCAGCAGACCCTGATCCCGCCCGCGCCGCCGCACATCCCCGGGCTGGACATCGCCGCCGCCTATCGGCCGGCGGGTGCCGGGCGGGAGGTCGGTGGGGACTTCTACGACGTGTTCCAGGTCAGTGCCAGTGCGTGGATCGTCGCGCTGGGCGACGTGAGCGGCAAGGGCGTCTCCGCTGCCACCGTCACCTCGCTGGTGCGCTACACGGTTCGGTCCTTCGCCATCGACCATCCCGACCCGGCCGACCTTCTCGGCCGCGTCGACGCGGTCCTCTCCGCGAACGACACCCGGCACTACTGCACCCTGGTGGTGGCGCGCCTCGAGCGTCACGGCGACGGCTGGGAGCTCGCGCTGAGCCTGGCCGGCCAGCCGGCCGCCCTGCTGCGATCCTCGGGAGGGGAGGTGAGCGAGCTGGGGGTCTTCGGAACCCCGGTCGGGCTGGTCGAGCACCCGCGCTTCACCACGGTCCGGCACCGCCTCCGCGCGGGCAGCAGCGTGACGCTCTTCACCGATGGCGTCACCGAGGGACGCGGAGCGGACGGCATGTACGGCGACGAGCGGCTCCACGACCTCGTCCGCGACCTGCCTGCGGACGTCCAGGCGGTCACCGACGGCATCGCCCGGGCCGTCCTGGAGTTCCAGAACGGGGACGCGAGCGACGACATCGCGATCGTCACCTTCGCCCCGCAGCCGTGACCCGTCGGAGCACCGGACCTCCCGAGTGCGCGCTTCCGCATCCGGGTAGCGTGGCGGGATGAGCGTCGGCCGCACCCTCACCCGTGTCCTGCTCGGCACCGCCATGATCGGGGCCGGCGTCAGCCACCTGACGGTGGCGCGCGAGGAGTTCCGCGCCCAGGTGCCGCCGTGGTTCCCCGTGGACGAGGACGCCACGGTGCTGGCCTCCGGGGTGGTCGAGGTGGCGCTCGGCGCCGCCTTCGTCGCGCTGCCGCGGCACCGGCGGGTGATCGGCACGGCGCTCGGCGCGTTCTACGTCGGGGTCTTCCCCGGCAACATCGCGCAGTACACCGAGCACCGCGACGCCTTCGGCCTCGACAGCGACCGCAAGCGGCTGGTCAGGCTGTTCTTCCAGCCCGTCCTGGTCGCGGCCGCGTTGTACGGCGGCGATCGCCTCGGCGCCAGCTCCTGACGGCCGGCGGGGACCGACCAGCGACCGGACAACGGCCCGGCTATCGGGCGCGCTCGACCCTGACGCCGCCGAAGATGCCGTAGGCGAGCAGCCGGACGGTCGGCGCGCCCGGCATCGACGGCCCGGTGTCGCGGGTGCGCCGGCCGATCACGTTGAAGCCCTCGACCACGACGTTGACCCCGGCCGGCACCCGGAGCTTGGCGCCACCGACGAAGGACACCTTGACGATGGTCGCGCCGCCCTCGGGGAGGGTCGCCTCGGTCAGGTCGAGGTCGATGCCGCCCACCGGCGAGATGGCGACGGTGCGGCGGCGTACCTCCCACGGGCCGCGCCGGTCGAGGCCGCCCAGGAGGGCCAGGTGCAGGGTGGTGTCCTTCGCGGCGCTGCCCGATTCGCTCATGAGCGCAACGGTACGAAAGTCCGAGCGGTCAGGCCACGGGATCGCTGGGGGAGTCCCGCCCCGGGTACCTGCCCAGGCGTCGGCTGATCCGGAGGAGCAACGAGGTGACGTGTGCGTGACGTGCTCGGCGAGCTGACGCAGCGCTGGCGGGCCGGTGAGACGGTGGCCCTCGCCACGGTCGTGGGCACCTTCTCCTCGGCACCACGCCCGCCGGGATCCTCGATGCTGGTCTGTGCCGACGGCGCTGTCGCCGGCTCGGTGTCAGGCGGCTGCGTGGAGGGAGCGGTCTACGAGCTGGCGCAGGAGGTGCGGGAGAGCGGTACGCCGCTGCTGCGGCGTTACGGGGTCTCCGACGAGGAGGCCTTCGCCGTCGGCCTGACCTGCGGCGGCATCATCGACGTCTGGGTCGAACGGGTCGACCGGGCGAGCTTCCCCGAGCTGGCCGAGGTCGCCGCCGACGTCGAGGCCGGCCGGCCGGTGGCGGTGGCCACCGTCATCGAGCACCCCGATCCTCAGCGACTCGGCCGCCGCCTGGTCGTGCGGCCGGACCGGGAGCCGGCCGGGACGCTGGGTTCGGCCCGGGTCGACGATGCGGTCGACGACGACGTCCTCGGCCTGCTCGCCTCGGGCAGCAGCGCCACCCTGACCTACGGCCCGGACGGCGAGCGTCGGGGGGAGGGCATGCGCGTCTTCGTGTGGACGGCCGCGCCCAGGCCACGCATGCTCGTCTTCGGAGCCATCGACTTCGCCGCGGCGGTGGCCTCGGTCGGCGCCTTCCTCGGCTACCGGGTGACGGTCTGTGACGCCCGGCCGGTCTTCGCCACGCCCCGGCGCTTCCCCGACGCCGACGAGGTGGTGGTCGACTGGCCGCACCGCTACCTGGCGGCCGAGAGCGAGGCCGGCCGGATCGACAGCCGTACCGTCGTGACGGTGCTCACCCACGACCCGAAGTTCGACGTCCCCCTGCTGGCGGTCGCGCTGAGGCTGCCCGAGATCGGTTACGTCGGGGCGATGGGCTCACGGCGGACACACGAGGACCGCCTCGCCCGGCTGCGCGAGGCCGGACTGGACGAAGACGCACTGGCGCGGCTCTCCAGCCCGATCGGTCTCGACCTCGGGGGCCGGACGCCGGAGGAGACGGCCGTCAGCATCGCGGCCGAGATCATCGCGGGCCGGTGGGGAGGCACCGGTCGCCGGCTGCAGGCGACCACCGGCCGCATCCACGGCCCGGCCTGAGCCCGCTGTCGCCCAGCCCTCACCCGAGGAAGCGGTCGGCGGTGAGGGGGATGCTCCGCACCCGTACGCCGGTGGCGTGGTGGGCGGCGTTGGCGATCGCGGCGGCGGTGCCGACGATGCCGATCTCGCCGATCCCGCGCGAGCCCATCGGCGTGAAGACCGGGGTCTCGTCCTCGAGCCACTCGGCCTCGATGCCGAGGGCGTCGGCGTGCGAGGCGACGTGATAGCTCGCCAGGTCCTGGGTAACCATGTGGCCGAACCGGGGGTCGCGGACGCCCTCCTCGAAGAGGGCGGCGGAGAGACCCATGATCAGTCCGCCGAGGAACTGGGAGCGGGCGGTGGTCGGGTTGATCACCCGGCCGACGTTGTAGACACCCAGCATCCGGGGGACACGCAGCTCGCCGGTATAGCGGTGGATGCGGACCTGCGCGAAGACGGCGCCGAAGGAGTGGAAGGAGTACTGCTCGACCTCGTCGCCGCGCATCGCGGAGGCCTCCGAGCGCAGTCCCGGGTCCGGCCGGTCGCCGTGGTCGTGGCGGAACTGCTGGGCGGCTGCGACGATCGCCGAGCCCCACGAGCTCGTCCCCGACGATCCGCCGGCGACGCTGGCCATCGGCAGCGAGGAGTCGGCGATGTGCAGGTCGATCGCCTCGGTGCCGACCTCGAGCGCGTCCGCGGCGATCTGGGTGAGCACGGTGCGCGCGCCGGTACCGATGTCGACGGACCCGATCGAGACCGCGTAGCAACCGCCGTCCAGCGACTCGACCCGGGCGACGTTGCCCGGCATCCTCATGGCCGGGTACGTGGCCGAGGCGACGCCCGTGCCGACCCACCACTCGCCGTCCCGCGTCGCGCGGGGGCGGGTGGGCCGATCCGCCCAGCCGAACCTCGCCGCGCCCCGCTCGAAGCACTCGGTCAGCCGGCGGGTGTCGAACGGCAGGCCGGTCTCGGGGTCGACGTCGGGTTCGTTGCGCCGGCGCAGCTCGATCGGGTCGAGGCCGCAGGCCACGGCCAGCTCGTCCATCGCGACCTCGTGGGCGAACATGCCCGGCATCTCGCCGGGCGCACGCATCCACGACGGCACGGCGACGTCCAGGACGGCGAGGCGGTGGCTCGTGCGCCGGTGGGGTGCCTGGTACATCATCCGGGTCGGGGTGGCCGTCTGCTCGGCGAACTCCTTGACCGCGGAGGTCTGCTCCTGAACGCGGTGCTCGATCGCTGTGAGCCGGCCGTCGCGACCGGCGCCGAGCCGGACGTGCGAGATCGTCGCCGTCCGGTAGCCGGTCAGGGCGAACATCTGCTGACGGGTCACGGCCAGTCGGACCGGCCGGTCGGGGGTGGTCCGGGCGGCGAGCGCGGCGGCCATCACGTGCGCGTGCGGCTGACCCTTGCTGCCGAAGCCGCCGCCGACGTACGGCGCCATCACGCGCAGCTGGTCCTCGGCCAGGCCCAGCATCGGGGCCAGCGCTTGCGCGACGCCGTGCACGCCCTGGCTCGCGTCGTACATGGTCAGTGTCTCGCGCCCGTCCTCGGTGCTCCACCAGGCGACGGTGGCGTGCGGTTCGAGCGGGCTGTTGAACTCGTAGGCGGTGCGGTAGGTCGCCTCGACCAGCACGTCGGCAGCGGTGAGGGCGGCGTCGACGTCGCCCTGCTCGGTGTCGGTCTCCTTGTCGGGGTTGACCGAGTCGGGCCGGTAGGTGGCGTTGTCCTCGCGCAGCTCGGCCTCGAACGGCTCGGCCTCCTGCTCGACCCGAACCAGCCGGGCGCCCTCACGCGCCGCCTCGGAGGTCGCGGCGATCACCAGAGCGACGATCTGCCCGCGGAAGTGGATCCGGTCGTCCTGCAGGATGGCCAGCTCCCGGTTGCTGGTGTCCTCCAGGCGCGGGGCGGTGGTGTGGTCGATGACGGCGAGGACGCCCTCATGGGCCAACGCGGCGGTGGCGTCCACCCGGCTGACGCGGCCGCGTGCGACAGTCGACTGCACCAGCCAGCACGAGAGCGCCTCGGGGATGCGCTGGTCGGCAGCGTAGGCAGCGCGGCCGGTGACCTTCTCCAGACCGTCGACGCGGCGCAGGTCGGTGCCCATCGCCCGGGCGGTGATGGGGGTGGTGCGCAGCTCGGTCACGGCGTCTCCTCGAGCAGGTCGGGAACGAGCCGGCGGAACGCGAGCGCCGTCGCGTTGCGCACCATCGTCGTCTTGTACGCCGTTTCGGGGGTCGGGCGGGCCGCCTCCAGCTCGGTCTGGGCGGCGGCGCGGACGGCGTCCTCGGTGAGGACCGCTCCACGCAGGGCCTCCTCGGCGCGGTGCGCGCGCCAGGGCTTGTGCGCCACGCCGCCCCAGGCGATCCGTACGTCTCGGACCGTGCCGGTGGCCTCGTCGAGGTCCAGCGCCGCTGCGACGGAGACGAGGGCGAAGGCGTAGGACGCGCGGTCGCGCACCTTGATGTAGGTGGAGCGGCGGTACGTCGGACTTGCCGGCAGCTCGACGGCGGTGATGAGCTCGCCGTGGTCGAGGACGGTGTCCCGCTCGGGCTCCTCGCCCGGCAGGCGGTGCAGCGCGTCGGCCGGGATCCGACGCTCACCCTCGCGTCGCAGCGTCAGCACCGTGGCGTCGACGGCTGCCAGCGCCACGGCGAGGTCGGAGGGATGGACCGTGACGCAGGCAGGGCTGGCGCCCAGGATCGCGTTGTAGCGGCCGTAGCCCTCCGCGGCCGAGCAGCCGGAGCCGGGCTCACGCTTGTTGCAGGGCGTGGTCGGATCCTGGAAGTAGACGCACCGGGTTCGCTGCAGCAGGTTGCCGCCGGTGGTGGCCTGGTTGCGGATCTGGCCCGACGCACCGGCGAGCAGGGCGCGGGTCACGGCCGGCCACCCGGTCCGCACGCGCAGGTCGGCCGCCAGGTCGCTGTTGCGCACGTTGGCGCCGATCCGCAGGCCGTCCTCGGTCTCCTCGATGCCGTCCAGCGGCAGGTGACCCACGTCGACCAGCGTCTCGGGGTCCGCGATGCCGAGCTTGAGATGGTCGACCAGGTTGGTGCCGCCGGCGAGGAAGCGGGCGGTCGGGTCGTCGGCGACCGTCGCGACGGCCTGCGCCGGATCGCTGGCGCGGACGTAGCCCAGCTCCCTCATGCTCCCGCCACCTCGCGAACGGCGTCGAGGATGCCGACGTACGCACCGCAGCGGCACACGTTGCCGCTCATCCGCTCGCGGATCTCGGCATCGGTCAGGTCCTCGATCGTGGTCGGGCGATCCAGGTCCTCGGTGACATGGCTGGGATGGCCGTGGGCGACCTCGTCCAGCATCCCGACCGCCGAGCACACCTGCCCCGGCGTGCAGTAGCCGCACTGGTAGGCGTCCTTGGCCAGGAACGCCTCCTGCATCGGATGCGGACCGTCGACGCCCAGCCCGGAGGCGGTGGTGACCTCGGCGCCGTCGTAGGACAGGGCCAGGGCGAGGCAGGTCAGCTGCCGGCGACCGTCCACCAGCACGGTGCACGACCCGCACTGGCCGTGGTCGCAGCCCTTCTTGGGCGAGGTGTTCCCCAACCGCTCCCGCAGCGCGTCGAGGAGCGTCGTTCGGGTGTCGACGGTGATCTCCCGGGCAGCGCCGTCGACCGTCAGCCTGATCACCGTCTCCATGCCCAAGCCGATACCCGGGTGCGGGCGAACCATCCCTGCGGCGGGGGTGCTGTCGCGAGCCGGCGAGCCGGCCTTCAGCGCGCAGCCGACGGCGGCAGCGCGTCCAGGGCGCGGAGGTAGCGGGCGGTCATCCACCGCTGGGTCCAGGTCGTCAGCGGGCCGCCGGCCCGCGCGAGCAGGGTCGCCGGCCGGGAGAAGGCGGAGACGGTGAAGCGGAGGCGGCCGTCGTCACAGCGCTCGAGCACGAAGCGCTCCTCGCCGCTCTCCGGGTGCCCGGGCAGCGTCCCGTAGGCGAACCCGACGCGGTCGGGCTCCTCGACCACGGAGATCACGCGGCAGGGGATGCGTACGGCGAGCGGCCCGATCCCGAGGCGCATCAGCACGACGGCGCCGGCCTCGGCGCGTGGCGCTGACGCCGCCACGCGGACGCCGGCGTACTCCTGCACCTGCCAGCCGAGCAGCTCGCGCCCGGCCGCGTCGAAGTCACGCCGTTGCAGCAGGCGGGTGCGCTGGAAGGAGTGGTGGCCCGGCGGGGTAGTGCCTTCGCCGGTCGCTCCCACCGCTGGGTAGGTGAGCTCCGCCGCGCGGAGTGACGCGGCGACGTGCGGCGGGAGGATGGTGACCACGCTCCCATCATGTCCCTGCGAAACGCGTTCCGGGGCGGCGGATGCGCGCTACCTTTCCCGCATGCCTCGCCGCACGCTCGCCGACATGCTGGGTGTCTACCGTCGAGACGGTCGCGTCGTGTTCGGGCGGGCGCCGTACATCACCGCGGAGCAGTGGTCTCGTATCGAGCATCCGGGGCCGATCCTGCGGGTGCTGCAGTTCCTTGGTCTCGCGTACGCGTCCGACCACACCCGTCCGCGAGCCCTCAGGCCGACCGGGCGGCGCGGGCACGCTCCTTGATGGCGACGATGACGTCGGTCTTCGCGTCGGCGTACGCGTTCATGTCGGCCCAGTCCCGGGTGATGAGCTCGCGCTTGACCCGCTCGTACAGCTCGCGGTCAGTGGTGCTGCTGCGCAGCTGGTCGCGGAGCAGCAGGTAGTCCGCCGCCGCCTCGTCGCCGACCTCAAGGACGTGCACATGCACGTCGCGCGCAGGGGTGCGCACCAGGCGATGCCCGGGCTCGCGGGTGCGCAGCAGATAACCGGCCTCGAGGAGCTGGTCCAGGTAGTCCTCCTCGGCGGTGATGTCCGCCACGGTGAGCAGGATGTCGACGATCGGCTTCGCGGCCAGGCCCGGCACCGAGGTCGAGCCGATGTGCTCGACCTGGAGGGCGGTGGGGCCGAGCGCCGTACGGATGCGTCGTCGGTGCTCCTCGTACGCCGCCGCCCACCGCGGATCGTGGTCCACCAGCTCCAGCGTGCGCCGCTCCACCCCACCGACGAGCTCGACCGTCGTCACGTCCGGGCGCCGGGGTCTGTGTGCTGAGGTCATGGTGGCGAGTGTCGCAGGGGCACCGTGGCAGGATGCACACCGCTGACGACCCGATCGAGCAGGGCGAGCTCAGGGCGGTCACCGGTCGCGAGGTCGAGGTGTTCACACGTCTGATCTACGAGATCGACGAGCTCACCGGGAAGAACGCTCACACCCGCCACACGATCCAAGCAATGCTCCAGTCCTGCCTCGGGCCGCCTGGTGTGGGGTCACAGCGCCCGCCGGTAAGGCTGGAGGACGTAGTCAGAGCCGCCGAGCACTGGGGCGTTCCCTCGCCTCCCGGGCTACCGCCGGTGCGGGGAGCGAACCCGTAGGTCACCGACCCCAGCGCTTGGCCGCCCGCGCCCGGCGCTTCCCCTCCTGGACCGCATCGTGGTTGACGTGCGACGGGCTGCCCTTGCGGTCGACCCAGACGCCCACCGCCAGGATCGCGGCGAAGACCAGGCCTACGATGGGCCAGAACATGGGGAGCTCGCTTTCTCGATCCGGCCGCTCCGCGCCACTCGCGGGTCATTCCGGCGGATTGACACTGTGCGGCACGCGCGAGTGCACGCGCAGCGTTTTCAGGTGATCGGCAGGGTCTACTGGCCGTAGGAGTAGCGCAGGTCGGCGTAGAGCAGGACGTTCATGCGGTAGCGAAGGTGGCCGGCGGTCTTCTCGTCCGGCGGGTCGGACGGCGTGAGCAGGGTGAACGTCAACAGCGTCGAACCACCTCGGTCCGCCAGGTCGAACCGGATCCGGTCGTCGGGGCGGCTCGGCCACAGCGTCGACCAGACCACGCGCGTGGGACGGACGGCCTCGAGCACCCGAGGCTCGATCTCGTCGCGATACAGGTCGAGCCACGGGCGCGCGCCAGGGGCGTGCGGATCGACGAGGGAGTCGAACACGACTCGCACCGGCGGGGGCAGTGCCTTCGTGCGGGAGCCGATCTCGATCACCGGCGCAGCGTAGGGCAGCGCCTGACGAGGCTGTGCGCCATTTTCGGCGCTCGTGAGCGCCCCGCTCTTGACCGCGCCGCTTGAATGGCACGGTGCCGACGCGGCTGCTGATCATGTCCGACACCCACCTGCCCCAGCGCGCCCGGGACCTGCCCGCCGAGCTGTGGACCGCCGTGGACGAGGCGGACGTCGTCGTCCACGCCGGTGACTGGGTGGACGCCGCACTGCTCGACGAGCTGGAGCACCGATCGCGCCGGCTGGTCGGCGTGTACGGCAACAACGACCACGGCGTCCTGCGCGACCGACTTCCCGAGGTGGCCCGGTGCGAGATCGACGGGCTGCGGTTCGGCGTGGTGCACGAGACCGGCCCCTCGACCGGCCGCGAACGCCGCTGCAGCGAGCGCTTCGGCGACCTCGACGTCCTCGTCTTCGGCCACAGCCACATCCCGTGGGACACCACCTCCGAGACGGGTCTGAGACTGCTCAACCCCGGCTCGCCCACCGACCGCCGCCGCCAGCCGCACTGCACCTACCTCACCGCGGTGGCGAACGCCGGCGCGCTGGTCGAGGTCACGCTGCACCGCCTGCCACCGCGATCCACTCCCGCTCTCAACGACTGAGGGCCGGCCCGTCCGGCGCGATGTACTCGAACACCGCCCCGTCGACGTGCCGCGCGATCATCCGGGCTCCGTTCGGCGCGGGTGCCGGGCCCTCCAGGACCTCGCCGCCGTACTCCTCGACGACCGACCGCGCCGCCTCGATGTCGTCGACGATCAGCGTCGCCCGACGCTCGTACTCCGCTCGTCGCTCGGGAGCGACCTGCAGCAGCAGGAACGGCCCCACCCAGGCCAGCCGTACGTCGCGGAACTCGAACCGCTTCGTCTCCACACCGCCGGCCAGCGCCTCGTACGCCGGCAGCGCGGTGTCGAGATCGTCGACGAAGACCCGCGCGACCACCGACCTCACCACTGTCATGGGTCCAGTGTGCTCGTCGCAGCCGGAGGCCGGCCCGCACGGTTCCGAGCCGCCCCTACGCCCGCCGTACTGTTGCCGCATGGCGGAGCCGGCGCGGTGGTGGGAGATCCGTCCCGCGCAGAGCCGGCAGCCCAAGACCTACACCTGCCCGATCTGCCACGGCCTGTTCCTGGCGATGGTGCCCAACGTGCTGCTCTCCCCGGAGGGCGACCGCGAGCGACGCCGGCACGCGCATCCCGAGTGCGTCGCGCGGGAGCGCCGGGCGGGCAGGCTGCTGACCCGTTCGGAGTGGGAGCGACTCAACCGGCCGCCCCGTGAGGAGCGGCCGTGGTGGCGCAGGGTGTTCGGTCGGTAGCGGCGGCGACGCCGAATCTGCGGCGTACGCCCGCCGTCTCCTGCGAGGATGTCGTCGTGGCCGCGTGGAGCAGGACAGGGATGGCGGAGCTGGGGAGGCGCGTCACCACGGGCCTCGGGCTCGCCGGACCATCGCGGCAGTGGTCCTGGTGGACGAGGTGCTGGGTCGCCGCTGGCTTCCTCTTCCTGGCAGGGGAGATGTACGCCAGGCGTGGCGTTGTGGTCGGCACCGTCGGCCTCCTCGGCTACGGCGGGATCGGTCTGTGCCTGCTGTCGAATCGAACCGATCCGAGGCGCTGGGCCCAACTGCATCCGGTGCTGGACGGCATGATGCTCGGACCTTTCGTGTTCCTCCCGGTCGCTTACCTGACGTCTTGGTCGTTGCCGATCTGCGCCGCTATCGGTGCGGTCGCATCCTGTGCCGGGGCGGTCGCGGCCGCGCGTCGGTCACGATGCCGTCGTCCGGCGCCCGCGGACTAGGACGACGACCCGCTGCGAGGCCGAGCCGCCAGGAAGGCGGCGGAACCGCCCGATCGTTCGCCGGCGACCTCGTTGGCGCCACGTGCGGCCTACCGTCGCCGGTGAGCCTGCTGCTGCCGCAGCGTGTCGCGGATGGGGGCCGGCCACCGATCGAGGCGGCGTTGCAGCGCCGGTTCGTACCAGCCCTCGTTCTCGAGGAACGCGATGTGGACGCATTCGGGGTCGTACAGGTCCGAGTGCTCGTCGACCGCCGGCAGCAACGCGGTCACGATGCGCAGCGCGAGCTCGTCGTCGCCATCGGCGTACGCCGCAAGGACGCGGCCGGCCGCGCGCTCGCAGACGTCGAACGGATGCGCGATGCCCCAGCGGCGCTCGGACGCGGCGATGTCGTCGGCGAGCTCCGGGACCTCGGCCCGGAGGTGGCCGACGAAGCGGTCCCCGCTGGTCTCATCCGTGGGCGGCAATGACAGGCGGTGCTGGTCGCCGTTCCAGGAGGTTGGGCGCCAGTAGTAGAGCGCCTCGGGGTTCACCGGCCACCGGTCCCCGTCGAGCTCGGGCGCGTTCCCATCCACTGCGGGATCGAAGGGCCGCCAGCCCGCATCGAGCGGCTCGTCGGGACGAGGAGCACGCACCCTGCTCTGGAACGTCCGGCTCATCGCGCCGAGCCGCCGGTAGCTCTGTTGCGCCTCGGCCAGGCTGATCCCGTTGGCGCCCACGGGGCTGAGCGGGCGGCGCAGCTGACCGGGGTCGTCCTCCCAGAAGCACACCGGGCAGAGCCCGAAGTCGCCCGGGCCCTCGGGGAGGGTGAGGTGGCCGCAGCAGGGGCAGGGGAAGCGGCGCACGGCGTCATCATCGTGGACACGGAGGAGGCGTGCCACCTCCTTCGCGCCGATTCGTGGGGCCGCGAATGCTCAGCAAACGGATCCGCGGCCCGTTGGTGCGCCCGTACGATCGGCGTGTGCGCATCGAGATCTGCCCCGAATCGCCAATGTTCGGCGGCGGGGGAACCCTGGCGCTCGTCGGAGACTTCCTGCTGGACGGCCTGCCGGAGGTCGGCGAGGGCCTGCAACTGATCGAGGTCGAGCTCCTGCTGCGCAGCCGTCCCCAAGCCGGGTACCCGGTCGGCGAGGACTCGATCTCGGAGGCGGACATGGCCGCCCTCGTGGCGGCGGTGACCGAGGGACAGGGGATTACGCGCGACCACCCCGACTGGGACCGCAGCCACGAGGAGAGACGGGCCAAGGGTCCGAGGCTCACGTTCCGGCGTGCGGCAGGCAGGGCGAGTGTTCGTATCGTGAGCGCTCTCTCTGAGCGAGATGTCTTCGGCGACGGTCAGTCCCGGCTGGAGGTCGAACCGGAGATCTTCGCGACCGCAGCCCGGGAGATCGTCGCTGCGCTAGCAGACCTCAGCCGGCGAATGAAGTCCGACGATCCGTTCGACGCCAGCACATTCCTGGCCCACCTGTCGACGCGCCTGGAACACCTACCGCAGACGCAGGACGAACTGCGGGCAACCCTCGCGCCTCTCCAGGAGGCCGCGCAGCAGCGCTGGAGGTCGATGGGGCCATGGGAGGTCCTCGACGTCGACTGGACACTCTTCGCGCCTGGGACGAAGGAGCGACTGAACGACCCCTTCTTCTTCGACCCTGCCGACAACGAAGCCCCGCACGGGAACGATGCCGGCGCGGATCTGCTGGTGGAGTACCTCGAGCAGCGCCCGGCCGATGGGTGGGCGTTCTTGCACGAACAGATCCGCGACGACGGCTATGGGTCCGTTGAAGCTATGGTCGGGGACGCCGATGGGGACGGCCGTGAGCTGGTGATCGCGACGGCGTTCGCTGAGCTGATGGTCCGGGGGAAGACGTCGGACCGGATCGTCGCGCTTGCCTTGGAAGCTCTCGACCGACGAGAAAGGGACGCGCCCAGTCCGCGCAACGAGCAGTTGCGCCAGGCCCTGCGGGAGGCTGCCCCGTCCCCGGGCGTGGCAGGGTGAGCACACGCGCGCGGCTCGTCAGCTCCGCCTGATGTCCCTCAGGGTCAGTGCGGCGCTCTGCGCCTCCTGCTCCAACGCGTAGGCAGCAGGGCTCTGGTCGTCCCACAGCCGGTCCCACCCCTGGACGAGCCGCAGATCGGACTCGCCTGACCCCGAGCCGGTCACGACCAGTTTCGTGTACGGATAGCTCTCGCGAAGGCTGAGGGTCAGATCGCTCGTCAGCTCATCATCGGCCAGCAGGACATCGACCCTCGCCGCGAAAGCGCGCTCGATCTCCGCGGCCTGCGCCGCCGCGTCCGGATGGCATCGGGCCAGGGCGAGGGCGAGGGGCCGCTTCAGCTCGTCATCGTCGCCTTCCCATGCCTCTTCGAGCCGGGCGAGCAGGGGGTAGAGCCTCGGATCGGCGAGCGCCGCGGCCGCCTCCAGTTCCAACTCGTAGATGTCGTCCGTGTCGTCGGCGCCCAGGCGTTCTTCGACCGCCGCCAGGGCTCTCTCGTCGCCGACGGAGGCGAGGGCGAGCAGCGCCTCGCAGCGGGTCTTCGCGTCGGGGTCGGACAGCCGTGCGGCGAGGGCGTCACGGGCCTCCGGCGACGAGGCGCCGCTGAGGTAGAGCCCGAAGCATGCCCAGTCACGCACGCTCGTCTCGCTGTCGCCGGAAGCCGATCTCCAGGTCCGATAGGGCCGCGCGGGTGGTCGAAGACGCCGGTCTCCGGGTCGATGTGGACCATGCAGCGCATCACGTCAGAAGCGTAAGCGCGACGCTCAGGCCCGCCGCGCAAGCGCCTCGAGGATGCGCTCGATCCGTACGATCCCCACATACCGCCCGGCGTTGTCGGTGCACACCAGCGGCTGGAACCTCACCGCCGGATGCCGCACGATCGCCCGCTGCGCAGCCATGGCGGTCGGGGTGTCGAGATTGATGCCGAGCGCGGCCTCGCGCACGGCGTACTGACGTCCGTCGGCATCCAGCGTGGCGTCGGGTCGGCCGTGCTCGTCGACCACGACGGCGACCTCGCCGGCGCGGAGCCGGTTCCGGAGGCTGGGGACGGCGGAGGGGCCGACGGTGGGCACCTGCTCGAGGAGTGCTCGCAGGGTGGGTCCCGACTCCTGGCTCGCCCTGCTCGCGATGCCGAGGGCGACCTCCGGCTCCAGGCTCTGCAGCCCCGGCGCCGGCCGACCGAGGTGATAGCCCTGCGCCAGCGGCACCCGCAGGTCGATCAGTACGTCGAGCTCGGCTGCGGTCTCCACCCCCTCGGCGATCACCCACGCGTCGATCCGGCCGGCGAAGGCACCCATCACCTCGACGAGCGCCCGCTTGGCCTCGTCCAGGTCGAGTCCCGAGACCAGGTCGCGGTCGAGCTTGATGAAGTGCGGTCGCAGGGCGAGGAGGTGCTGGAGCCCGGCATAGCCCGCACCCGCGTCGTCCACGGCGATCATCGCGCCGCGTGATCGCAGGTCGTCGAGCACCGGCTCGAGGGCGGCGTAGGACTCGATCCGGACCTGCTCGGTGAGCTCGACGACGATGCCGCTCAGGGAGGGGTGGCCCTGCCAGACCTCCCGCACCGGCGACTCGTCGATCAGGTCGGGTCCGATGTTGACCGTCAGGAACGTGTTCGGCGGCATCTCGCGTCGGGCTGCCAGCGCCGTACGGAGGGCGGCCGCCTCCAGATCGGCACCGCGTCCGCTCAGACGCGCGGCCGCGAACACCTCGAAGGGGCCCGGGCCGCCGGGGAAGCGGGCGAGCGCCTCATAGCCCGCGACGTTGCCGCGGGTGAGGTCGACGACGGGCTGCAGGTGGGTGGTGATCCCACGTTCGAGGAGTCGGTCGAGCTCCTCGGGGCTCACGCCACCTCGCGGATCGCCGCGCGCACCTGGTCGACCATCTCGGTGGGGACCGAGGTGAGGTGGTGATCGCGGCTGGCGTGCAGTGCCACGGCGGCCAGGATGTCGTCGTCGCTGGCGCCGGCGAAGGTGGCGTCACAACCGGGTACGACGTCGCCACAGGCGAATTGCTTCATCGGGATCTCCTCGTATCTGCGTGTTCGATCCGCCCGGCGGACGGTCAGCCCCCATTCGGCGGGTGGCTCTCCTTCGAGACTCAGGAGGAAGAGGTCGCCATGGAGATCATCGGCCGATCCGAGCCCGAGGTGAGGAGACCAGCCCCTCGTCGACCTCGCTGCCCACCTCGGGTGGCGGTGTCCTCGATCCACCTCGATACTCGAGGAGTGGCGCCGCGCCACTGCGCCCGTCGTCCCGTCCGGTCGGAGGTATCTCGTGGGGAAGTTGATCTACGCTGCCAACACCTCCCTCGACGGCTATCTCGAGGACGAGACCGGCGCGTTCGACTGGTCGGTGCCGGACGAGGAGGTGCATGCCTTCTGGAACGAGCACGAGCGGCACATCGGCACGTCGCTCTACGGTCGCCGGATGTACGAGACGATGCGGGTGTGGGAGCGCGACGACTGGCTGTCGGACGAGCCGGCCGTCGCCCGTGAGTACGCGCAGATCTGGCGCGACACCGACAAGGTCGTCTACTCCTCGACGCTCGAGGAGGTCTCCACCGCGCGGACGAGGATCGAGCGGCGGTTCGATCCTGAGGCGGTGAGGCGGCTCAAGGAGGAGTCCGGCTCCGACCTGAGCATCGGCGGCGCGACCCTCGCCGTGGAGGCGTTCCGGCACGGGCTCGTCGACGAGTGCGTCCTGCTGCTGTGCCCCGTCATCGTCGGCGGCGGGAAGCCGGCGCTGCCGCGTGGCCTCCGCCTCGACCTCGAGCTGCTGGATCAGCGGCGGTTCGGCAACGGGGTGGTCCACCTGCGCCACCGGGTGCGCGCTACCTGAGCGCTCGACCCTGCGGGCCGCCGGCTGACCGGACTCGACGCCGCCGGGCGACGTACGACGCCGGCCGGGTTTCGCCACTATCTCCGTTCCCGTCAACAAGGCGGCCGAGCAACGCTAGCCTCACCGCGTGAACGCGCCGAACGAGCCACGTGCCACCTTGCAGCCCACACCTCCACAACGCCGCATCACGGTCCGCCCCTACAACACGCGGATGGCCACCCGGATGGCGAGGCGGGCGAACCTCCCCGAGGACGGGGTCGCCATCGCGTTCACCTTCAACAACCTCCTCACGATGGTCGTGTTCGCGCTGGTGGAGGACGTCGCCAGGCTGATCCCCTCGGTCGGGTTCCTCCTCGACCTGGCGATCTCTCTGGTGAGCTTCTACTGGCACCGGATCGTGCTCGTCACCGACACGCACGTCTACATCTACCGCGACCTGCCGTTCCACCAGCCCGGGAAGCAGCTCCGTGTCTTCGAGCGAGGCCCGGGCCTCGTGACGATCGGCAGTCCCAAGACCGGATGGTGGTCGAAGTTCATCCGCCGCGGGCAGCTGACGTTCAGCGACGGGACAGTCGTCTACCACGGCGTGCTCTGGATCAAGCGGGCCCGCTACGTGGCGCAAGAGGGCAACATCGCCCCGGCCGTGACGGTCTAGACGGTGGCGGCGCACCACCATCGCACCTCGCGCGGGTTGCCCGCGTGAAGGTCGTGATCGCAGGCGGCTCTGGAGCGCTCGGGCGTCGGTTGTGCACCGACCTCGCCGCTGCCGGCCACGAGGTCGTCGTCCTCACGCGTCGCCGACGCCCGGGCCCTCACCGACAGGTCGAGTGGGACGGCCGCACCGTCGGACCCTGGTCCAGGGAACTCGAAGGCAGCGCGATCATCAACCTGGCCGGCGAGTTGGTGGACCGGCGGCCCACACCGGCCAACATCTCGCTGCTCACCGCCTCGCGCGTCGAACCGACACGTGCGCTGGTCGAGGCGAGCCGCACCCTCGAGGCCCCGGTCCCGGTGTGGGTCCAGGCCAGCACGCTCGCGATCTACGGCGACGCGGGTGATGCGGTCCTCGACGAGTCGGCTCCGCCAGCCGACGGTCCGCCCCAGATGGCAGGGGTGGCCCGGGCCTGGGAGGCCGCCGCGGACGGCGCCCACACTGAGCGCCTGGTCGTCCTGCGCACCGGAATCGTCCTCGACAACGACACCCCGGCGCTGGACCGCTTGTGGGGGCTGGCCCGCTGGGGCCTGGGTGGACGCGTCGGCCCGGGCACGCAGTGGATCAGCTGGGTGCACATCGAGGACTGGCTGGCCATCGTCCGCACGGTCCTGGCGCCGGGCTCGGACCTTGAAGGAGTCCTGCACGCGACCGGTCCCGAGCCGGCGCGCAACGCCGACCTGATGGCTGCCCTGCGCCGCAGCCTCGGTCGGCCCGCCGCTCCACCGACGCCGGCGGCGCTCGTACGCCTCGGGGCGGTCGTGCTGCGTACCGACCCGGCGCTCGCCCTCACCGGTCGCCGCGCGATCCCCGCCCGGCTCCTGGAGAGCGGCTTCCGGTTCGGGCATCCCGACCTCGACGAGGCACTGTCCGACCTCCGCACCCGTCAGGCGAACAAGGCCTGACCGAAGCGATCCGCCGGCGTCAGATCGGGCGGTCGAGGGTGTCTGAGGGCGACTCGCCGAAGGCGTGGCGGTAGGCGGCGGCGAAGCGACCCAGGTGGAGGATTCCGAGCTCGAGAGCGACGGTACGGACGGTGGTGGCGTTGCGGTCCGCGCGCTGCAGCGCCTCCCGGGCGAGACGGAGCCGGACTTGGCGCAGGTACGTCATCGGCGGGATGGCGAGGTCACGCCGGAAGCCCTCCTGCAGCGCACGCACGCTCAGGTGCACCTCGGCGGCCAGGCGGACAGTGGTCCACGGCTCGGACGGTCGCTCCTCGATCAGCTCGACCGCTCGTCTGATCGCCGCGCCCGGCCCGGCCGGACGGGTGCGGGCGACGGCGTCGCTGTTGTTGTGCGGTTGCGAGAGCAGCAGGCCGTCGATCACCAGACTCTCGAGGTGTCGACCCGCGAGGGGGTTCCGAGACAGGTCGGTGGGGCGGCCGAGCTCATGGACGACCAGCTCGAGAACCGTCCGCCAGCGCCGCCCCAGCGGCGTGTCCAGGTCGGCTGCGAAGTCGAAGACCAGCGGACCGCGGACCAGCCGTCCGAGCAAGCGCTCGAGCTCCGCCTCGAGACGGGCTTGGGGGACCATCAGGCACAACTGCTCGCAGCCGGGTGCCCACAGGAGCTCGGCCGGCGCGCCGGGTGAGAAGACCAGTCCCTCGCCCCGGCCGGTCGTCACCGCCTCACCGTTCCCGCGCCTCGACGTCGCCCAGCCGCGGAGCGGGATGTTCACGTGCACCTGGGTGGCGTCGGCCGTGGATTGGCGCAGGCCGCGGCCGTAGGTCAGCCGGCCCACGGTGAGCGCTCCGAGGCGTACGCCGGAGAGCTCCATCCGCAAGGGTGCGGTATCGCCCGAGAGGTCCAGCCGGTTGGGGAGGTAGACCTCGGTGATGATCCTCTCGGCCTCGTCGCTGTCGTCGGTGGTGCTCCGAGGCGTGATGCTCGACGGTGGTCGAGTCTGATCCCGGCTCGGCGGTCGCTTCTCAGCCGCAGGGTCGCTCATCGTGCTTCCCCCAGCAGTGTCGCGACGCGGCTCGTCGGCGTACGCCGCTCGTGGGTGAGGAGCGTGGCAGCGAGGGCGATCGTGAGACCGAGGACGGTCTGGAGCGCGCGCTGGGTCAGGAGGGTGCCGATCGAGGCGGGCAGCATGAGGTCGCCGAGCACGAGCGCCATCGGGGTGAAGAAGACGAGGCCGAGGCTGTAGTTGCGTGCGGTGGTCAGTTCGGTGCACGCCTGGAGCACTGCGATCACCATGATCGCTGGGTACCCGGTCGGATGGGCCGCCAGGACGAGGGCTGCCACACCGAGACCGGTGGCGGTGCCGATCACCCGCTGGGCCGCACGCGCGAGGCGGGCGTGCAGGTCGGGTGCGGACATGGGGACAGATGCGGTGACGAACGTCCAGTAGGGATGGCCGATGCCGCTGATCGCGACGGCGAGGCCGGCGGCGCCGATGCCGAGGACGTAGCGGCTCACATGACGAGCCACCGAGTCGGGCGGCTCAGGGGCACGAGCTGCCGGCGCGGGCGCCCCCGGCTCGGCCTGTCGGCGGCACCCGGGGAGGGCGAGCAGCAGTGCGACCACAGCCGCGCCGGCGGCCGCGAGGGCAGCGGCGGGCACCGTGTTCGGCGTCATCGGGACCGTGGCCGATGCGGTGAGGGCGAAGACCGGGTTGAGCGCCCCGACCGGATGCCATCGGCCCCGCTCGGCCAGCACGACCGAGACACCGGCCCAGAGGGTCGCGACCGGGACGAGCAGCCAGAGCCGGAAGGGGACCGAGGCGATCAGCGCACCCAGGATGACGCCGGCCACCAGCAGTGCGCCCGCCTGCCCTTGCATGCGCAGCCGTACCCGGGCCGGCTCATGCCTGCCGTACAGAGCCGTGAAGGCCCCGATCGCGGCGTACAGCAGGAGGTCGTCGCGACCGGACGCGCGACAGACCGCCAGCGGCACCAGGATCGCCAGGCTCGCGCGCAGCGCGGTCCCGTGGGCGCCGGCGTGCGGGCCGACGTGGAAGACCGTCGCCCACCAGCGCTGCGACGGCATGGTCTGTGTCATCGATGACTCCGAGATGCTACATAAGTGAAGTATCTCCCAGGGTACTACAGTTATGAACTATCTTGGGAACGGCCGAAGCGGAGGGCAGCAGGAGGCTCCGAATGAACCAGGACACCGACGCAACGCTCACCGAGGGCGACGTCGTGGACAGCATGCAGCGAGAGTGGACCCGGCTGCGGCCGGACCTGGATTTCACCAGCCTCGGCGTCGTCCACCGCCTGCTCCGAGCTTCCCGGCTCATCCTCGAGGCCAGCGACGACTTCCTCGCTGCGTACGGCCTCACCCGCGGCGAGTTGGACGTGCTCTCCACCCTGCGCCGGTCGGACGCGCCCCCGAGCCCCACCACGCTGGCCCGGACCTTGTTGGCGCCACGGTCCGCGATCACCATGCGGCTCAATGCCCTGCAGGCTCGGGGGCTGCTGACCCGCTCGACGAATCCCGCCGACGCCCGCTCATCCCTGCTCATGCTGACCGACGCAGGGGTGGCGCTCGTGGACGAGGTGATTCCCGCCCAGCTCGCCTTCGAGGACGCCCTGCTCGCCGAGGCCCCGACCGAGGCCGTCGAGGGCCTCGCCGGCCGCCTGCGCGCCTTGACCACCGTCTGGGAACAGGGCCGGCGGCCCGCGCCCGGTGCTCGCAAGGACGGGTGACTCGCGCCGTCCCGGCGCGTCACAGGGCCCCGCCGATGCTCGGTGGGATCCCCGGACCGTGTCCGACGAGCCGCGTTGCGCCGGTCGGTGTCCGGATCGCGCGGTTTCTCCTCCCCAGGGGTGGCCGAGGCGGCCTCGCGGTCTGATCCTCACGCCGAGAGGTTTGGACGCGCGGGTCGCGCCATGACGGCCGGTGCGAGATCAGTAGGGGGGCAGATGTCGCAGAAGGAGCGGCGGCCGAGGAGGTCGGCGACGCAGGGTCGCGGTCACCCTGCCGGACGCCGGTGTCTCGTGCAGCCGGAAGGATCGACGTGGGCCGGCTCACCCGGCCAGGTGGTCTCCGATCGGGGGTGGGCGGCGGTCCTGCTCGCCGGTCCGCTGCTCCCCGCGGGGGTGGCGACGCACGTCTCCCAGGACACGGGCGCATGGATGCCTCTACTCGTCGCTGTCGTGATGCTCGGACTCGTCATCGCTCTCCTTGCCGGGAGCCCAGGCGCGAGGCTGCGCAGCGCCGGGCTGGACGCGCTCGCCTCGGCACGGCTCCGCCGAGCGCTCAAGCGCGGCGAGATCGAGGTCTTCTATCAGCCGATCTACCAGGTCCAGGAGTGCCGCGTCGCCGGCTTGGAGGCCCTCGTCCGGTGGCGCCGGCCGTCCGGGGGATACGCCGATCCGTGCACGTTCATCCCCGTCGCGGAACGGACCGGTGCGATCACGCAGCTCGACGAGTACGTCCTGCGGCGGGCCATCGCCGAAGCATGCTGCTGGACGAGCACGGGTCGTCTGTACGTCTCGGTGAACCTGTCGGCGACGACGCTCGCGAAGCCCCGCCTGGCAGCCACCATCGACCGGATCCTGGACGAGACGGGCTTGTCGGCGCACCTGCTGCAGGTCGAGATCACCGAATCGGCGTTGATCGACGACCTGCCCGGCGCCGTCCGCCAGGTCGCGGCTCTGCGATCGCGGGGCGTGGTCGTCGCCATGGACGACTTCGGATCGGGACGTGCGTCCCTGAACTACCTGCAGCACCTCCCGGTCGATGTCGTCAAGCTCGACCGCAGTCTCGTGACGGCGGCGGCCGTCGACGATCGGAGTCGCCGCATGCTCGAAGGGGTGATCCACATGTGTGACCTGCTGGACCTGCGGGTCGTCGGCGAAGGCGTGGAGCTTCCCGAGCACCTCGCCTGTCTCACCGAGGTAGGGGTCGGCATGGCCCAGGGCTTCCTGTTCGGCCGTCCGGCACCGATCGAGGAGATCCGTGCCCGTCTGGCCGGGCCGGCATCGTGAGCGCGAACGGCGGTGACGCCTCCCGCCAGCGGAGTCTCTTCCCGAGAGTGGCGCCGCGACAGGCGTCGAGCCTGCGTCGGTTCGCGCGTGCCTCGACCGCGGAGGCACGAGGTAGATGGCGGGAGGCTGATGCCCCCGACGAGTCGACGACGCACGTGCCGGTGGGGCCCACCTACCGCGTCGCCTCGTACACCGTCTATCCCTCGGGCTTCCATGAGGTCGACATCACCGCCAAGGAGCGATGGTGCCTCGTGGTGGTCGATGCCGGGAACGGATGGGCGATCCGACGCGGGGACATGTGTCTCAACATCGCTCTGCAGTGGGAGGCGGAGCGCCCGCCCTCGCTCTGCGACACCGAGTTCGTTCGCCGGTGTCGCTACAACGAGCATGCAGCGCTCCTGCGTGCCAGGAGGGTCGTGGACAGGCTGGAGGCGGCAGGCCTGACGTTCGACGAGTACGTGGTCGACGTACGGCGGAGCCTCTCCGACAGCGACGCCTAGCGTCCGGCGTCATCGCCGGACGGCGGAGTCCCCACCTCGGTCGTCAGACCGAGGATCACCCCGCGTACGGCGGCCTCGCGCACGTGCCTGGCGTCGTCGTGCAGGGGCGCCAGCGTGATGGCGCCGGCATCCGCGGCCAGGACCGCCCTGGTGAAGATCTCGGGGGTGGTCGACAGCCGTCGGCCGACGATGTCCAGGCCGCGCAGCAGCAGAGGCTGCAGGTGCCGGCTGAAGGCCTCGGCGTGCGCGCGGAGCTCGGCCGCCAGCTCGGCCCGATGCTGGGCCTGGGCGACGAACCCGGCGCGCACCGCCGACCACTGGGGGTCGCTGGGCAGCGCCTCGAGCACCGCTGCGACGACCGCGTGCAGGTCGTGCGGTGCATCGGCGGGGAGCAGTGCTTGCGGGACGATGGTCTCCAACTGTTGCTGAACCTCGGCGTAGCGCTGCTTGTAGAGCGCGAAGAACAGCTCGTCGACGGTCTTGAAGTTGGAGTAGAAGGCGCCGCGGGTGAAGCCGGCGCGTTCGCAGATCGCCTCGACGCTGACGTGGGTGGTGCCACGCTCGGTGAACAGCTCGGCCGCCGCGGCGATCAGCTGTGCGCGGGTCTCCACCCGCCGTCGTGGGCGGACCGACGCCGACTTCTCCATGGGCTCTCCGAACATTGCGATACGAATCGTATTCGATACAGTATGTATCGAACGGGTGGTGTGGACAACCGCGACCCGTGTGCCCCAGCACCGCCGGCCGCGCCGAACGCCGGCCACCATCAAGGAGATCTCGGCATGAGCGATTCACCCGGCCGGCACGCTGACCCTGCTGTCGACCCCGCTGTCGACCCCGCTGTCGACCCTGCTGTCGACCCTGCGCGCAAGGAGACGTTCGCCGAGGAGTTCCGCGACGCCATCAGCCCGCGTTCCCTGCTGCTGGGCATCGGCACCGGACTGCTGTGCCTCGGGTTCCTGCTCTCCTATGTAGGCGCGTTCCACACCCCGACGCCGCATCACGTTCCGATCGCCGTCGTCGCCCCGGCACAGACCAGCGCCCAGCTGGTCGACGGTCTCAACGGCATCGACGGCACGCCGCTGAAGGCGACGGCGGTCGAGAACGAGTCCATCGCCCGACGACAGCTCGAGCGCGCCGAGGTCTCGGCCGTGCTCGTCGTGGACGCCTCCGGCACCCAGGACCGGCTGCTGGTCGCGAGTGGCGGCGGGGCGACTCTCGCCTCAGCGGTCGAGCGGGTCATCAACGCTGCCGAGGACCAGCAGCATCGGACCGTCGCTGTCACCGACGTGGTGCCCCACCAGGCCGGAGACGAGACCGGCGCGGTCGGGTTCTACGTGGCCATCAGCGCCGTCCTGGCCGGGTACCTCTTCGCCGCCACCCTCGGGATGGCCCGCGGTGCCCGCCCCGCGACCTTCCGCCGTACGCTGTGGCGGCTCGGCGCCACAGTCCCGTACGCCGGCTTCGTCGGTCTCGGCGCCGCCGTCATCGCCGATCCGGTCCTGGGCGCACTGACCGGCCACTTCGGCGCGATCTGGGGCATCGTCACGCTGCTGACCCTCGCCGCGGCCACCGTCACGATGGCCTTCCAGGTGCTGTTCGGCTTCCTGGGCGTCGCCGCGACCATCCTCGTCTTCGTCATCGTGGGCAACCCGAGCGCCGGCGGCGCCTACCCCTACCGGATGCTGCCCTCGTTCTGGGCCACCATCGGCCCCTGGATCCCGAACGGCGCCGGCGTCGACGCCCTGCGCCGTACCGTCTACTTCGGCGGCGTCGAGACCACCGACCGCCTCCTCGTCATCGCGGCCTGGGCCGTCGCCGGTGCGATCCTGGCCATCGCCGCTTCCTACCGGCGACACCGCCGCACGGACGCGGCCTGAGGGGGAGGTGCGACCCCGGGGAGTGGCGAGAGCTGGCGCGCAGCAGCTCAGATCGCCTCTCCGCGTTGCGGATCGAAGCACACCAGACCGCGAGCCCGGGCTTCCGCGGCGATGACGGGAACGGCGAACTCCGCGCCCGGAAACGTCATCGTGATGTAGATGCAGGCGCCGAGACAGTCGCCGATCTCGGGTCCCATCGCCCACGGCGATCTCTCGTCCCCCGGCTCGCCGAGGGCCGGCCACCGTGCGAGCAGCGCGTCGACGAAGTCATCGATCACCTCGGCCATCGGCGCCGCGAGCGCTTCATCGTCCTCGAGGAGATCGGTCACCGTCGCGTAGGCGTCCTGCGGCGGATGGCCAGCGAACGGGGCGACGTCGGCCCAGACCGCGAGGTCGTAGCTCATGGCCCGAGTCTCTCAGAGCGTGCGGTGCTCCGGTGATCGCTCCGCACTCCGGCTCGCGGCGGTGCTTCAGGGCCAGTCTCGGAAAACGAGATAGACGTCCGTCGTGTGGCTCAGTCGCGCTCTCCGGGAGCATCTGGCACCCACCGGATGATGTCGCCCGGCTGGCAATCGAGCACCTCACAAAGAGCATCGAGGGTGGTGAACCGCACGGCTTTCGCCCGGCCGTTCTTCAACACGGCGAGGTTCGCAGGTGTGATGCCGATGAGGTTCGCCAGCTGGGTGACGCCGATGCCCCGGTGGGTCATCATCGACTCGAGATCGACCACGACCGTCATCAGACGACTGACTCCAGCTCGTGATGCTGGGTAGCGGCCGCGCGCAGGAGGCCGCGTAGCACGACGACCAGCAGCACCGCAGCAGCACCGAGGAGTACCTCGACCGGCAACAGGACGACGCCCAACGGCAGGTCGATGATGACCAGCATGGCCGCGCCGAGAGCCGTCACCAGGGCCACTGCTCCGATCTCCCGCGTGACCCAGCGGTCCGCGGCGGGGGAAGAGAAAAGAATGCCGTGGCTGACGAACGTCAAGAGCTGCCATACGCCGAGCAGGCCGAACTCCACAACGGCGAGGGCCACGATCGAGATGACAAGGAGCGGCGATCGCATCCAGGCGAACTCGGGATACCTCGCGGCGTAGGTCCCAGCCGTCCACGGCAGCACCAGCACCTGCATGAGGACCGACCAGGCAAGGATCGCCGCGATGATTGCCTTGAGGGGTACCACCGACTTCGCCATGGACGAAACCTATCGCAAAACGATAGGTGCGGTCGTGGCGAATTCCCGGATGGTGCGGATGCCGGTCCGCGTGACTGGGATCTGAATCTCGGCCGATCCGGTGAGTGGGCCCTCATCCACTCTCGTCGCCCTCGAAGCCGATGAGCCAGTGCACTCCGTAGCGGTCGATGACCTGGCCGTCGGATGCGCCCCACGGTCGAGCCTCCAGGGGAGCCACTATTCGCCCGCCATCGGAGAGACGCGAAAACCAGGCGTGGAGCGTCGAGGGCGCGGCTGCGCCGAGGAGGGAGAGCATCATGCCCTCGCAGCGGAAGGACGGCTCCTCGCCCGACGCGTCGGCTGCGAACAGCTCGACTGGCCCGTTCACGAGGTAGCCGTGGGCGATGCCATCGGCTGGGCCGTCGGTTCTGTGGAAATCCTCGAGGGTGTGAAGCTGCACGGCGCAGCCGAACACGTCGCCGTAGAACGTCAGAGCCTCGCGAGCGGTGCCCATCGGGAAGAGGAGGTACGGCGTCGGAGCGTTCATGAGCCGATGCTAGGCACGTCGACTCCCGAAGTCCGGACGGCACCCGGCGCTCTAACACCACACGACGTCGCGGATCGATCGTCGCTCGCGGCTGGTGCCGGTCCCGGTGTGTGTCTCTCGGGCGCCGACAGGTACGCCGATCGCCGCCATGCTCGTGATCTCCCAAGGAGACGGCACCCGGAAGTCGTCGGCGAGGCGCTGACGATCGAAGGCTCGGAACTGGTGAACGGCCAGACCCATGGCATGGGCTTGGAAGGTCATGTGGGCGACAGCCTGGCCGAGGTCGTAGTGGGCGAACTCCGAATACTCCATCTCGCTCCCTTCCACGAAGCGGAGGCACAGGTTGGCAGTCAGGATGCTGGCCGCCGGCGCCCACGAGGAAGAACTCCGAGCGAGGTGACCCACGAGACGCCTGTGGGTGTCATCGCCTCGCCGTCCCACGATGAACGCCCAGGGCTGTGAGTTGCCCGCGGACGGGGCGCGCCGTGCGGCATCGAGAAGAGCGTCCACCTCGCTCTGAGATGACTCGCGTGCGGGGTCGAAGCGCATCGGGCTGAAGCGGTCCATCGCGAACGAGGTGAGGAGCGTGGGACCAGGCACGACTGCACAACTTCGATCCGGGCTGGACTAATCCCGGGCGTGCACACACGGCCCGTGTCGATGCCGAGGGCGGTCCTGGGTGCTGGCCTCTGCGTACGTCGTCCCCAACGTCCATGCCTCCGGCCCGATCTACGCGTTCTTCGCCACGGCGTGCAGCGCCCGTCCACCGCCGCGCACCGTCCACGGCATGATGACGCTCGTGCCCTGCGAGATCCCCGACTTCCTCGACCTGGTCTCCCAGCTTCCCGGTGTCGGCCGCTCCGACCGGGACAAGTGGCTCCGGTTCGACGTCGATCGGCGTGCCTTCGGCTACCTGTGGCCGGCGACCCGAACGGTCGGGTTGAAGCAGACGATCGTCGAGCAGCTCGCCCTGGTGGCCGAGCGGCCGGACGTCTTCGAGGTGCAGTTCACCTCCGGAGGCTTCGGCTGGGTCGTGGTCCACCTCGCAGGTGTCGAGCGCGACGAGCTGGCCGAGCTCACCTTCGAGGCGTGGAGGTTGACTGCGCCCGACGCGTTGCTCGAGGAACGCGCCGACGAGTTGCCGTCCTAGGCGGCGAGGCGAGACGGCTCAGACGATGCGCGGGAAGAAGTCGCACTCGGTGTGCGCGGATCGCGGCTGGTCGGTGCCATCGGCCTAGGAAGGTCGGTCGTGCGGATCGGCGCCGTCGCCCCGGTATCGAAACCATCCAGTCGGCGTGCCCGGCGGTAGCGGCTCCGGGTACGGGCGCAGGCGACGGAGGTCGTGACGGTCGAGCGCGGCTCCGGTGGCGAAGCGGTACGCCGAACAGCGTTGGCACCGCACGACGTCCGGCAGATAATCCCTGCGCGCTGGGGGAGGCCCGTACGGGGCCCATCTGTGTCCCTTGAGGCGGCATTGCAACCTCGCGACTGCGCCCACGCGACGACCGTACCCTCCGACTCCTCCTCGGCGGATGAGGTCATCGGGGGGACGGTGGCCCGTTCGCGGCGGATCGACACACCCTGTGGGTGACGTGTGGAGCGGCTGGAGGCCAGGCGTCAGCTATACCGGGGGAGTCGGGACATGGCATCGAACGCAGCACCCGTTCTCCGGCCCTCAGGCGGACCGTCCCTCGAGAAGGGCCGCGACGCCGAGCGCGGTCGGGTCACCGTACGGGCGTCCGACGGCCTGCACGGCGACCGGCAGCCCGTCGACGAAGCCGGCTGGGACGCTCACGGCCGGGAGGCCGGTCGCGTTGAACGGTGAGGTCAGGCGGGTCAGCACATCCTCGATCTCGACCTCCTCTGCGACCCCGGGGAACGCGATCGACCGCTGGCCGAGCCGAGGCGCCGGGCAGGGGACGGTCGGCAACAGGAGCGTGTCGTACCGCTCCAGCAGGCCGAGCAGCTGTGCGGAGAAGCGGGCGATCGCGGCCTCGGTGCTCGCCAGCTCGGCCGGTGCCGGACAAGGCAACGCCAGCAGCTCGGTGAGGTCGGCCCCGAAGGACGCCGGCTCGGCCTCGAAGGCGGAGCGGTGCAGCAGCCCCGCCTCGAACAGGATCCGCGTGAGGACGGCGTGCGGCATCGCTGCCTCCCCGGGCAGGTCGACGGTCTCCACGTCGAGCCCCGCATCGGCGAGGGTGCGGGCCGCCCCGTCCAGGGCGTAGCGCACGCCCGGGTGCAGAACCTCGGTGGCCCAGCCGCCGAGTACGGCGACGCGCGCCGTGCCGACGTCACCCGGAGCCAACGGGTCGACCAGCCGGAGGGTGCGCGCATCGGCCGGGTCCGGACCGGCGATGGCGTCGGCGATCACCGCCGCGTCGGCGACCGTGCGCGCCAGGGCGCCCACGTGGTCGAGCGTCGAGGACAGCGGCATGACGCCGGCCAGGCTGATCCGCCCGCGCGAGGGCTTGAAGCCGACACAGCCGCTCAGCGCCCCCGGGATCCGGACGCTGCCCGCGGTGTCGGTACCGATAGCGCCCAGGCAACTGCCCGCGGCGACGGAGGCACCGGAGCCGCCCGAGGAGCCGCCGGCGATGTGACCCTGGCGATGCGGGTTGTGGGTCGGCCCGTAGAAGGCGCTGTCGGTGCGACCGCCCCACGCGAACTCGTGCGTGGTGTGCTTGCCGAGGATGACGGCGCCGGCGGCGCGCAGGCGCGCCACGGCGGTGGCGTCGCGTTCGGGTACGTGCTTCGCGTACCGCGGCGAGCCGTAGGTGGTGCGCAGCCCGTCGGTGTCGAAGAGGTCCTTCACACCCAGCGGCACACCGTGAAGCGACCCGAGCGTGTCGCCGCGTCGGACCGCCCGCTCCGCGGCGGCCGCGGCCGCCCGGGCACCCTCCTCGTCGACAAGGGCATAGGCCTGCAGCGACGGCTCGGTCGTCGCGATCCGCTCCAAGATGCGCTCGGTGAGCTCGACCGGGGACAGCTCCCCGGCTCGGATCGCCGCTGCCGCCTCGACCAGAGTCAGCTCGTCGAGCTGCGCCTTGCCGCTCATGGCACCGCCGGTCGGGCGACGAAGTGGCCCCGGTCTGCGTCCTTGCGGACCGTGCGCCACCGCGTGTAGGTGAACATGTCCGCATTGGACTCACCGCCGAAGCGGCCACCGCTGCCGGACGCCTTCGTGCCGCCCATCGGTGCCCACGCGTTGTCATTGATCGTTTGGCCGTTGATGTGCACCATCCCGGAGACGATGCGGTCCGCAACCGCCTCGGCCCGCTCCGGCGAGGCGCTGTGCACCGAAGCGGACAGGCCGTACTCGGTGTCGTTCGCGATCCGCACGGCGTCCTCGTCGTCAGCGGCGGCGACCACGACGGCGACCGGTCCGAAGACCTCCTCTGCGTACGCCCGCATCGCCGGCGTGACGCCCTTCAAGACGGTCGGCTGGACGAAGTTGCCGCGACGCTCCCCGCCGGCGAGCAGCTCGGCACCCTGCGCGACCGCGTCCTCGATCAGCGCCATCACGCGATCAGCCTGGCGGGCGTTGATGAGGGGGCCGAGCTCGACGTCCTCCCGGAACGGGTCGCCGACACGCAGTCCGCGGGCCCACCGCGCCAGCTCGGCGGCGTAGTCCTCGAGCACCGGCGCGGCGATCACGTGACGCCCGATCGCCATGCAGACCTGGCCCTGGTGGGTGAAGTTGCCCCACGCACCGGCCGCGGCGGCACCCTCGATGTCCGCATCGTCGAGCACGACGTGCGGGTTCTTGCCGCCGAGCTCGAGCGCCACCTTCTTCAGGTACGGCGCGGCCAGCGTGGCGATGGTGCGCCCCACGGCGGTGGACCCGGTGAAGCTCACCATCGACACGTCGGGGTGGGTCACCAGGGCGGACCCGACGGAAGGACCCTGCCCGGGCACGGCGTTGAAGACGCCGGCCGGGAGCCCTGCTTCCTCGAGCAGGCGCCCGATCAGCACCGCGCCGCTGACCGGTGTCTGGTGGTCGGGCTTGAGCACGATCGCGTTGCCGAGCGCGAGGGCCGGGGCGACCGTGCGCATCGCCAGCGTGAAGGGCACGTTCCACGGTGTGATCACGCCGACCACGCCGTACGGGACGCGCTCGGCGACGCTGGCGTCCTCGCCGTGCGGGGGGAGTGGGCGGGCGACCGTACGCTCGGCGAGGTCGGCCGCCTCGCGGAACTCGTCGAGCGCCTGGAGGTACTCCGCGGCATGCGCCTTGGCCGGCACGCTGCCCGACTCTCGGACGATCCACTCAACGACCTCGTCGTGGTGCTGCTCGAGCAGATCCGCCGCACGGCGGAGCACGCCCGCGCGTACGTCGGCCGGCCGGGCCGCCCAACCGGGCTGCGCGGCCTTGGCGGCTGCAACCGCCCGGTCGAGCTGCTCCAGCGAGGCCTCGCGCATGATCAGCAGCGGCTCGCCAGTCGCCTTCTCGGCGACCTCGATCTGGTCGCCGTCGCCGCCCTGCCACTCGCCCCCGATGACAGTGGTGCGCTCGTCCGCCGCCCACAGGCGGGCGTCGATCCGCGTGCTCATGCTCTCTCCTCGTTCAGTCGACCGGCGGCATGCCGAGCGTGTGGAAGCTCTCGATGGTCCGCAGGCCCCAGGCCTGGCCCTTCGCACGTTCGGCCTCGGTCCAGGTGACCAGCGGCCAGTCGGGGTCGAGGATCAACCGGCTGAGCGGGTTGCACAGCTCGATCCGGTTGCCGCCCGGCTCGAAGACGTAGAGGAAGAACGTCTGCTGGATCGCGTGCTTGTGCGGCCCGGTCTCGATCTTCACGCCGTTGTCGAGGCAGAGGTCGGCCGCACGCAGGATGTCCTCGCGGCTGTCGGTGGCGAACGCGAGGTGATGCAGGCGGCCGTGGGCGCCCTTCCAGTCCTCGGTGTAGACGATGTCGTAGGACTTGTTGCCGAAGCTGAGCCACTTGGCCGCGATCCGGCCGTCGTTCATCTGGATCTGCTCGGTGGGCCGAGCGCCGAGGACGTGCTGGATGAAGTCGGCGTTGAGCGCGACCTGGGAGCCCAGGTAGTTGACGTGGTCGAGGCGGCGCACGCCGACGCCCTGCCGCGGCTTGGCCTGCGGCTGGTTCTTGAGGCCCGGCTTGAGGTGGTCGGGGGCGACGTAGCGCTCGGTCTCGTAGTACAGCCCGATCTCGTGGCCGTCCGGATCGGTGGTCACGTAGTTGCGGCCGGTTCCGGCCCTGCCCTCGACCCATGATCCGCTGCCGCCGGACTCCTCGATGGCGCGAACCCGGCGCTGTAGCGCATCCTCGCTGCTGGCGCGCAACGCGGTACGACGGATGCCGGTGGTGTGGTGGCCGGTGAGGACGAGGCTGGTCAGCTCGTAGTCGTCGAACGTGCGGAGGTGGACCGAGTCGCCCTCGCGTTTGGTCTCGGTCAGGCCGAGGATCTCGGTGAAGAACCAGGTGGATCCCTCGAGGTCGGGGGTCAGCAGCTCTGCGTGACCAAGGTGGGCGATGTCGCCGAGTGGGGCCGCCATGCGGTCCTCCTTAGGAGCGGGTCGCGGGCACCGGGTAGACGGTGCCGTCGAAGATCATTCGGGCGGTGCGGGTGACGGTGGTCCGAGCGATCCCGTCCTCGCCGGCCTCCACAGCGAGGTCGAGAAAGCCGGTCGGGTGCTCGATCCGGACCCGGCCGTCCCGGACCCGGGCCAGGTCGGCAGCGACGCTGCCGGGCAGGATGGTGGCAGCGGCGACGCTGGCGGCGCCGAGCACGCCGATCGCCTGGTGCACCCGGACCGGGATGAAGCTGCGGGTCGAGATCGCACCCCCGTGCCGCGGCGCTGAGACGAGGACCATCTTCGGCACGGTCGTGGCTTCGAGGTCGGTGTCGAGGCCCATCGCCTCGACGGCCTCGGCGCGGAGCTCATGGATTCGGGCGGTGAGCGCCTTGTCGGCCTCAAGCTCGGCCGGCTCCTCGTCGCCGCGCACGCCGAGGTCGCTGGCACGGATGATCACCGACGGCATCCCGTTGTCGATGCAGGTGACCTCGAGACCGGCGAGCGTGTCGGTGACGTTCCCCGTCGGCAGCAGCGGACTGGAGCTTGGCTCGACGTCGATCCGCACGGGGGCCGCGGTGCCCGGGACGCCGGAGAGCTCGACGTCACCGTCGTAGGTCACCTTGCCGCCCGGTGTGCACACCCGCAGGGTGGCCAGACCTCCGGTGTTGAGCATCCGTACGCGCACGTCGGTGAAACCGTCGGCGGCCTCGACGAGGCCACGCTCGATGGCGAAGGGCGCCACCGCCGCGAGCATGTTCCCGCAGGTTTGCGAGGTCGACACGATCGGCTGGTCGACGACCGCCTGCAGGAAGAGGTAGTCCACGTCGACCCCCTCGTCGCTCGAGGCCGACACCACGGCCACCTTGCTGGTCAGCGGATGCGCGCCGCCGAGGCCGTCGATCTGGCGAGGGTCCGGACTGCCCATCACGCGCAGGACCAGCGCGTCGCGCTCGTCGGCTGTCGTGGGCAGGTCGGAAGCGAGGAAGACGGCACCTTTGGAGGTGCCGCCGCGCATCAGGGCGCACGGGATGCCGGTCATGTCAGGTCGCCGTCCCTCAGGGCCTGCTCGTGGGTCTTGTAGGCCACGCCCAGCTCCTCCAGCAGCGGTCGCAGTCGGTAGCGGTCGAGGCCGAGCTCGCCCTGCCGGAAGGCGGCACGGGTGGCGGTCTCCTTCTCGAGGCGCGCCTGGGACGCCGCGATCGTCTCCGCGACCCGGGCACGAGGCACGACCACCACACCGTCGTCGTCGGCGACCACCACATCGCCGGCCTCGATCCGCTGGCCGGCGATGACGACCGGGAGGTTGACGTGGCCTGCCGTCGCCTTCACGGTGCCCTGCGCGGAGACGTGGCGCGACCACGCACCGAAGCCCATCTCGCGCAGTTCCTGAGTGTCACGCACGCCGGTGTCGCTGATGACCGCGGTCACCCCGCGGTGCGCCAGCGCCGTGGCGAAGAGCTCGCCGAACATCCCATGCGTCGACGGGGCCGCGCTGGCCACGACCAGGAGGTCGCCGGGCCGGCACTGCTCGACCGCGACGTGGATCATCAGGTTGTCACCGGGCCAGCACAGCGCGGTGACCGCGCTGCCGGCGACCGTCAGGCCCTGCTGGATGGGCCGCAGATCGGGTCCGAGGCTGCCGACCCGACCCATCGCCTCGTGGAGGGTGGCGACGCCGTACCCGCGGAGCGTGGCGATGTCCTCCCTGTCGGGACGCGGCACCTCGGTGACGACGACGTTCCTCATGACAGGCTCCTCAGGCGGGGGTAGACGCGCCGGGCGTTGCCCTCGAAGATCAGCGCGCGCTGCTCGTCGTCGAGGTCCGCCGCTTCGATGTAGCGGCGGGTGTCGTCGAAGTAGTGACCTGTCGTCGGGTCGATTCCCCGCACGGCACCGACCATCTCGCTACCGAAGAGCAGGTTGCGGGTGTCGATCACGTCGACCAGGAGGTCGATGCCGGGCTGGTGGTAGACGCAGGTGTCGAAGAAGACGTTCCCCATCACGTGGGTATCCAGCGCCGGCTTGCCCAGCATGTCCGCGAGCCCGCGGTAGCGCCCCCAGTGGTACGGCACCGCGCCGCCGCCGTGGGGGATGATCAACCTCAGGGCGGGGAAGTCGGCGAACAGGTCCCCCTGCAGCAGTTGCATGAACGCGGTCGTATCGGCGTTGAGGTAGTGCGCCCCGGTCGCGTGGAAGACCGGCGTACAGGTCGAGGAGACGTGGACCATCGCCGGCAGGTCGTGCTCGACCAGCGCCTCGTAGAGCGGGTACCAGAGGGGGTCGGTGAGGGCGGGCGCCGTCCACCGGCCGCCACTCGGGTCGGGGTTGAGGTTGACCCCGGCGAAGCCCATACCAGCGACCCGGTGCACCTCGGCGACGGCGGCATCCAGCGGCTCACCCGGTGCCTGGGGCAGTTGTGCCACCGGCGCGAAGTTGCGCGGGTAGAGCTCGACCACTCGGGCGATGAGGTCGTTGGACACCTGGGCCCAGCCGATGCTCGTCTGGAGATCCCCCTCGTGGTGCGCCATCGCGGAGGCTCGGGGCGAGAACAGCGTCAGATCGGTGCCACGCTCGGCCTGCAGCCGTAGCTGCGCCGACTCAAGGGTCTCGCGGATCGCGTCATCGGCGATCACCGGGTAGGCGGGGGTCGTCCCGCCCTCGCTCCATGCCCGCAATTGCGCGACGCGCCAGTCGGTGTGGGCCCGGGGAGCCGTCGTGTAGTGGCCATGGGCATCGATCAGCATGATGCGGCCAGGCTGGCATTGTCCGACAGGATTGTCAACAATCTTGCTCGCGGGGCGGGTCCCCGGTGTCCGGCGCCCGATACGATGCGGCTCAGCGGCTGGTGGCCGGCTGCAGCGAGGAGGAGTCCGTGAGCGTCGAACGCGTCGTCACCCAGGTCGAGGTGGCCGCTTCGGTCCGTGCGGCGATCCTGGCCGGTGACCTGGTTCCGGGCCAGCGTCTGGTCGAGGCAGAGCTCTCCGACTCCCTTGGCGCGAGCCGGGGCGCTGTCCGCGCTGCGCTCATCGACCTGACACACGAGGGTCTGGTCGAGCGGATCGCGAACCGGGGCGCTCGGGTGCGGGTCGTCACGGTGGCGGAGGCCTTGCAGATCACCGAGGTCCGCATGGCCCTGGAGGGTCTGTGTGGCGCGAAGGCCGCAGAGAACGTGAACGACGAGGCGATCGACGACCTCCGGGCGCTCGGCGCCGCGATGACGTCCTGCGTGCAGTCCGGCGACGTGGCCGGATACTCCCAGCTCAACCAGCAGCTGCACGAGCGGGTGATCGCGCTCGCCGACCAGCCGGTCGCCGCCGAGGTGCTGGCCCGGCTGCGGGCCCGCAACGTGCGCCATCAGTTCCGGCTGGCGTTCCGGCCCGGGCGCCCGCAGACGTCGCTGCCGCAGCATCTCGCGATCATCGAGGCGATCTGCCGCCGCGATCCGGCGGACGCCGAGGCGGCCGTCCGTGCCCACCTCGCCAGCGTCCTCCAGGCGCTCAGCGACGCCGAGGACGCTCCGCGCTCCTGAGCCCGCCCTCCGGCCCCTCGAAGGCATCCGGCGTGCGCTCGTCCGCACGGGGGTTGACATGACGCATGTCACACGAGATTGTTA
The DNA here is from genome assembly GCF_029873215.1 of Nocardioides sp. BP30. Taxonomy (NCBI): domain Bacteria; kingdom Bacillati; phylum Actinomycetota; class Actinomycetes; order Propionibacteriales; family Nocardioidaceae; genus Nocardioides; species Nocardioides lacus. The sequence goes on along the minus strand of NZ_CP123620.1, from coordinate 3,571,739 downwards.
ACACTCTCGTCAACGATATCTCGCTCATCTTCATCCTCGGCGACGACAGGCGATGACCTCATACCTCCACGCCGCGGCCGATACCGCCGTGCGCACCGACGCAGGAGCACACACCCATGTCCACCACCACACCCGGCGCGAACGCGGCCACGCCCGGCATGAGCGCCCTGTTGCTGGGGCGCCTCGACCGTCTGCCTCGCCATGCGGTCCGCTACGCCGTCACCGGCATCGTCGGACTAGGCCTGTTCCTGGTCTTCTACTGCAACTTCAACATCAACGTCTCGTTCATCCAGACGTGCACGCAGATCAAGGCCGGTTGCACCCCGGCCAACGCCGCGAGCGCTGAGCGCTGGCCGGTGGTCCTCTACCTGATCGGCTACGTGCTCGGCGGTCTGGCCGTCGCCCCGATCTCCGACCGACTCGGCCGACGTCGCCTCGTCGTGGCCGTCCTCGTCTTCGCGCTGGTCGGCTCCCTGATCACCACGTTCGCGGGCACCTTCGACCTGTTCGTCTTCGGCCGCGCCGTCACCGGCGTGGCCATGGGGGGCATGCTCGCGGTCGGGAACACCTACATCGGCGAGATCGCCCCGCCGTCGTCCCGTGCGCGGTACACCGCCATCACGTTCGTGCTGTGCACCCTGGGCGCGATGATCGGCATCGGTCTGGGTCTGCTCTTCACCACGGAGTCGGCCTCCTTCCCGAACGGCCTTCCGATCGCGCTCGCCGGAGAGGGCTTCACCACCGGGTGGCGCTGGATGTACGCGATCGCCGCGGCTGTCGGCCTGGTCTCGATCCTGCTGGCCCTCCGCCTGCCCGAATCGCCGCGCTGGCTGCTGGAGCATGGTCGCGTGGACGAGGCTGAGGCGGTCGTCGTCGAGCTTGAGCGGCGGGCCCTGCGCCGCGGACCGTTGCCCGAGCCCGCCCCGGCTCCGCCGGCCGCCGAGCACGAGAAGCTCTCCGAGGCGTACCGCGAGCTGTTCACCAACCATCGTTACCGCAACCGCGCGCTGATCCTGATCGCGATGTGGTTCTTCGGGTACGCCACCGTCTTCTCGTTCTCCACCAGCTCGACGTCGATCCTGACCGGGCTGCACTTCACCCCACCGGTCGCGGGCATGATCACCGCCGTCGGCGGCGTCGGCTTCTTCGCCCAGGGCCTGTTCTCGGCCCGCTTCTCCGAGGCGCTGCCGCGCCACCTCTGGCTGCCGATCGGCGCCGTCCTGACCCTGCTCGGCGGCGTCGTGATCGCCGAGCTCGGCGATCACATCACCTGGGCCTTCATCGGCGCCTTCATCGTCTTCTTCGGTTTCAACGTCTGGGTGCCGCCAACGTTCGCGCTGTCGGCGGAGAGCTTCCCGACCCGCATCCGCGCGGCCGGCTTCGGCCTGGTCGACGGCGTCGGCGTCACCGGCGGCATGGTCGGCGTACTGGTCATCGCGCCGCTGGTCCCGCACCTCAGCACGTTGGCCGCGATGGTTGTCATCTGCGCCTTCCAGTTCGTCGCCGCCGTGCTCGCACAGTTCACCCCGCGCTCGCGCAACGAGGCCCTCGAGGTGGTCTCGCCCTGAGCGGCACGTCGTGATCCAGGGCGTTCCCTGGCCCAGGTCTGTGCTCGCCGGGTGTCGTGCGGCGCTGACGCCAGCGACGCTCGGCGACCCGGCACGAGAGCGAGATGAACGTAGGAGCGCCTCAGCCCTGCTGGCTGGCCATGTGGAGCAGTACTCCGTCCACCGGATCGGGTGGTGAGAAGGCCCGGCCGAGCGGCGCAGACAGGCGCCGTCTCCTATTCCTGATGCACGACCGCGGACGCCCAACCGATCGCGCTCACGCTGACGGCCGGAGCAGGTAGGGCAGTCGTCGGGACAGGAACGAACGTGGGAACTCGTCGCGCAGGCGCCAGAGCCCGGCGTCGATGACGAAGTGGGCCATGACCAGCCCGAGATAGCAGCCGTACAGCCCGCGTACGGCGCCGTGTGCGGTGTGCAGGTGCGACGCCTGGCTCAGCGCCAGGCCCGCGATCAGTGCGATGTTGACCATGACCAGCACGCCCAGCTGAGGCGAGGCGGAGGCGTCGATCGGTGCGGCCGAGAGCAGGCCGACGAGCAGGAGGTACTGCATGCCGTGGGCCATCGTGATGCCGGCAACAGCGGCGTACGGCGAGGGAAAGAGGAACACCGGTACGAAGAACAGCAGCGAGGCCATGTAGACCGCAACGAACGCTCGGTGCCGCTCGGACCGGCGACGGCCGGCCATGGCGAGAGCGCCTGCGGCCGCGGCGACGACGAAGAGCGTCTCCCCGCCATGGAAGAGCCAGGTGAGAGAGACGCGCGGCGAGAGATCGAGGAGCGTCGGGTGCGCGATCAGCGCCGTGATCCCCCCGACGCCGGACCAGATGAGTGCGTGCCGCTCGATCCTCGAGAGCGCGCGGACGCGCGTGGCGCGCGCCGCGAGAGCGGCGATGCCGAGGTTCTGCTTCTGGAAGTGGAAGAACTGCCAGGCGAAGAACCCCAGCAACGCCTCGACGAGCAACGCCGCCGGTGCCGCGATGACCGCGACAGCGGCGACCGCGACGAGCAGCAGTGGGGCCCACACGTAGCGGAGGCGATGCGCTCTCATGTGCGTGCGCACCTCGGGAACGGTGTAGAACCATGCGGTGGCGCCGACGTGGGCGGAGGAACCGACGAACAGCAGCCACACCAGAGCCGGACCCGGACGGGTGCCGGCACTAGGCGCCAGGGCGACGGCAACGGCGATGGGCAGCAGCGTCAGCGCGAGGGTCGCGACCAGCCACGAGCGACGCTGGCCGCGCCGCGGCACAGCGATCCACGGATCAGCCGCCGCCACAGCCGCCCGCTGCTCCTGCCGCCTCGTGCAGCGAGATGGCCGCGATGACGATCACGACGGCCAGGGCAAGCAGCACCAGCAGCACAACGCGCGGCCAGATCCGCGCGCGCTTCGGGTCCTCTGGCTGGTCCGTCGGGGCGCCCTCGTCGAGGTGCGGGATCAGGTCCGTCACTGCTGCACCTCCACGTCGCTGGTCTTGAATGGACTCAAGGTAGCGCTCTCGTGTGCCCGCCGTTGCCAGATTCCTAGCAGCGAGGGGAAGTCAGTACGCCGAGACGCAGACGCTCCGTTGAGTCATCGCGGGCGAACCCGGTGGTTCGCACCCGCGCCCTGCTCGCGGCGCTCAGATGCCCGAACGCACGAGCAACCGTCCGTCGCCTCGCGTGCCATCCCGATGCGATGGGGTCGTCATCCCAACGTCCGCGCGAGTGCTTGATTCGTACTACGCGGGCACCCGCTCGGTGATCGGATCACGATCTCGGACGACGGCGAGCCCGGTTCGCGGCGAAGTGACGCAGGTCCGTGTGATCGAACGGCATGGTTGACGCCGCTCGCTGGTGGAGGCGGGGTCTGGATGGCCTGGACCCACCGACCGACCGACCGACCGCCGGCGGATGCCCCTAACGCTTTCGCAATCTCCCGTGAGGCCGTCGTGCGACGAATAGCATGCGGACGTGGGTACGGCTCCAGAGCAGGATCGAACTCCTGACATCTCACCGGCACGGCTGCGGTTGGAACGCTTGGCAGAGTTTGCGAAGTCGTGTTGGAACTTCCTGTTCGACTGGATTCTTCCGTGGTGACTCGCCACGGGCGGCGGAGTCGGCTGGACACCGACGGCAGCTGCCCTCAAGCAGTGTGCTCATAGCGCCGCCGCCCAAGGTGCGGTGCGTGCTGCCTGGTGGGCGTGTGTCCTTAGCGCGGCTATGCACGAACGCGGAGCAGGGTCCCACGGTCGGGGAGGGATCTGCGGCTTCCTCGCGGCGGAATGACGCCGATGGCGCATACGGTGCCGGGAAAGCAGCCCAGCGGGTGAAGATAGGGCACAATACTGGACACCCTGCGTATCAGGTCTCGGCGTATTCATTCTCTAAACCCACCCGAGGGCAGGGGTCGACGTTCTACTTCAGTCACTGGGCGCAGGGCGGGGCTCAGACGCTCAACTCCCTGGAACTGGCCAGCACGCGCATTCGCAGAGCTACCTCCGCTTCGATACCGAGCGACCAGGACGATGTCATCTAGACGGGCGACCTCGGCGTGGTCGAGTCCGCTCTGCGCGTTCGCGTGAAGGTCAATAGCCTCCAAGGCACTATGACCGATCTGGAGGTGATCCGTCCTTCTTTGCCGCTGTGCGGCCGACGGAGGACGCCGGCGCCACCTCGTCGGGCTACTACGAGTTCCAATACGGATGGGTCGCTCGGCACGCGTTGGAGATGACCGACGAGTCCTCCGGACTCCAATGGATTTTGTGCGAGTGGCACACCGAATTCGTTCTCGGTTGAGTCGACTCGTTCGCGCCAGTGAGCGTGAAGCACCGAGAGCCGAACTCGGGACACTGGACCATTGCCACGATGTTCAGCGAGGGCGGCTTGCACACGTTGTACACGCGGTGGTGCGAACTTGGTCGGCCACCAATGTGCCGGTGGGTGACCAACGGCGGGTGAAACGGGGAGCACCCCGCGGCAGCGTTGCTATGCGCTCGAACTTCGTGGGCAACGGCTTGCTGGGCAAGTAAACGGACTTAGCGCCCTGCGGATTCCGCCAGTTCAAAAACGCGCGGATCGTCGCTTCCGCGCCCAAGCTGATGTAAACAAGATGTTGCGTTTACGTTAACTTCTGCTGTGTCCGACCTGTGAAGGCTACGTTCAGGGCGCGGCGTCAACGCGGGTGCCAAGAGTCCGACAGGAACCCTGGTGAGATCACCCAGCCAATTCAGAGGGTCTATCACTGTTATCGCGACATGCGTCGGCCTCTTCGCCTCGAGCGAATTTGCCGTCAGCGCTACGGCCGAACAAGTCAACACAGGCGTCCCAGTTCAGTTCGACTCCTCCGCCGACGGCACGACCGAGGAACCGACCGCCGCAGCAGCTCAAACCGAGGCGAAGCTTCTTGGTAAGCCCGTGGAAGACACTTCGCAGACGACGCCGACGGTGCAAAAATTTGCGAACCCGAATGGAGGGTGGACGTCCAAGATATCCGCCTTTCCCGTACGCGCGCGGAACATCACAACCGGCTCTTGGCAGAGCATCAGCACTTCCTTGGTCTCATCGGCAGACGGGTGGCGTCCAGAAGCAGCGGTTGGCAACGTGGTCTTGTCTGCTGGGGGATCAGCGCCCCTTGCACAGATGACCGACGCGGAGGGCCGAGAGCTTTCTTGGACCTGGCCCCATCCTTTGCCGACACCGACAGTTTCCGGTAGCACATTGACTTACCATGATGCGGTCCCGAATGGCGACCTAGTAGTGCGCGCGGTCCCAAACGGCTTCTTGCACTCAATCGTGCTCAGGAAGGCGCCGGAGAGCACACTGAAGATACCGATTGTCGTTGGCACGAATGGCTCTTCCCTGGCCCAGGACTCGAGCGGGAATCTTTCGTTCAAGAGCGAAGGGAAGGACACGCTGGATGCGCTACAGCCTAAAATGTGGGACAGCAGACGAGGCGGCAATTATTTGAGGGCACAGCCGATCGACGTTGCTTTGGAGAAAGATGGATCCAAGTCCGTTATGACTCTGAGTCCAAGTCTCAAGTTCCTCACCAGCAGCACGACGAAATACCCGGTCACGATTGACCCGTCTTTTACGCTTCCCGCATCGTACTATACCACTTAATGCATTACATCGATCAGTACTATTCCATTGCAAATGCTCGATATGTCAGTTCAAATTACACAACGCAGCTTGAGCAGTGCGCTGCCGGTGGATCGCGGAACAAAAAATCGCTGAAGCGCCTCGCTAAAACGGATGGCGAAATGTCAATTGGCGGTGCCGAAAATCATCTGCTGGCATACAAGTGGGGCACGGGCGTATACGATGGCACCGTCTCGAGCAACCTTGGCTTCGAACTAGGCGCTGGAGCTGCAAAAGTTTCCGCCAGCCTCGCCGTAACGAACGGCGGACACGAAACAGGGAGCGTCGGCTCGGGGCTCTGTGGTGCCATTGGGAGCAATAATGGAAATCAGGTCAACGCAGCTTGGAACTACCATTACCCTGGATTCGGAACCGGTGATTTCAAAGGAAACGTCGGACAGGCGCTTTATGAATACACGACCGCAAACAAGACAAGCTTCGACATTAAATTTGTCAGCTGTGCGACGCCTCGGTACTAGAAGGGCGAAATGAAGCGGAACGCAACGCGCTTGATGCGCCTTTTGGTCGGCTGTCTCGTCCTCCTAGCGCCGCTTGCGGGCTGCGGAGGCGGGACGGCCGCTCACTCCGGCAGTGCAACCCCAGCGCACGTCCCCCACCAAACCGGCCTGAGTCGTTCGCCTAGCCCGATGGCCAAGCTGCTAAGAAACCTCGGAGCTCGGCAGATCTACGTGATGTCAGGCAGCGACGTCCTACACGCCAGCCTAGGTGTCCTGGACTCCGAAGGCATCCGTGCCGCTCAGGTTTCCCCACCTATACCGCTTGTATCAAACATCGCAGGTAACGGAACGGCGGTTGTCGTCGGTGGTGCAGGCGTCACGCCGAACTCTTACACGGACGGCGTCTACCAAATCGTTGGCAAACGACTCATCACGCTCGCTAGGCCGGCCCGCGCGATGTATGGCCCTACGATCGCGCTAAACGGCACCGTCGCAGCAATCCACCCCGAGGGCGGATTCTCATGGCGGTCAGCTCGATCAGGTCGCTGGCGCACTGATGCGCGTTTGCAAAGCACGCCACTCGGCTCATTGACGTGGAATCGCGCAAACAATGCCTACGCCCTCATTCGCGGAGGTACCCAGCAAGCGGCGCTGGTGCGAATACCTAAACACGGGGCCGTTCGGCAACTTAACATCAACGTCTCGTGCGCGATCTCGGTTCTCAGCGCCCCGACCAAGTCGCTCGTGGCAACGACGGTTAGTGGTAGTAGGCACGAGCCGGCGGCATGCAGGCGTGCGCGTGCGCAGGTGTTGAAGCCAAGCCATCGGGGCTCGCCAATCCTCATCCCGCGAGGCTGGAATCCGATCGCCTGGTCTGCCGACTCCTCGACGCTTTTACTCACCCGAGGCACGACCGTCTCTACTTGGAAGCCTGGTTCCTCGGGCCTCGCCGGCCCCTACGACCTCAAGACAAAGACTTGGATGGCGGCGCCCATATATGAGTAGGACGGGGTATCGTGTGCTGAAACTTGGGGTATGGCGCTTCGGCACGCTCAAGCTCATCGGAGGTCGCCGACGGGGCCCGATAGTGGTCCCGTGGGCGACTTATGTGGGAGGCCTCCTGAAGGACACCATCTCGCCACCTCTCCGTTGGGTCTAAACGGACGCAGCCCCCTGGGACGTATTCAAGGTGCGTAGGCCCCATGCCCGTCGTTTCGGGGATCGACCGCCAGAATCTCGGCTTACAGCCGCATCACGGCGGTCTGCTGATCTGGGGTAGAAGCTTCCAAACGCCGTCCCAACGGCGGACAAATAATCGGCCGCGTCATTCTGGGCGATGCGACACAGACGCGCCCCGTTGCTCCGCTGCCCGTTGCCGAGCCCGGCCCGTCAGGCGGCGCGGGTGTCGAGCGCTTCGACGTCCAGCCCCATCACACCAGCCATCGTGGCGAGCGCCCCGTCGAGCAGCTCCAGATCCCGCGCGACCAGCTCGTGTGAGGAGCCGCCGGAGGGGGCGGGCGCGGTGGTGACGGGGGAGGGGCAGTCGGTCACGGTGCGATCGAAGAGGGCGGCGCTGCGCACGTAGGCGCGGTCGCGCTCGCCGCGCTCGATCCAGCCGAGGAGGACCTCGACCGACTCCGAGAACCGTCGGCGCGCCTCCTCGAAGCCCTCTAGCACGACGGGGGAGGCGTCGACGGTCGGGATGTCCATCATGAGGTTGCGGGCGTAGTGCCGGGCAGCGCTCGCGGCCGTCATGAAGCGCTCGGTCTGGCTGCCGCCCCGGTCGAAGAGGTTGACGCTCAGGTTGGCCGCGACAGCGCGGAAGGTCTGGTAGGCGTCGTCCATTCGGCGTACGGCGGCGCGCAGCTCGGCCTGCGTCATCGACCCGTCCAGCACGGCGACGGCGGTGACCACCACCTCGTCGACGGCCTCGAGGAACCGCTGGCCGCTGAGCCGCGCCACCCGGCCGGTGCGCAGCGGGAAGACGCAGAGCACCGTCACGGCTGCGATCGCGGCACCGAGCGCCGTCTCCTCCAGCCGCAGCAGCAACAGCGAGTCGGTGAACTCGTCGAGCTGGACGTAGAGCTGGGAGACCATCACGGTGATGCCGATGACCATGAACGCATAGCTGATCCGCATCAGGTAGATCCCGAAGAAGATCGCGGCGAGGATGACCAGGATCGCGATCCAGCCGTGCGGGCCGACCAGGTGCGCGAGCAGCCCGCCGACCACAGCGCCGACGACGGTGCCGAGCACGCGGTTGGCGCCCTTGCGGACCTGCTCGGCGGCGCTGTTGGCACCCATGAAGGTCACGAACGCGGCGATCACCGCCCAGTAGAACCGGCGCCCGCTGAGGATCTCGCCCAGCAGCACCGAGGCGCCGACGGCGACAGCCATCTGCACGGTGACGCGGACGTTCGGCGCGAGCGGCACGTGCCCGCCGAGCACCTGCCGCCAGCGCGGCCCTGCCGGAGTGCGGGCGTCGGGAAGGCTCGAGGCCTCGGCGCTGACCATCGCCGATCCGGGCAGCCATCCCGCCATCAGCACCACGGGCGAGCCGAGCCCCTCGGCGGCGTCCCCCGCTGGGGTCGACGGCGACGACTCCGCGGCCAGCCGCGCCTGCTCCAGCTGGTGCTGGACGGCGCAGTGGCCGGCGATGGAGAGGCTGAGGCGGTGCAGGACGATCCGTCGCGCGCCGTCGTCGAGGATCGGACCGGTGGCGCGCTCGCCCGGCACGGGCGCCAGGGCGAGGGCGGTGAGCCGCTCCGCAGCCCGGTCGGCACCGGCCAGGTCCCCGTCCCGTACGGCGAGGAGCGCCTCGCGGACCAGCCCACGCGCTTCGGGGTCGAAGCCCGGCCTCGTGGCGACGGCGCCGGCGAACCGGCCCATGTTGCTCACCGACAGCTCGACGTCGAACAGGATCTGATGCAGCAGCTCCGCCGACCAGCCCGGTGGGATCGCGGCGGGGTGGTTGAGGTGGCCGTCGATCATCAGCGCCGTCTCGTTGAGCAGCAGCAGCCGCCGGTCCAGCTGCGGCGCCATCTCGGGGGCGCGGGCCGGGTCGTCGAGCATCCGGACCGCGTAGTCGAGCAGGTCGCGACGGCGCGCGTCGTACGAGCGCTGCAGCCGGCGCAGGGCGGAGCGCCGGCCGGGGTAGAAGAGCGTGAACTGGGCGAGCAGGGCGACGGCCGTGGCGAGAGTGATCTCGGCGGCGAGCCAGCCGATGTCGCCGATGCCGATCTGCCCACCGAGGAAGAAGCCGAAGAAGTTGCCCATGAACACCATCTGGCCGCCGACGAAGCCGAGGGGGCCGAACCGGCGGCAGTAGGCGCCGGCCGCGAGGATGACGACCAGGACGGTGAGCGCGATGGGCCGGTGTGAGCTGAGCGGCAGCCCGACGGCCAGGCCCGCGACCATCAGCGGCGGCATCAGGGCGTAGCCCACGAGCTGCTGGCGGACGGTGGGATACATCCCGCCGGTGAACGCCGAGATCATCCCGACCACGGCTCCGAGCATGACGCCGATGATCAGCATCGCGTGGTTCTCGGCCGCCACCAGCGCCGCCTGCGTCGCCGGCAGCGTCGCGCCGTGCGTCTGGATCTGCAGGGCGTGGGTGATGCCGACGAACGCCCACTCCGCCGCCATCGCGGCGCCGATCGTGGCCACCGCCTGGAGGGCTCCGCGCAGTCGATTCAGGCCAGGGTCGGAAGCTCGGAATCGTGTCAGCATGTGCTGCTCATCCTAGCGGTCGGTCCGTGGAGGCACGGGGCACGTGGTTCTCGCCACATAAACGGAAACTGGCTCCACTTTTACTCTACAGTGCTGGCGCAGCCAACCATCCGTCCCGAGAGGTCACCATGTCATCGGCGTCACCGGCATCGAGCCGCGCGCACTACCAAGTCACCTTCGCCGTGCTGGCGCTCGGCGTCGCGGCGTACGCGCTGCTCCAGTCGCTGGTCACGCCGGTCCTCGCGACCGTCGGTGCGGAGCTGCACGCCTCGCAGAGCTCGGTCACCTGGGTGATGACCGCCTACCTGCTCTCGGCCTCCATCTTCACCCCGATCATGGGTCGTCTCGGCGACATGATCGGCAAGGAGAAGGTGTTCGTCGCGACGCTCGGCGCGCTGGCGGTGGGCTCCCTGCTCGCCGCGCTGGCGGGATCCTTGCCGCTGATGATCGTGGCCCGGGTGATCCAGGGCGTCGGTGGTGGCGTGCTGCCGCTCTCGTTCGGCATCATCCGCGATGAGTTCCCGCGCGAGAAGGTCACCGGAGCGGTCGGCATCATCGCCTCCCTCACCGCCGTGGGTGCCGGACTCGGCATCGTCCTGGCCGGCCCGATCGTCAGCTCGCTGAACTGGCACTGGCTGTTCTGGATCCCGATGGTCCTCACAGCGATCGCCGCTGTCGCCGCGCTGCTGTTCGTGCCCGAGTCGCCGGTGCGGAGCGAGGGCAGGATCAGCTGGCTGCCCGCGCTGCTGCTCTCCGCATGGCTGGTGTGCTTCCTGGTGGCGCTGAGCGAGGCGCCGGACTGGGGCTGGGGTTCGTTCAAGGTGATCGGCCTGCTGGTCCTCGCCGTCGTGCTCGCCGCGCTGTGGGTGGTGGCGGAGCAGCGCTCCGCGGCGCCGCTGATCGACATGGCCATGATGCGTCAGAAGGCGGTCTGGACGAACAACCTCGTCGCGCTGCTGGTCGGCGTCGGCATGTACGCCACGTTCGCGTTCCTGCCGGAGTTCGTCCAGTCCCCGGCGCAGGCCGGCTACGGCTTCGAGGCCAGCATCACCCACTCGGGCCTGATGCTCCTGCCGAACACCGTGACGATGTTCGTCATCTCGATCCTCGCCGGTGGTCTGGCCGCCCGCTTCGGCGGCAAGGCGCTGGTGGTGGCCGGCTGCGCGGTGGCCTCGGTGGGCCTGTTCATCATCGCCTTCGCGCACGGTCAGCAGTGGGAGATCTACGTGGCCACCGGCGTGCTGGGGATCGGCATCGGGGCGGCCTTCTCGGCGATGTCCGGTCTGATCGTCGCCGCCGTACCGCCCGAGCAGACCGGCGTCGCCTCGGGCATGAACGCCAACATCCGCACCATCGGCGGCAGCATCGGATCGGCGCTGATGGCCAGCGTGGTGACCTCGCACGTCACCGCCTCCGGCTTCCCGAAGGAGTCCGGCTACACCGCCGGGTTCGCCATGCTGGCGGTCGGGATGGTGATCGCCGCGTTCGCCGGTCTGCTCATCCCCGCGCTGCGGACGCGCCCCTCCACCTCCGACCACGACGCGCCCCACCCGGAGATGGGTCTGGTGGCCGCCGGCACGCTCGTCGGCGACGAGAGCGAGTGAGCTGGGTCGGGGGCGCGTGCACGCCGCACGCGCCCCCGACAAACAGCTCGGCCCCTGACCGCGTTTCCGCAGGTCAGGGGCCTGATCTGTACGCCATGTAGGACTTGAACCTACAACCCGCTGAGTATGAGCAGCCGGATCATCACGTCCTCGATGGTGCTCGATCGCCAGTTCCGTGAGCGTGGCAGCAGCCAGTCGGCCCGGTTGGGCGTCATCCGAGCTCATCTCTGTTCCCCTTATTGACGGGGGGGTCTAGGGGAACGTTCGTCTATTTGGCGTTGTCGCTCAGGTGGCCAACAGGAATCTGCTCAAAAACCTCTTTACTAGTACCCCTGATTGGTCGTATCCTTGAGTCATCGGGCGAGCGCCCGTCCCCAGACGAGGAGGAACCATGAACGCATCAGCCGTAACGTCCGACATTAGGGTCCTGGAGCTGCCCGCTACCCAGAGCGCACCCGGCGAGCTCTGGATTCAGGTGCTCTACAGCCGCGGCGAGCTGATGCTGGACCTCCCGACGGTCCGCCGCGTCGTCGCCGAGCGGTTCCCGGACGTGAACCTCGACGACTATCGTCGTCGTCCTGTGGCATACCAGCCGTCCGACGAGCCCGAGACCGGATTCCACCGGAGTGAGTGGTGGGTACTCACCGCTCGACGCTGACTCAGCCCAGGCAGCGCGGCCCAGCCTGCGGGCGGGCCGCTTCTGCACGTGTACGTGCCACGAGCCGCACAACATAAGCGGCTCACCGAACGAACGGCTGCCCACCGGACTCTGTGCCCGCGGGCGATCGGACCGTCGCGCAGCGCGCACGCCATAGCGCTGCCATGCATCCGAGTCCCTATGCGGCGCAGCGCGCAGTCCGCGGGGAAGATGCGCCAGGCTCGCTCCGCTCGAGCCAGCGAGCTGGGGCCGGCAGGGTGGGCAGGCACCCACCCGTCAGAGGGGTACCCCCTAGTGCAACAGCCCTCTTGAGCCCACGGTTTTAAAACTCGGCCCCACCCCCTCTTATTAGTCTGCCTTTTTACGTCGGTGGCTGGATCGTTGGCTCGGCTGCGATGGCTGAGCTGATGCAGAACTCTTCGCCAGGCAGGTGGGATCAATCCTTTCGTTTCCCCTCCAACCAGGCACCGGGGCGTGCATCCTTCGCCTATAATCACAAAGCCTCGAGGCCTAGGCGTTCTGCTCACCAAGTTGCTCGCAGTCGGCTTGTTCTGTGCAGTGTGCGGGTTCGCAGGGGCGTACGCATTGCAGCGGCTGCACCCGGCTCCGCACGGTGCAGTTGGACCGGCAGGCCCTGCGGGCACACCCGGTGATCCGGGCTTCGCGGCCCCGTCGGTCCGGTCGGGCCTGCGGGCTCCGTCAACTTCGATGAGGATCCGGGTTTCCGGTTACTGGTCGGACAGGTTGAGGTGCTTACCGAGAAGGCGCAGCAAGACGGAGTGTGTACGCCCACCCAGGTCGTGACCGGTATCGATCCCGGTGGGACGACTGCAGTCGGCACTACATATCCTATGAGTGTGCACACCGGCACGTATTGCCTGAAGCCGTGACTCCTTAGTGTTCTTCGTTGCTGGACCCATCTACCGCTGCTCACCCCGCGGCCTGAGCAGCGACGAGCCAGCGAACCGTTCCTGAGCGGCCTGGACTACGGACGGGTCGACGACAATCGTCGGCCTCATGCGGCCTTTCGGGATTGCTTGCACCCATACGTCGAGCGGAACTTCTTGACGGCACTCGCGGCACACGAAGTAGCTGCACGTGCGAAACCTGTTGGACTCATTGACTACTACGATCCTGATCTCTTCAACATCGATACGAGATTCGCATCGTGTACAGAGTCGCTTGTCTCGCGCCATGCGGGCCTCCCTCGCCTGAATTCGCGAAACGTAGCGCAATCGCGTAGATGTTGCGAGCGCGAATAATTGTCAGTATCTCTGAATACGTCTAGCAGAGCTAACTCACGCTCGGGCCCAACTCTGTTGACAGTCGTTCGAACGCACTTTCACGCGTCTACCTGCTGGCATGCAACATCTCTGGCACTCTGGACAACGGCGGCGCTCGGCACAGGGGGATTGACAGCCTTCTCGATCGCTCCATCCATCGCAACCTCAAACGCTCCGACTGGAGGCGTGGCGCCATCCTCGACCGGAGCCCCTGTTCCCCAACATCGCACCGCGAGCACCTCCACGATCGTGGGCTGGCTCAAACTTCCGTTGAGCGTCTCTCCTGTCCACGCTGCCTCGGCGGACATCCACTGGGTTGTGGTGTGCAATTGCACGAAAGGAGTTCCAATTCTTGAGCCATGCTGGATAAACAAAGCAAACCCAAAGTCGAATGTCCGATCTGCCTCCATCTTCGCGACGACCTCTCCGTGCCGAAGTTTGAAACTAGCCCTAGCTGGCCCGGGGCGCTCGATGCCATTGTGAAGTAAGCAATATTTGTCGGGAAGGAGTTTGACAGTGTCAGTCGATACCTGTGTAGCCAGTCGCCCGCCTGCAACGAATTCTGGACCGGGCACAGCGTTGGATAGGACTTTCGCCAGCCTGCCGGCCGCTCCATCTAAGGTGTTGACGCGGAACCAGCGCGAATCCTTTCGGGCCTTGTCGAGCGAGATGTCACCGATTGCTCGACCGGGGCAGAATCCATCGAGGCCGACCGTGCACCCCGCTGCCAATTCACCCACTTGGTTCGCTGCTGTGGTAGCACCGGCGCGCGCCGTCAGACCCGGAGGCTGGACAACCGCCAGGTAATCGGCGCCTTGCGTTGGGCGCCCGGCACACGTAGCCGTAGGTACACCGTCAGGAGTCGTCGGCATGACGATGCCTGTCAGCCCATAGAGTCCCGTCGCGATCGCGACGACAGCAGCGAGGGTGTCGACGCCTGCGCCTTTCACATGGCCCCGGAGCGTCAGCGCAGCCACACATAGGCCGGCGGTGACAACTAGGGCCCGGCCATAGCGGACTGGCTCCGTACCGAAGAGCACGCCCGTGTGTACTAATGCTCCGCCAAGTGCCACCGGGAGCACGATCCCGACTACCGCAACCAGCGCGATCCTTCCCCACTTCATGCGCAAGACCCTCCCGGTGCGGACGAAACGACGACGATGCAGGGCCCGAGCGCGGCTCGCCGCCAATAAACGTCAGAATGCTGTACCTGGGGCTCGGCCGTCGATAGGGCAACGTCCAACCACGGCCACTGCTTGCGGGTCTTTGTCACGTGGGTGACGAAATCGCAAGAGGTTCTGTCATTCACCTTCGCACCTCCGACACCCCGGGCCCCACGCCGGCGTCTCTGACGGCAGCACGGACCGAGACCCGCGTCATGACCCGCTCCGTCAGGCCGCATCGGAAGAAGCAGCTGAGCCATGCACACGGGATGCGCCCGGACCTGGAAGCGTCGCTCGGGCGAAGAGCGAGGACCGCCTCGCCGCTGGCCCCTGGTCTACCCACAGAATCCGCCCGACCAGTCGTCACTCACCCACCGCCGCGACCTTCGCCGCCGTGAGGATCTCGATGTGTCGGGCTTTGAGTGCCGCCACCGGGACGCGAAGCTCCTCGTACTCCGGTGCGCTTTCCGCTAGCCGTCCATCCGCACTGTGCCACTTGGTGCTCTCGTTCCCCACCTCCAGAGGACGATCGGGGACCGTCTGGATTACGACACCGCCAGCCAGTTCGATCCAGAAGTGATCGGGGAAGCTCGCATAGCCCGATTTCTCGTACTGGCACACGATGGTTGCAGCGGCCGCCTCCGGCTCGACGACCTCGAACCCATTGAGCTGGACCAGCTTGACGAACATCTCCTTCATCAGTGGCCGCGCTCGCGCTTGGGTCGCCTCATCGGCCGGCTCTTCCGCAGGCACCAGGCTGGCCAGCCCCGCTGCATTCAAGCGCCCGGTGAGTGCCCGCAGATCGCCGACCACCTCCTGGGACAATCCCGCCATGGTGGCCGGTAGTTCCTTCTGTGCAGCCGGGTTGAGCACATAGGACCAGAAGTCCTCTCGAGACGGCCCGCCGGCAACGTCGCTCAGCGCCCACAGGGCCCAGTTCCAGCAGGCGTGGTTTGGCTTCTCCTTCCCGATTCGGTGGACCCGCTTTCTATCGGGGGCGTAGGACTGGTTGCGCTTCGGTCCACCGAGCCAGGCCAGCACCTCCGGCGGCAGCGCGGGGGCTGCCTCTACGGCCGGCTCTGCCTCAGCCGCGACCTCAGCTCCTGCGACCGGAACATGGACGTCGTTGACCACCGCGGGCACTGGGGCGTGGTCCGCAGCCACCCCTCCGACCTGAGCCCCCTCCACGGGAGCAGGCACCTCGACCGGGGCCGCTGGCGCCGCTGCCTCTGCGCCGGGCTCTGCCGGTTCATCAGCCGCCCGCCGCCGTTTGCGTGCGAGCCCGGCCAGCGGCATCTGAGCGGCCGCCTGAGGGGCGACCGCCGCTGCGGCGCGCGCCGCTGCGCGCGCGTCACGGTCGGCGCGGGCCCTAGCGCGACCCGCATGCGCAGTGGCGTCGAACATGGACACAGACGGCCTCCTGGGGCGCTACCGGCGTCTGCCGCTCATGCTAGACGCCTCGATACTCGCCAGTAGCGCAATTATCTAAACTACGCTTTCTGAGCGAACCCATCCGCTGGGCAGCGGAGGCCTTCTGGGCCGCCGTCATCTTCCTGGAGCGCTTAACGCCCGCCGCGACCAGCGGTCGCTCGGGATGCTGAACGAGGCCCACTCCGTGGTGCCGACTCGGCCGCTGGCGGTCTCGGTGAACGCCGAGTCCTTGCGCAGTCGGGTGATGACCTTGGCCTGGGCGGTCGGGGTGGCGCGTCGAGCTGCACATAATCGCTCTTACCGATCCGCCGACTGTCCGTCGCCCGAAGGAAGTGGCGGCCAGGTGACATCGGTGTCGCCAAACGCCTGACAACGAGCCTTGGTCAGTCCTACTTTCGTTGCATGGTTAACGTTGGCGCGCCCCTTGCGGGGACGGACTATGTATGCGTGATGAAGGGCAAGGCTGGAGAGATTCAGTCACTCGAGGGCGTGCTCTCGGATCACTTCGTTCCGCTGATCGAACTTGCCGCGGCAAGCAAGTGCCCGGACATAGCAAAGCGTTGGTACGTTGGCGAAGCTATCTGGATCCAGCCGGTGAACCTTGATGGGGCGGCTGATCCGGTCTGGGCGCAAGAAATAGATCAGATATTCGCGGACCTCCAGGGTGCGGGGCGCGAAGCAACGCCTGTCATTCTTCTGGAGGAGCCGGTAGAGTCGATCAAAATTTACGAAACCGTGCTTGAGCGACAGGACACGGGCGCTGTGCTCCGTGTCGACGCCGAGGATCTGATCATGAGCCCGCCAAAGGCCATCGTGTCGGACGTCGATGACTTCCTGATCCTATACGGCCTTGACCCTGAGGATTGCGATCTTGTCATCGACGCCGCGCTGATCCGTGACAGCGTCCCAGCGCGGGTTGCGACCGTAAATGGTGCCCTCGCCGTCTTCCCTTACCTCGACCGGTGGCGCTCCCTGGTACTGGTATTTTCCGCGTTCCCGGAGGACATGGGCGCTCAGGCTCCGAAGTCCTCTGTGCACCCGTTTCCACGTGATGACCGCGAGGCGTACCTCGCGCTCGTCGCCCGCGGTCTTCCCCGAGACGCGACGTACGGGGACTTCGCCGTCGGACAACCTTCCTACGGAGGAGTTCCCTACACGCCGGTGCCCAACATCAAGTACACCTGCGTTGACGTTTGGCGCGTTCATCGCGGCGCGAGCCGCAACGATCCGAGCCCGCAGTACATCGACCTCGCCAAGGGCGTCGCCGCATCGCCATACTTCCGCGGAAATTCGTTCAGTGCAGGTGACAGTTACATCGCGAGTGTGGCTAACGGATCCGACGGGCCAGGAAACGCGACAACGTACCTTCGCGCGGCAATGTCTCACCACGTCCTGCACGTTCTGGACCGTCTCGCCACCCACGGCGAGCCTTAAGGGCTGAACGCACCTCAAAGCGAAGCTCGTCCAGTTCCAAGGAGTCGGCTAATCGCGACCACACTGCATCGCGTGGGCGCGATCGGACGCCGCGGTCAAGTTCGAGACGCTCGAGAACGGCCAGCGCCTCTGCCTTCCACAGAAGTTGAACGAGAGAAGACTTATCGACCCCGGGGTTTGGCTTCGCGATTCGAGCCTCCTCGAGCACCACCACTCCCTGGCGTACTCGAACGACCTCTACGCCCCACCAAGGTCGAACGATCCGACGAGCGTTCTTTAGATGATTCTCCGCTACAACAAGCGTGGCGTAATCGAGAACCTTGGAGTAAACGGCTACTTGAGCGGGAAGCCGCGTTAGGGTGTCACGAGCGCTCTTGAGCTCATATCCCGAGAAATCTCCGTTTACCACGGCAACATCTACCCGAACCGCGTTACATAGCCCCAGTTCCTCCACGAAGAGGGTGTCCTCGAGCTCGTCCTGGTGCTGGGTGGCGAGCTTGCGCCGAACAACCCTCCTAACGTCCGCATCGCGCATGCCTGACAGTGTAAGGACGGCAGCGCGGTCCTGAGCAACGAACACTGGGGCCGGCCGGGCTGGGTGGCGGTGTGCCAGCGATCTCAAATCTGTCGTCACCGCTGAGTGCACGGCTTGTGCACCCTGTGCGTGAGAGGAACTCACCGCGCGGCCGGAATCACGACGGACAGATCGTCGTGCTCGAAGTACCGGTTGTAGATCGGCGCGAACGCGGGGTTCTTGGCGACCATCTCAGAGGTGTAGTTCTGCCAAACGGTCCCGACATCAGCGTTCTGCCCAGTCGGGGCGCCGTCTGGGGTGTACGTCAGCGTGTGCGAGCCGCCCACAGCGGCGCGTTGATCGAGAACGGCGCTCACCTGGGCACGAGCGATGAGGTACGAGCGCAGACCAGTGATGTCCGCTCGACTGTCGAGCTGAGGATCGAACGCCACGTGGTAGGCATCCTGAAGCACCGACTCGAGGTTGCTCGAGGCGCTGGTGTATGCCGCTTCCCATCCCGGGTTGGACGCCATGATCGCCTGCAACTGCTTGTTCCGCCATGCTCTAACGACGGCGTTCGACGACGCGGAGAGCGACGAACTGCCGCCCTGAGCGGCCACTGTCCGCAACGCGCTGGTGACCGTGTCCTGAAGCTTGTTGTACTGCACCCATCCGCGATTCACGTACGCGCTGTTCATCTGCTCGCTCGGAGACTGACGCTCTCGAAGGGTGTCGCTACTCAGCGGCGAGACGCGGGTGCGCATCTGCCAGTCGTACACCGCCTGGCTGAAGTCGGGGTCGTTCGACCCGATGGAGCCGGTGAGAACACCGACCATCGACGGAGCTTGCTCGATCAGGCCGTGATACCTGTCGTACATCGTCTTGGCTGCCACCGTCGGCGCCATGCCGCCGACCGAGTGGGTCGCGTCACCGGCGAACAGCAGCGCATCGGGCCCGAAGTCGTCGTAGAACTTCTCACTCGCGGCCTCGCCGTACTTCTTCTCATACTGCCGGTAGGCGTCGATGAGCGGCTGATAGGGCGATTGGGGGGTCACCGGAGTCGGTAGCAGCAGGGAAGACGCGGCGCGAAGTCGGTACTCGTTCTTGGTCGCCTCGAGTGCCTTCTCGTCGGTCGGTTCTGGACCGACACGACCGCCGTTCTCCCAGTCAACCTGCATCTGCACCCTGATCTGTGCCGCTCGCCGGGCGAAGGCGGCATCATCGAGGTTTTCCGTCTCACTCGTGGTGAGGCGACGTGCCCACGCGGGCTCGACCGAGGACGCGGCACGCTCAAGGAAGTTGCTCCCCTGGGGCTGGCCGTACGGATAGAGCCACCTGTAGATGGCGCTGTTCGAGAGCTCAGGTCGTTCGCGGTAGTGGAACTCCGAGAGCGGGGCGGTGACCAGCGGGCCCGTCGAAGGGATGAACGGGTTCTGGCCCTGGGTGATCACGTCGAGCGAGGACGTCGGGATGGTGAAGGAGCTCGCGTAGGGGAACAGCTTCTTGAGCGGCCCAAAGTTCTGAAAGACCACACGGTTGTCCGGGCTGTAGCCCTTCGCCGGATTGCCGTCTTGGTCGACGACCTTGAAGAACGGGTTCGGCATGGTCTGGGACCCGACGTAGAGCTGGGCGAGTCGTGCCATCGTCTCCGGCTTCTCCATCGCGAGGTGCGCGTACTTCTCGAGCACCTCGACCTGGGCCTGGAAGAACGGGGAGACGAAGCGCAGCATATGACTGATCTGCCGCTCGTCGGCCATGTTGTAGAGCAAGTTCCGCACCTGCCGCGTGGCCTCGCCCCGAGCGGTGGCCTCCGCCGCCTCAAGAACCTCCGGCGTAAGGGCGTCGCTCTCCACCGACGAGAGGTAGTGGCGAAGCGTCTGCCGGTAGACGGTGCTGGCATAGGGGTGGCGGACCAGGCGGTCCGTCGGCTTGGTCGCGAGGAAGTTCATCGCGCTGTCGATGAACTTCGAGATGTACTTCCCCTCGATGCTCTGCCCGAGCCCCAAGGCGATGTCGTCACCGTGGATCTGGTTGCGAAGCTCGAGCGGGATGGCGCGTTCGGCCTGGGCGGCAATGACCTCGCCCGCCTTGGCCGCATCCCTCGACGCTTGGGTTGTCAGCACGTGATCGAAGACCGTGCGTGAGTTCTCCACCCAGCGTGGTCGTTGAGGATCTCGCCGCGCTTGTCCTCGAACATCAGGGCGAAGCCCTGACCAACGTTGAGGTTGCGCTGCTGCTGGAGGCGATGCGCGTAGGACCAGCTGTAGTTGCCGCCCGTGAAGAAGTCGTGGAGGCTGGCGTTGCTGTTCAGGTCGCCATACGCCTCGAGCGTCGAGAGGTACTCGTTCGCCTTGCCGGTCAGCCAGAACGCCTGCTTGATGCCGGGCGTGCTGGCGACCTTCTCGAACCCGGTCGAGAGTTGGTTGCCGACCTTGTCGGCAGAGTCGTTGAAGTTCCAGTCGATCTTGCTGTCGTCGTTGCCGGGGGCAACGAAGCGAGCGGCGTTCTCCGCCTCACCAACAGCGCCGCCGACGGCGTTAGTCGCCGTCCCTACGGCACCGGTGATGTGGCTCCAAAGGCTCACTGAATGTCTCCCTCGCGCTTGTCACCGATGAACTCGTCGCGAAGCACCTGATAGCGCTCCGTGTCGCTCTCGCACTCCCGCGCTCGCTCGATCGCTTCGAACGTCTCGGGAGGGAACGCTTCGTCTAGCCGGCGGTTGAGATCCGCCAGCATCCGGGCGTAGTCGTAGTCACTGCTCATAGATGGGTCCTTGTCTCAGGTGGGTGGTCAGAGGCCGACGACGTCGGCGGTGCGGCTCTTGCGGCTGAGCGCGTCGATCTGGCGCTGGCGCACGAGGGGTGTGTCGGGGAGCAGGGTCAGGTGCTCGCAGACGTCATGGGGCGACCCGATGCGTCGGATACGGCCCTCGCGTTGCTGCTCGCGCTTGGGGTTCCAGGAGGCTCCGAGGCTGATCAGCAGGTTGCAGTGCTGAAGGTTGAGCCCCCGCTCAAGAACGCTGCTTCCGAGGAAGACACGCGCATCTCCGGCCCGGAACCGCTCGACGGCCGCGGCGCGGTCGGGGGCCTTGACCTTGCCCTCAACGCGAACGAGGGAGATCTCGTCTCGATGCAGGGCCTGCTCGACTAGGTCGAGCATCTCGAGTGTTTCGCAGTAGACGACTGCCTGCCTATCGGCCCCTCGGAGTCTGAGCTCAACCGACAGTGCGTCGACCAGGGCGCTCTGTCCGTCCGCGATTAGCCCTGCCATCTGCTTCCGCTGGAAGCCCGTCAGGCCCACGGAGTTGAGAGCCGTCTCGTAGGCCTTGCGCTGAGCCGCGGTCAATCCCACCCATCGGGTCGTTTGTTCCAGGCGGGGGAGCGGCAGCCCGATGTCATCGGCCGTGCGGCGAAGCACCGTCTCGCTCAGCAGCTTCCGCACCTCGCCGACGCGCGGCTCCAGCCACCCCTCAGGCTGAGGGTGCTCCCGTCCCCACTTGTCAACGAACGGAGGGCCGAACCACACGAAGCGCTTCTCGAAGGTGCCCTTCGGCCACAGCCCCTCAACGCCGGCAGCGGACAGCACGCGCCACAGCTCGACCGGGTTGTTCTCAAGGGGCGTCGCCGTCATCAGGAGTGCTCGGCCGGCTCTCTGAGCGAGCGCTGCCATCGTCGTGGCCGACGGTCCACCGCCGCGGACCTTGCTGCCCTCATCGATGACGACCATCGCGAACTCGTAACGGCTCAACCACTGCCGGCGACTGTGCGCCGTCTCATGGCTCAGGACAAGGAGGTCGATGCCGGTGCGCGCTCGCTCCTGCAACTTGAGCTGAGCGCGGCCACCCCCACCCAACTCCCGATCATTGCCGGTGAGAAGAGAAGCCGACGGCAGGAACCGTTGGATCTCCGCGGCAGTCTGATCGATCAAGTTCGCTTCGGTAAGCCACAGCACCCGCGCAAGCTGGTGCTGTGTGCGCGGTAGTTGCTCCGTTACTCCCAGCTCGGCGATCAGCCCGAGAGCGGTGACCGTCTTGCCCAGGCCCACATCGTCCGCGAGCACTGCGCGGGGGCGTTTCACCAACCAGTCAACGCCCGTGCGCTGGTGCTCCTTGAGAGGCGCGGAGAGCGTGAAAGCGGCATCATTCATCAGAGTCGTCATGCGACTGCCTTTCCGGGGATTGCCCCCTGGGCCGACCCCCTGGGGCAGCCCTGCGAAGGGCCCCCTGGAATGTCGATCGAATTAGTGCAAAATGGCTGGTCAGGCCACGAATGGGGGAGTGTGTGAACTCCCGCCTAAAGCTGCGAGATCAGGACGCCCATGAGGCTTCGGGGTCGCTGTCCGCGAATTCGGCGACGAAGAGCTGTTGATAGGCAGTCCGCTCGCGCTCGTGCAGCTCCGCCCGACGGTGGCGTTTGCCCATCACGCCTAGCAGGCGTGCGAGGCGTTCGGCGGCCTCGTCGCTGGGGACGATGCGCCGCCAGGTCTGGCCGCTGCGCTCGGCGAGGCCGGCTTGCTCCAGGCGGTTCAGATGACCGCGAAGCGTGCGGATCGTGGTGTGGCCGCGTCGAGCGAGAACCTCGCGCGTCTTCGTGAACTCGTCCGAGAGGGCTTCCCACGTCTCGCGGCAGGGGAGACCCAGTCCTGATCCGTTGGTGAACAGATCACCGAGAGTGTCGGTAGAGGGGGACATTAATAGTTCTCGGACCCCCTTAAGAGAACTACTAGTGTCTCCAGGAACGTAACCTTCTGCGGTCGTGAGAGGAGCGACGAGCCGCACGGCGGTCGCCCTCCCCGGGGCAGCGCTTCGCTGCTTCGGGCGCTCGATCAAGCCCATATTGGTCAAGCGGCTAAGGGCCGTGCAGGCGGCGTTCTTGCCCACTCCGCTGCGGTCGGCCAACTGCCGAACGCTGGCGGTGGGATCGATTCGAGCGGCTTCCGTAGCGATTTCGATGAGCGCGGTGTATACCGCTCGATCGGTCGTGCCGGTTCGCGCGGTCCATGCGTGGTCGCTGATTCGGCGGCCCAGGTCAGCGAGCATCGCCCGTGCGAGCTTCGCCGACGGCGTCGGCGGGTTCTCCCGCACCCAGGCTGCCGCGTCAGTCCAGAGCTTTTCGGCGTACGCCAGGCGGCTCTCGGCCGGCTGCTCGCGGTACTTGTCGACAGCCACCCCGTGGCTAGCCTCCAGCGTGGACCTGAAGTCATCGAAGGTCCATCGCGCGTGCACAGCAGCACATGCGACGGTGTAGAGCGTGACGCCTCGCGCCGGCTTGCGGTGGTGCCTCCTGAGGTCTTCTAGATCCCGCGTCGTCAGCAGCCGCATCGTGTCTTCGTCCAATGCGCGAGGCATGGCTGACTTGAACCACTCGAGGGCTGTAGTCGGGTCGGGCTCGACCAGCTCGGCTCGGGCGTCCTCGCTTCGGTGCGGACTCAGCGGTGGCCGGGTGGCATTGCTGCGAACCTGTCGCCGATCGCCTTCAGCGTGTGAGGCGATGAGGGACTTGATGTGCTGATGGCCCCAGCCGGGTGCGCCGATGATCCACAGGTGGCCGTGTCCACGGCGCCCAGAATGCGTCAGCACGACGCGGAAGGCGTCGGGCAGTGCGGCGCGCACGCGCTGGGCCCAGGCCCAGTCGGCGTCGCTATCGAGATCGAGGGCGACGATGCCCTGACGAGGCTCGACGGCGTAGGCGCCGCCGTCGCGAACGGCGGTGGCGATGTCCGTCCAGGCGACCGGGCGGTTCTGGGCGTCGATGCGCAGAGCGCGTCCGTTCTTGGCGATCGCCTCCGCGAACGCCAACGCCATGTCATGCGCGTCAGGCACTGAGCGTCTCCGTGATGCCCGAACGGTGGCCTTCGGCCCAACGCTCGATCTCGCTGAGCCGGTAGCGCCAGCCGCCTCCGAGGCGGTAGCGCGGGATGCCGAGCTTGTCTTGGTTGGCGTAGAGCCAGTTGCGGTCTCTGCCGAGAAAGGCTGTCACTTCAGCGGTGCCGACGAACGGCTCCATGCTTGGTGATGTCATGCGCGCCTCGATTCCCGCCTCAGCCGACTGCGGCTGGGCGTGCGGATGAACTAGCTGGAATCGAGCGGTGATCGAGCGAGGCGCATCGGGTCTGTTCGTAACCGCGTCAGTTCGATATTACACGAATCATCTGGCATATGCCAAGTGCATCAGGTATAGTGCGTGTCGTGGCTCTATCGGACGCGGAAGACTCGGCTCGACGTGCCGGCTCGGGCTTCGATGAGCCCTGGTTGTGGGTCAGTTACGAGGTAGGTGGGTGGGTCGTCACCGCGCGGGCGCAGGTCGACGCACCATTCGAAGGACCCCAAGAACTCTCCGTCGCGCTGGACATGTCGGAGGAGGGGTTTCAGGCGTCCGTCGAGGCGGCGGAGTCGACTGGCGGCATCACTGCTGCTGTCTTGAGGTCGGTCCCGCTCGGCGACGCCCGCAAGGTGTTGCGTCGCATGCGGGCTGATGCGCTCGCGCATCGGGATCTCGACGACCGGGCCGTCTACACCCTGCCTAGGCGGATGGTGACCGATGACGACTGGCGAGCATTTGCTCGTGCCTATGCGCGGGCCGCCTCGCGGAACCCTGGCCAGCCGATCCCGCACCTCGCGGGCATGACCGGCTTGAGTGTTCACACCATTGCGGCTCGCCTTCGGCGAGCTCGTGAGATGGGGCTGCTAGTTGATCGAGGCGACGGCTGGTTCGTACTGCCGGAAGAGGAGACGAAGTGATTCACCTGACGACTGAGCAACTTGCGGAGCGATGGCAGGTGACCGTCGGCCACCTCGCAAACATGCGCTCGGCGGGCCGCGGGCCTGCTTACTTGCGCATCGGTAGCCGCGTGATCTACCGCGTCGCGGACGTCGAGTCGTACGAGCAGGACCGCTTGGTGGTTCCCGCTCGGGACCTACATATCAATCCCCCTATTACGGCCTAGGATTTCGACATGGCACGACCGAGAACGGCGCTGGGCACGTTTGGCAAGATCGCGCTCACTGGCCAGGTGAAGGACGCCGCGGGCCGATGGACTCGCTCCGAGGCGGGTCAGCGCCCAGAGCGCTGGCGGGCGCGCACGAAATTCCGCGATCGCGATGGGGTGTCTCGTGACGTCGAGGCGTTCGGCGCCACCAAGGCGAAGGCCGAGCATGCCCTCAGGCTGAAGCTGGCCGATCGCCAACACGTCACCCAGAACAACAAGTTACGCGCCGACATGACGGTCCTCGCAGCAGCGAAGGTGTGGCTTGAGCAGGTGGACCGCAGCGAGCTGGCGGATGGAACGAAGCGGCAGTACGCCGCGAACGTTGCCACCTATCTCGAGGGTGCGTTCAAGGACGAAGACCTTGCGCGCGTAGCGAAGGCCTACTCGATCAAGGGTCTGACGCTGCGCGAGGTCAACCGGGTTTCGATCATCGAGGGCTACCTCCAAGGCGTTGCTGATGCTCACGGCGAGGGGGCCGCCAGGGCCGCGCGCAAGGTCTTGTCAGGTGTTCTGGCACTGGCTGTCCGCTACGACGTATTGCCGCACAATGCGGCGAAGGATGTTCGACCGGCGAAGGCCAGTAGCGCGAAGAGTGAGCGTGTCCGCGACACTCGGCGCGCGCTGACGAAGGACGAGCGAGCGCACCTGATGGCTGTCGCCGACGCCGACGAGCGGGCTGGCCGCGACCGCATGGACATTGCCGATCTGATCGCCTTCATGGCCGGCACAGGCGTCCGCATCGGGGAGGCTCGGCTCTGCCTCCAGTGGACAGATGTCGACTTCGAGCGAGGGACC
Organism: Nocardioides sp. BP30; assembly: GCF_029873215.1. Classification (NCBI taxonomy): domain Bacteria; kingdom Bacillati; phylum Actinomycetota; class Actinomycetes; order Propionibacteriales; family Nocardioidaceae; genus Nocardioides; species Nocardioides lacus. The sequence goes on along the minus strand of NZ_CP123620.1, from coordinate 3,545,996 downwards.
GTGCACGTTCGCGGCACGAAGACCGCGAGTGCGGACCGCGTCCTAACGCTTCCTGAGTGGCTCTCGAGCCGCCTGCTCGCACGTGCGAAAGTGCTTGGAAGTGAAGGCCTTGTCTTCCCCTCGCCGGGCCGTCCCGCCGGCATCAACCGGGACTCGCATCGCCCCTGGGACAAGGATAACCTCAACAAGGAGGTCCGAAAGTTGCTCGATGCAGCCGATCTGCCGTGGGCGACGTCGCATAGCCTGCGGCGCACGGTCGCGAGTCTCATGGACGCAGCTGGACTCTCGGTCGCCGAGGCCGCGGACCAGCTCGGGCACGCTAATCCCGCGATGACTGCGAGTGTTTACTTGGGCCGCAGGGCGGGCGGTTCTCGGGCGGCTGAAGTGCTCTAGCGAATCAACGCAGAGTGTCCACTGCGGTCGCCTCTTCGTCACCGAGAGCGTCGTCCTCAGCGTCCTTATCCAGTGGTTCCGCTTGCCCTTTGCGGAGTGCCGTCAGTCGAGTGAGATGCGCGCGTCCGCGCTCCGTCAGGGACCAGTACGTGTCGCGGTCAGTGACTGGGTGCCGCTTCTCGGATTCCTGAATGAGGCCAAGCGCAAAGAGCTGAACGATCGTCTCGGTGCGGGCTTCTTCCTGGATCGCTGGATCACGGCGGAACTTGCCGGCGCCTTCGGGGAACGGGAGACCGCTACCATGCTCTGGTAGCACCGCCGCGGCATGGCGTCGGAGCGCCATGCCGATTGACTGCTCGGATGCCTCGACCATGAGCAGAGGAGCGACCTGCGCAAACACGCCATCCCAGGTCGTGGGCAGGCGAGTGTCGAGGAACTTACGACTTGAGGCGACAACCGCCTCGTCCTTGTTCCAATACGCGATGCGCACGGGCATGCGGTAGACGTCTGACCCTTGGGCAAAGCCAGATACGTCCTCGTCGGTGACGCCTTGCTCCCGAGCTTGAAGTTGCTGGGTGAGCGTCGCCACGCGCTCTCGCAGTTGAGCGATCTCAGTTTCAACCTCAGGCGACATGGCATTGTCGCCGCGGACCCAGCCGATCGCAGGGTGCGACTTGCGAGTCTTGATCAAACTAACGGCTACCGCGCCGGCAAGCTCCTCGGGCGACGTCCAGTACTTCACCATTCGCTGTTCGACCTTGGTGCGGAACGCCTCGAGCTTCTTGCGTAGCTCAGGCTCAAGGTCCGTCTTGCCAGCCGCGATCGCTCCGGCGTCGCTGTGTATGAATCCCATGACTGGCGTCTTGGTCTCGACTGCGTAGTCGAACTCCTTCTCCGTGAAGCTCAACCCGTCGTCGTCCAACGAGCCGTAGCGACCTCCGACCACCACGACGTAGTAATCGCTGTCATCGATCACAGCACGGATCAGGTCCCACTTGTCAGAGTCCGAAGCCGGGAATAGTTCCATGCCGGCGGGGAGGCAGTCAGCCTCCAGGAGCGTCTGGATGACAGCTTGCCGCTCCTCCTGCAGATCAAGGTACGTGGAACTGACGAAGACTTGTTCGCGACGCTCGACTGCCACGTCCAGACGGTAGCGCGAGCGTCGCTCGCAGGGGACGACTTCGGGGGGTACGCGTCCGCCGAATTCGGGGGGTTTTTGGGGAAACCTTGCAATGAAGTCAGCCCCCGACCCGCGTTTCCGCAGGTCAGGGGCCTGATCTGTACGCCATGTAGGACTTGAACCTACAACCCGCTGATTAAGAGTCAGCTGCTCTGCCAATTGAGCTAATGGCGCATCGCCTTGCGTCCGCCGTGCGTTCGCTTCAGCGAGAAGAACACTACCAGCGGGGTCGGAGGGTGCGAAATCGAGGGCTCAGCGCCCCTCGAGGACCGCCTGGGCGGCGTTGTGGCCGCCGATCCCGGAGACCGCACCGCCGCGGCGCGCCCCCGAGCCGCACAGCAGCACGCTGGCGACGTCGGTCTGCACGCCCCACCGCTGCGCCGGCGTCTCCAACCGCGTCCGGTACGGCGCCCACGGCCATTCGAGGTGCCCGTGGAAGATATGGCCACCGGGCATCGCCACCTCCGCCTCGATGTCCTGGGGGATCTTGGCCTCGATGCAGGGCCGGCCGTCGCCGTCGCGCGCCACCACCGAGGCGATCGGATCCAGCAGGTGCTCGTCCAGCGAGCCCAACGCGCGCTTGATCGCCTCGGCCTTGGCGGCCTCGGGATCGGCGTCGAAGAGCGTGGCCGGCGTGTGCAGCCCGAAGTAGGTGAGGGTGTGGGTCCCCGCCGGCACGTCGGTGCCGAGGATCGAGGGGTCGGTCAGGGAGTGGCAGTAGACCTCACCGGGTAGGCGCGAGGGCATCGACCCGGCGGCGGCCTCGGCGTACGCCCGCTCCAGGTCGGGATAGTCCTCGCTCAGGTGCAGGGTGCCGGCGAAGGCGACGCGCGGGTCCTCGCCCGAGCGCAGCCGGGGGAGCCGGTCGAGCAGCAGGTTGACCTTCAGCTGGGCGCCGACCGGCTTGGTGGCCGGGTCCTCGGGCTCGCCGAGCAGGATCCGCAGCACCCAGGGCGCGACGTTCGCCAGCACCACCGAGGCCCCCACGGTGTGCGAGCCGTGGTCGTCGTCCCAGGTGACCTCGGCACCGCCCTCGGCGGCGCGGATCCGCCGTACGCCGGCACGGGTGAGGAGCTCGGCGCCGGCATCGACGGCGGCACGGGCCAGCGCGTCCGTCACCGAGCCCATCCCGCCGACGGGCACCCGCCACTCGCCGGTGCCGTTGCCGATGAGGTGGTAGAGGAAGCAGCGGTTCTGCACCAGCGAGGGGTCGTGCAGCGAGGCGAAGGTGCCGATCAGCGCATCGGTCGCCACCACGCCGCGCACCGTCGGGTCGGCGAAGCGCCGCTCGATCGCCTCGCCGATGGGCCGCTCGACCAGATCGCTCCAGATCTCCTCCGGGACGCGCTCGTGCACGAAGCGATCGGTGGGCAGCGGCTCGGTCAGGGTCGGTGCGACGACCTCCGCGAGGGCCGCCACCTCGGCATAGAACGCGCGCCAGGCGTCGTACTCGCTTCCCGAACCCGTCAGGGCGCGGAACGACGCCGCGGTGGCCGGGCCCTCCGGCCGCTCGACCAACAACCCGGTCGCGCTGCCACCCCGGCTCACCGGCGTGTACGACGCGATCGGGCGCGACTCCAGTCGCAGATCCAGGCCGAGCTCGCCGACGATCCGGTCGGGCAGCAGCGAGACCAGGTAGCTGTAGCGGGAGAGCCGTGCCTCCCGGCCGGGGAAGGCCCGCGCTGAGACGGCGGCCCCGCCGACGTGGTCGAGCCGCTCCAGGACGAGCACCTGCAGGCCGGACCGGGCGAGATAGGCGGCGGCGGTCAGGCCGTTGTGGCCTCCGCCGACCACCACCACGTCGTAGTGACTGCGCACGCCCACCACCCTAGGGGGAGGAACCTGGCACTAGACCGACAGCGCGAGCTGCTTCTCGAAGAAGTGCCGGGCGTAGGGGTTGTCGTTGTAGCGCTCGATCTCGCGGTAGCCCGCCCGGCGGTACATCCCGATCGCCTCGACCAGGGTGTCGTTGGTGTCGAGCCGCACCACGTGGTGACCCAGCCCGGCGGCCACCGACTCCAGGTGTCGCAACAGCCGCGAGCCGACGCCGGTGCCCCGCCAGGCGGTGTCGACCCACATCCGCTTGATCTCGCCGTACCGGATGTCGGCCTCGATCGTCTGCACGCCACCGCACGCGACGGCTCTCGCCCCGACCTCCTCGGGGGAGTGCCCCTGTGGCAGCACCACCACGAACGCACCGCCGGGCGGCCCGAGCAGCTCGGCGTCCTTGGTGCTCTGGCCGCTCGCGTCGAAGCCGCCGGGGAAGCGGTCGTCGAGCTCGGCGAAGTACGCCGCCATCGCGGCCGCGGCGAGGGGCGCGGTCGGATCGACGGTGTGGAAGCTGATCGCGGCGGGCATGGCGAGAACCCTAGTCATGCCTCCCAGACCGCCGCGTCGTGGGCGAAGACGACCCGACGCGGGTCGAAGGCGAGCACGCGCTCCATCCAGAGCGGCGGTGCCGGCAGGGGCTCGTCGTGGCCCAGACCGACAGCGGTCGCCGCGAGCACATCGGCGCTCCAGGACGAGGCGGTGTCGTGGGACTGGCCGGCCAGTACCACTGTGCCGTCCGGCGAGACGACGACCACCGACTGGTGGCCCGCGACGTGACCGGGGGTCGGGATGACGTGGACGCCGGCCAGCGGCTCGGCCTCGCCGTCGAGCGCCTGGTAGTTGCTGCCGGCGTGGTCGATCAGCTCGGTGAAGGTGTAGTCACCCGCCCGAGCGGCGGACAGCTCCGTGCGCTGGGCCAGGATCGGTGTCCCGCCCAGCAGCGGGTTCCCGCCGCAGTGGTCGAAGTGCAGGTGGCAGTTGAGGACCAGGGCCAGCTCCGAGACCTCGACCCCGGCGCCGGCGAGCGCCTCCCGCAGCCCTACGCGGCGCGGCCGGTACCACTGCTCGGTCTCCTCCTCACCGCGCCCGATCCCCGTGTCGAGCAGCAGCAGGCCGTCGCGATGACGCACGAGGTAGCCGTACACGGCCTCGACGCGGGGCGCCCCGGTGCCCGTCTCGGCGGCCGGTCGCACGAACGTGCCGAGCAGCAGGCGCCGGACGCTGGTCACGAGCCCAACCTACGGCATGTGAAACGGCTCCCGACCTGTCGGTGCAGGTCGGGAGCCGTTCTCCATGGGGTGAGCGACGGGGCTTGAACCCGCGACCCTCGCGACCACAACGCGATGCTCTACCAGCTGAGCTACGCCCACCATGCGCGCCGACCGAGGTCCGGCACGACCGGAACTATAGGGGAATCAGTTCCCGGTTGTGGAATCGGTGTCGTCCCGCAGGCCGGTGATCGATCCGCCGTGCCGCTGGGCGATCGCCTTGGCCGCCTCGCTGTCCAGGCCGGGCGGCGGCAGGAAGACCGCCTCCCGGTAGTAGCGCAGCTCCTCGATCGACTCCTGGATGTCGGCCAGGGCTCGGTGGTTGCCGCGCTTGGCCGGCGCCTGGAAGTACGCCCGGGGGAACCAGCGCCGGGACAGCTCCTTGATGGTGGAGACGTCGACGTTGCGGTAGTGCAGCCACCCCTCCAGCGTCGGCATGTCGCGGGCCAGGAACGCCCGGTCGGTGCCCACCGTGTTGCCGGCCAGGGGCGGTCGCGCGTCGGCGCCGCACTGCTCGCGCACGTAGGCGAGCACACGCTCCTCGGCCTCGGCGAGCGTGACGCCGTGCTCGAGCTCGGGGAGCAGGGCCGAGTTGGTGTGCATCGTCCGGACGAAGTCGTCCATCTGCGCCAGCGCCTCGGCCGGTGGCTTGATCACGATGTCGACGCCCTCGCCGAGCACGTTGAGTTCGTAGTCGGTGACGAGCGCGGCGACCTCGATCAGGGCGTCGGCCTCCAGGGAGAGGCCGGTCATCTCGCAGTCGATCCAGACGAGTCGGTCAGAGGTGGTGGACACGGAGAGCACCTTAGTCCGGACCGGGTCAGGCCCAGAGCCGGCTGCCGAAGTGGGCGTAGATGATCCCGGCGAGCACGAGGAAGTGCAGCACGATCCAGACCGGCGTCACCTCATAGACCAGCTTGGCCACCGCGTTGTCGTAGGCCCACCGGCGCAGGTTCCGGGCGGTGACGGCCCAGAACGTGGGGATCATGACCGCCCACGTCACCATGCACCACGGGCACAGCGCGTTGATGTGGAAGATCGTCTGGAACTGCAGCCAGCTCACCATCACGATCCCGCCGATGACACCGAGCTCGAGGGCCACCCAGTGCCAGGCCCGCAGGGTCACCCCCGAGATCAGCAGAACCCCGAGGGCAGCGACGACCGGCCACGCGATCACGCCGATGACCGGGTTCGGCAGGCTCCAGAAGATGGAGGCCTGCGGCGTGTTGATGACCTGGCCGCAGCCGATGATGGGGTTGAAGTTGCACGAGAGCGACGGGGCGTGGCCGGTCGCGAGCTGCTCGTAGTAGGAGAGCTTGTCCAGCACGAGGCTGGCAGCGGCGTACAGGCCGATCAGACCGCCGACCAGCAACCACCAGCGCAGCACACGGCCCTCGCCGGCGTGGCGACGCTCGAACTCCTCCGAGGCCAGCAGATACGCCCGCCAGGTCTCCTCGTCGGCATCGGCCTCGGGCTCGACGGGCGGCTCGAGGTGTGATTCGGCGTGGTGTGACACCGTGCTGCTGCTCCTTCGTCGGCGGACAGGTCCGCGCATCCTCACCCCATCTTCGCTGGCCGGCGGCCCTCGTGGCCACCGATCCGTGTCAGGAGGCGGCTGCCTTGACCCCGGCCGCCGTGCACACGTTGGCCGGCTTCTGGTCGGTGAGCTTGCACAGCGTCGCGGTGATGACGTTGGCGGTGCCCACGATCGACTTGGTGACGGTGCTGCTGGGGTCTGAGAGGTCCTTGGCGATGTCGGCGTGGCTGAGCCCCTGGAGCGTGGCCGGGTCGTAGCTGGCGCCGGAGGAGGCGTACTTCCCGCCGTAGTCGATGAAGGGGATGCCGCCGTCGCTGCCGACGTACTGCTTGGTGTCGTAGGTGTCCAGGATCTTCTGGTCGGCGGCGCTGAGGCTGTCCAGCGGCTTGTAGCCCCCGTTGCCGTCGGGCTGGTTGGTGGTCTGCTCGACGCCGGTGAAGGAGAGGTAGTCGCTGGTGTAGGTGGCGCCATGGAAGCTCAGCGTCGCCGTGCTCGGGTCGATGTCGCTGGCCGAGGAGGTGGTCTGGCCGAGGTGGGTGAACGTGCCGAAGCGGGACAGCGCGTTGACCACGGCCCAGCGCTGCGCGGCACAGTACGGGCAGTACTCGGCGCCCACGTAGAGCACGCGTGGCTTGCCGTCGCTGGTCAGCGCGGGAGCACCGCTCAGGGCGACCGGCTTGGAGATGCTGACGCCGCCGCCGGCACCGACGGCGTCGATGACGTCACCGGACACCCCGGTGATCGCCTTCTCCACCGAGGAGTCCAGGGCGGTCGAGGCGGAGCCCTTGCCGCCACCACCACCGCCGATGCTCAGCCCGATGCCGACACCCACGGCGACGACGATGACCACCACGATCGCCACCACGCCGGTCGTCTTCAGGCGCGCGGTCCGGCGGGCCTTGGCCTGGTCGCGCAGCATCTGGGCGCGCATGGCCTCGCGCCGCGCCGCCTTGGCCGCGTTCCTGCTCGGGGTCTGGTCGGGAGCGGGCGTGGCGCCCTGCGGTTCCTTCTTGGCCTTGCCGGTCATGCTTCGCATGGTAGATCGCCACGATGAGAGCAGGTTGAGAGAGCGCCTCGCGGAGCCTGCCGATCCTGCCGGCGGGCGGGGGAGCCGATCGTGGCAGGATCACGGTCGACGCACCCAGCTCCGACGTACGAGTGAGGCCCGACCATGTCCAAGCGCGACGAACGCGCCGCTGCCGCCGCCCGTCTCGCCGAGGAGGCCCGTCGCCGGGAACGCCGCGGCGTCGTGGTGAAGGTGAGCGCCCTGGTGCTGGCACTGATCGCGATCGTCGCTGTCTGCGTGGTCATCGGGTTGAGCAACGGGGGCGACGGCAAGGTCGACACCGACGCCGCGACCAGCAGCGACAACGCGACCTACAGCCTCAGCGTCGGCAACCCGAGCGCACCCCACACGATCGTCATCTACGAGGACTTCCTCTGTCCGTTCTGCGACCAGCTCGAGCTCGCCTCGCGGGACAAGCTCGCCCAACTGGCGGCCGACGGCAAGGTCTACCTGCAGTACCGGCCGTTCCGGCTGCTCTCGCCCGACTACTCCGGTCAGGCGCTCAATGCCTTCGCCGTGGTGCTGACGACGTCCGGCCCGGACGTCGCCAAGAGGTTCCACGACCTGCTCTACGAGAACCAGCCCGAGGAGTCCGGCCCGTTCCCGAAGGTGAGCGAGCTCGTGGACCTCGCCGTCAAGGCCGGCGCCGAGGAGAGCGCGGTCCGCGCCGGCATCGAGGACACCAGCTCGCAGAAGGCCTGGACCGACGGGGCGACCAGGGCCGCGCAGAAGGCGCACGTCGAGGGCACGCCCACGATCCTGCTCGACGGCCGGCAGTTCCAGGACGGCGACACCGTCCCCGAGCTGGCCGCCAACCTGATCAAGGCCGTCTCCTGATGCGCCCCTCGCACGTCCCGTTCCCATCGAGCTCCCACGTCGAGGTGATCGCATGAAGGACTTCATCGCCGGGCTGCCCAAGGCCGAGCTGCACGTCCACCACGTCGGGTCGGCCTCGCCGCGGATCGTCGCCGAGCTCGCCGCCCGCCACCCCGCTGCGGGCGTGCCGAGCGACCTGGAGGAGCTGCGCGGCTTCTTCACCTTCCGCGACTTCGCGCACTTCATCGAGGTCTACCTCGCGGTCGTCGACCTCATCCGTACGCCGGAGGACATCCGCTACCTCACCTACGAGATCGGCCGCGAGCTGGCGCAGGGCCAGCAGGTGCGCTACGCCGAGCTGACGTGCACGCCGTACACCTCGGTGCTGGCGGGCGTTCCGATCGAGGCCTACACCGAGGCGATCGAGGACGCCCGCGTGGCGGCGCTGCGCGACTTCGGGGTGGTGCTGCGCTGGATCTACGACATCCCCGGTGAGCTCGGCGTCCCGGCCGCCGACGCGACCCTCGGCTACGCCCTCGAGCACCGCACCGACGCCCTCGTCGGCTTCGGCCTCGGTGGCCCCGAGATCGGCGTTCCCCGCCCGCAGTTCGCGCCGCACTTCGATCGCGCCCGGGCGGCGGGACTGCACTGCGTGCCCCACGCCGGCGAGACCACCGGGCCGCAGACGATCTGGGACGCCCTCACCCTGCTGCACGCCGAGCGGATCGGACACGGCACCTCCGCCGCACAGGACCCGGCCCTTCTGGCGCACCTGGCCGAGACGGGCATCCCGCTCGAGGTCTGCCCGTCCTCCAACATCGCCACCCGAGCCGTGGCCACCCTCGCCGAGCACCCGCTCAAGGCGTTCGTCGAAGCCGGTGTCACCGTCACGATCAACTCCGACGACCCGCCGATGTTCGGCACCACCCTGGGTCGGGAGTACGCGATCGCCGCCGAGCTGCTGGGCCTGGACGAGGCCGGAGTCGCCGAGCTGGCGCGCGCCGCCGTACGCGCCTCGTTCGCGCCGGCCGACGTGCGCCAGCGGGTGCTCGCGGAGATCGACGCCCACCTCGGCTGAGAGCGACTCTCACCCGTTCCTCAAGAAAGTCCCCGGCAAGCGTCAGGTTGGGGGCGCATGCTCGTCGCATGGCAGCAGTGATCCCCTCGGTCCCCGCACCGAGCCTGTCGCCGGCGTTCGGCAGGCTCGCACGCCGGGACGCGCTGGTGCGGACCGCGCTGGTCTCCGTGCTGTGGCTGGGCGTGCTGCTGGTCGCGTACTGGTGGGCGGCCGGTGGCGGCTTCCAGGACCTCGGCTCCTCCCTGACCGACGCGTTGCTGTCGCTGGGCCGGCTCAGCGGGCTGGTCGGCTCGGCGCTGCTGCTCGTGCAGGTGCTGCTGATGGCCCGCGTGCCGCTGCTCGAACGCGCCTACGGCCAGGACCGGCTGGTGCGGATCCACCGGATCGTCGGCCTGACCTCCTTCGACCTGATCGTCGTCCACGTCGTCCTGATCACCTGGGGGTACGCCGCGGGCAGGCTGGGCTCGACCCCCGCCACCTTCTGGGACCTGACCTGGCACGACCCGGGGATGCTGCTGGCGGTCGCCGGCACGCTGCTGCTGGTGATGGTGGTGCTGACCTCCCTGCGCGTCGCGCGCCGCCGGCTGCGCTACGAGTCCTGGCACCTGCTGCACCTCTACGGCTACCTCGGCGCGGGTCTGGCACTGCCGCACCAGCTGTGGACGGGTCAGGAGTTCCTGGCGAGCCCGCGGGCGACGTACGTGTGGTGGGCGGCGTGGGCAGCCGTCGCCGCCACCGTGGTCGTCTTCCGCGTCGCGCTGCCGCTGCTCCGCAACTACCGGCACGGCCTGCGGGTGGCGGCGATCTTCCCCGAGGGGCCGGGCGTGGTCTCGGTCCACCTGATCGGTCGTCGGCTCGACCGGCTGCGCGCCGAACCGGGGCAGTACTTCACCTGGCGATTCCTGGACCGCGAGGGTTGGACACGGGCCAACCCGTTCTCGCTCTCGGCGGCGCCGGACGGCCGGACGCTGCGGATCACCGTGCAGAGCGACGGGGACGGCAGCGCGTCGGTCGGTGCGCTCCGGCCCGGCCAGCGGGTGCTCGTCGAGGGTCCGTACGGCCGGCTGACGCCGCGTGCCCGCACCCAGCGCAAGGTCGCCCTCATCGGGGCAGGCGTCGGGCTGGCGCCGCTGCGTGCGCTGGCGGAGGGACTGGGCTACGCGCCGGGGGAGGCGGTCCTGCTGCAGCGCTACCGCAGCCACCAGCTCTTCGCCGGCGAGCTGGGCGTCCTGCGCGAGCGGCGCGGGCTCAACCTGGTAGCGATGCCGGGCGCCCGGCGCAGCGCCGGCTCCTGGGTGGGCGAGGGCTACGACGGCTACGACGACGCGCAGGTGCTGCTCGGCTGGATCCCCGACCTCGTGCAGCGTGACGTCTACGTGTGCGGACCGCCGGCCTGGACGGCCGCGGTGCGGCAGGCGGCCGAGCAGGCCGGCCTCCCGCGGGAGCAGTGGCACGAGGAGGCGTTCGGATGGTGAGGGGCGTGAACCGGATCGTCTTCTGGTTCCTCGCGACGGTCACCGTGGTGGTCTTGCTCTTCGGCTACCACACCTCCACCTCGGGTCCGGCCGGCTCGGCGCCGCTGAGCGCGATCGCCGACCCGACGCCGGGCGCCGCGTCGGGTTCCGCGTCGGGTTCCGCGTCGGGTGCCGCCGGCTCGACCACGGAGGACTCGGGCAGCTCCGCATCGACGACCGTCACCGGTTCCGAGGCGCAGACCCAGTGGGGGCCGGTCCAGGTCGAGCTCACGATCGCCGGCGGCAAGATCACCGATGTCGCCGTACCGGTCTATCCCGACGGCAACGGCCGCGACGCGGAGATCAACTCCTTCGCACTGCCGCAGCTGATCCAGGAGACCATCTCCGCGCAGAGTGCCGACATCGACATGGTCAGCGGCGCCACCGTCACCAGCGACGGCTACCTCCAGTCGCTGCAGAGCGCGCTGGACAAGGCCGGCCTGTGAACGCCACCGCCGGGAGCGCGACGGGCAGCCCCACGGCCGCCCCCGTCACCCGGTACGTCGACCACGTCATGGGGATGCCGGTCAGCCTCGCCCTGCGCGGTCGGCACACCGACGACGCCGCGGCCCGGGATGCCTGGGCCGAGGCGATGGCGACGTTGCGCGACGTCGACCGGGTGTTCTCCACCTACCGCTCCGACTCGCACGTCTCCCGCCTCGACCGCGGCGAGATCTCCCTGGTCGCGTGCCCGCCGGAGGTGCTCGAGGTGCTCGCGCTGGGGGAGCGCTGGCGGCAGGAGTCGTCCGGCGCCTTCGACGTACGCCGTCGCGGGCGTGACGGGGAGCTGCACCTCGATCCCAGTGGCGTGGTCAAGGGCTGGGCGGTCGCCCGGGCGGCCCGGCCGCTGCGGCACCTGGAGGAGACCGGCTTCTGCCTCTCCGCCGGGGGCGACATGGTCTGTGCGGCCGACCCGGGTGCGGCGCCGTGGCGGATTGGCGTCGAGGACCCGCACGATCCCGCCCGGGTGGTGGCGGTGGTGCCGGTGCACAACGGCGCGGTGGCGACCTCGGGACTGGCGCACCGCGGCGCGCACATCACCGACGCCCGGACCGGCCGGGTGCCGACCCTCGTCGCCTCGGTGACGGTGATCGCCGACGAGCTCGTCGAGGCGGATCTGGACGCCACGGCGGCGTTCGCGCTCGACGGGGAGGCGGTGTCGTGGCTGGCCGGGCGGCGACGTACGGCGGTGGTGGTCTGGGCCGACGGACGGCGGGAGGTGCTCGGCACGGCGACGCAGACATCGCCGATCATCAGGCTAGACTGATCAACCGTGACTGATCACGAAGCTCTCGAGGAGATCGCCTCCGGCCTCGCGCTGAGCGTCAGCCTGCTGCGCCGCAGGCTCCGGCAGCGCCCCGTCGAGGGCGTCGACGGGATGCCGACGCTGCCCGAGCTCGCCGCGCTGGTGCGGCTGGACCGGTCCGGGCCCGCGACCAACGCCGACCTCGCCAAGGCCGAGCAGATCAGTCCCCAGGCGATGAGCGCCACGCTCGGCGGTCTGGAGCAGCGCGGGCTGATCGGCCGCACCGCCGATCCCGCCGACGGCCGCCGCATCCTGCTCGCCGTCACCGACGCGGGTCAGCGGATGATCGCGGCCAAGCGCGCCGTGCGCACCGAGCAGCTCGCCGGCGCGCTGGTGCACCTGGACGCCGACGAGATCGCCACGTTGCGGGCCGCCGTACCCGCCCTGGAGCGGTTGGCCGAGCACCTGTGACGGCGGTGCAGGAGCCGACCCGGTCGCGCAACTACCCCTGGATCGCGCTGGCGAACACGACAGCGGCGGTCTTCATGAGTGCGCTGGACGGCTCGATCGTGCTGATCGCGCTGCCGGCGATCTTCGACGGGATCCACATCGACCCGCTCGACCCGCACAACTTCGGCTATCTGCTGTGGATGATCATGGGCTACCGCCTGGTGCAGGCGGTACTGGTGGTGACAGTGGGCCGGCTCGGTGACCTGTTCGGCCGGGTGAAGATCTACAACGCGGGCTTCCTGGTCTTCACCATCGCCTCGGTGCTGCTCTCCTTCGACCCCTTCGCCGGTGGGCGTGCGGCGATCTGGCTGATCGGCTGGCGGGTGCTCCAGGCGCTGGGCGGCTCGATGCTGATGGCCAACTCCGCGGCGATCCTCACCGACGCGTTCCCGGCCGAGCGCCGTGGCTTCGCGCTGGGGGTCAACCAGGTCGCGGGCCTGGCCGGTCAGTTCATCGGCCTGACGCTCGGCGGGGTGCTCGCGGTCTGGGACTGGCGAGCGGTCTTCTGGGTCAACGTCCCGGTCGGCATCTACGGCACCGTCTGGGCCTACACGAAGCTGCAGGAGACGGCCGTGCGCCGTACGGACCGGCCGCGCTTCGACTGGTGGGGCAACCTCACCTTCGCCGGCGGACTGTCGGCGATCCTGATCGGGATCACCCAGGCGCTGCACCCCTACCGCGACCACACCATGGGCTGGACCAATCCGGTCGTGCTGGCCGAGGTGATCGGGGGAGCGGCGCTCCTGTTCGCCTTCGTCGCCATCGAGCGGGCGGTCACCGAGCCGATGTTCCGCCTCGGCCTGTTCAAGATCCGCGCGTTCTCCGCCGGCAACATCGCCGGCCTGGCCGCCTCCGTCGCCCGCGGCGGCATGCAGTTCGTGCTGATCATCTGGCTGCAGGGCGTATGGCTGCCGCTGCACGGCTACGACTTCTCCCGGACGCCGCTGTGGGCTGGCATCTTCATGGTGCCGCTCTCGGTCGGCTTCCTGGTGGCGGGCCCGATCGCCGGCACGCTCTCGGACCGGCTCGGCTCGCGAGGCATCGCCACCGGCGGGATGATCCTGTTCTCGGCGACCTTCCTGGGGCTCGCCGCGCTGCCGATCGACTTCCCCTACTGGCTCTTCGCCAGCCTGATCTTCCTCAACGGCATCGCCAACGGCATGTTCACCGCCCCCAACACCTCCTCGATCATGAGCTCGGTCCCCGCGTCCTACCGGGGGGTCGCGTCAGGCATGCGGGCCACCTTCCAGAACACCGGTACGGCGCTGTCCATCGGCGTGTTCATGTCGCTGCTCACCGCCGGTCTGGCGGCCCGGCTGCCGCACACCCTGACCAGCGGGCTCATCGCCCACGGCGTCTCGGCCGACACCGCGCAGCAGGTCGGCTCGCTGCCACCGGTCTCCTCGCTGTTCGCCACCCTGCTGGGCGTCAACCCGATCCAGCACCTGCTGGCGCCGACCGGCGCGCTCGACCACCTCACGGCGGCGCAGCGGTCCGCGCTGACCGGCCACACGTTCTTCCCACAGCTGATCGCCGGGCCGTTCCACACCGGCCTGGTCATCGTCTTCGTGACCGGGGCGGTGCTGGGGCTGGTCTCCGCGCTCGCCTCACTGCTGCGCGGCGGACGCACCGTGCAGCTGCCGGACTGAACCACTGCCTCCACCCCTACGAACGGAGATCCTCATGCCCCTGACCACGATCGATCCCAAGGCCGCGCTGGTCGTCGTCGACCTGCAACAGGCCATCGTCGGCATCGGCGTACCGGGGACGGCCGAGGTCCTCGACCGCTCGGCCCGGCTGGCCACGGCGTTCCGGGCGGCCGGTCATACGGTCGTCCTGGTCAACGTGGATGCCTCGCCCGCCGGCCGAAGCGACGCCAACCCGGCCGGCGGCGGCATGCGGATGACCCAGGACCAGCTGGCGTTCGCCCCGGAGCTCGACCGTCAGGACTCCGATCTCGTCGTCACCAAGCACACCCGCGGCGCCTTCCACGCAACGGCGCTGGAGCGGAACCTCGCCGAGCGCGGCGTCACCCAGGTGTTCGTGACCGGCATCGCGACCGGCTCCGGCGTCGAGGAGACCGCTCGGGAGGCCTACGCCCGCGGCCTGAACGTGGTGGTGGTGACCGACGCCGTCGCCGACCGGGACCGCGACGTGCACGACTTCGTGCTGACCCGGGTGCTGCCGCGGTTCACCGAGACGACGACGACCGATGAGGTGCTGGCAGCGCTGGGGTAGCACCGGAGTGACGCCTCGCGGCGAACAGAGGGACTCCTCGTCGAGCCCTCAGGCCGTCACCGCCACCGCACCCGGCGCCCCCAGCAGCCGGTCGCGCAGCTCGACCAGCTCGGTGACGGCTCCCACGAAACGGCGGGTGCTGTCACCGACGGCGAGGTCGTCGAAGTAGTGGTGCCGCATCGCGGTCCGGGCGAGCTGGTGCTCGTCGTGCGCCAGCCGGGCGCCGACCAGCTCGGCCAGGCCGGCGAGGTTCGAGGAGTCGACGACGTCGGCCACCCGGCTCACCGGCGCCTCGGTCCGCAGCCGCTCCCGGTCCTCCCACCGGTCGGTGATCAGGATCGGCTTGTCGGTGCGGAGGTAGAGCCAGTCCAGCCCGACGGAGGAGACGTCGGTGACCATCGCATCGCAGTGCGCGAAGACCGCGAGGATGTCGCCGTCGGGGATGGCCACGTGGCCGGCCGCCGGGTCGCGGGTGGCACCCCACGCCAGGACGTCGAGGATCGCGCGGTGCCCCTCGGCGATGGCCGGTGCCTCGCTGGTGGTGACCTTGGGGTGCGGCTTGTAGACGACCCGCACGCCCGGCACCGCAAGCAGCGCCCGGACGATCCGGGGACCGAACACGTCGACCGAGGTGTAGCAGTTGTAGTCGGCGTCGCCCTCCCACGTCGGCGCGTAGAGCACCGTCCTGCGGTCACTGGCCGGCAGGATCGGCTCGGGCCGCAGGTCCAGCTGCGGTCGCCCGATCCGGATCAGCTTCGACTCGTCGAGCTCCATCAGGGCTCCCCGGTGCCGCTGCACCGCCGCCTCGCCGGCGACGAAGACACGGTCGTAGGCCTTGGCGTTGTTGCTCACCATCGAGTGCTTGTCGCTCTCGCCGTGATTGATGTGCACGTGCAGCATGCGGTTGTTGATCAGCGAGTTGAAGTTGCGCACGCCGTTGTTGCAGTAGAGGACCACCTTGGCGTCGAGCTCGGCGTACAGCTCGCTCAGCTCGTTGAGCTCCTCGGCGACGTACACGGGCAGCCCGGTGCGCTCGCGCACGACGACCGCCGTCTCCAGATCCCGCAGCACGATCGCCACCGGATGGCTCTCGTCGAGCATCTCCAGGACCGGCAGCCACTGCAGCAGCTGGTAGACCCGGGTCGGGTCGTCGGAGAAGTAGCTCAGCACGGAGGGGCGCGGCATCGTCACCAACGGATCATACGGCCTGCGGAGCCGACCTGAAAAATGCAGTCTGACCTGCGTAAACGCAATGTTTCCGGGTGGCGTCGCCGCCCTCGGCCGGCACCTGTCAGCCGCCCGTCGCGCCGCGCTGGCGCAGCACGCCGCGCGCAGGGGGCCGGCCGCTTCCGGGGACCGGCCCGCCACCCGGTGCGGTGCTGTCGCTCACGAGCGCCCTCGGCAGGAGTCGAACCCGCAACCAGCCGGGTAGAAACCGGATGCTCTATCCATTGAGCTACGAGGGCCAGGCGGCAACATTGTGGACCATGGGCCTCAGGTGAACGGCCCCAGGGCCGAAGGAGCGGGGGTGGATCCTGAACTCACGGCGGCCGGCCTGCCCATGGTCGCCGTGCCCCGTCCCCGGGCGGGGGATCAGGTGAGACTCGGCGTGGACGTGATCCGCTGGCTGCTGGCCAACGGCGGTGTCGCGACGGCCTACCAGCCGATCATCGACGTACGCCGCGATCGCGTCATCGGCTGGGAGGCCCTGCTGCGTGCCCAGCACCCCGAGATCGGCGCGATCTCGCCGGTCGCGCTGGTCGAAGCGGCCACCGAGCACGGGCTGATCGACGCGCTGACCCGGCGGATCGTCGAGGACGCCTGGCACACGATGGCGCTCGCCCGCGACATCGTCGCCGAGCCGCTCACCATCCACCTCAACCTCGAGCCGGCCCAGCTCGGTCCGAACCAGCCGCTGTTGCAGTGGATCGCCGACATCGCCTGGCCCGAGGACGTGCGCGTGATCGCCGAGATCACCGAGCGCGGGGCCGACCGCTGGCTCCCGGTGCACGAGCTCGGTGCCAACACGCTGGTCTCCGGTGGCCTGGCGCTGGCCATCGACGACTGCGGTGCCGGCTCCTCGAGGCTGGGCTTCCTCAACAGCCGGCACTGGGACATGGTCAAGCTCGACCGCAGCCTGATCGCGGAGTCCGGCGAGCGGGCCCAGCTGGTCCTCAAGCACCTGATCGAGATGCTGGCGGCCCTCGGCACGGTGAGCCTGGCCGAGGGCATCGAGACCATCGAGCAGTACCGCACCGCCCGCGGGCTGGGCGTCGACGAGGCCCAGGGCTACCTCCTCGGCATGCCCGTTCCGGGCGCGGTGATGCTCGCCACGCTGGCCAAGAACGGTCTGGCTCTCGACCTCGACGTCTGAGACGACGGCGCCGAGGAGTCTGCCGGGCGTGGAGCCACCGCCTAGGGTTGCGGCTCGTGGACCAGCACTTCTGCACCGCCTGCGGCCACCGGCTCGGCCCGGGCGACAACTTCTGCACCGGGTGCGGCACCCCGGCGAGCACCGCGGCAGCGGACGAGTCGCCCGAGCGCACCGCCGTACGACCCTCGATGCTGGACCAGCTGATGGCGCAACCGGCCGACGACACCGCCGTACGCCGCCCCCTGCCGCCGGCCGGCCGGCCGCCCAGGCGCCGCTCGCGGGGACGCTTCTGGGGCTGGGTGGCAGTGGCAGCGGTCCTCGTCGCGGCGGTGTCCTACGGCCTCGGCACGCTCGCCGCCGGTCGTGACGGGGACGACCGACGCAGCACCACAGGGACCGGCGCAGGGACCGGCACCGCGA
The DNA here is from genome assembly GCF_029873215.1 of Nocardioides sp. BP30. Lineage (NCBI taxonomy): Bacteria > Bacillati > Actinomycetota > Actinomycetes > Propionibacteriales > Nocardioidaceae > Nocardioides > Nocardioides lacus. The sequence goes on along the minus strand of NZ_CP123620.1, from coordinate 3,528,526 downwards.
CCGGCGCCGCCACCGACGCCCCGGGAACGAGCGCGAGCGCCGATCCGTCGTCGGGAGCCTCGATCGACCCGCAGGCCCTCGCGCAGGCGAGGGCGCTGCGCGCCCTGCTCGGCCGCTCCGCTGCGGACAAGCAGAAGATCGCCGTCGCCGCCGGCGAGCTCGAGACCTGCCGCCACCTCCACCAGGCCGTGCAGACCTTCGAGGAGGCGGCGAGCTCGCGCGATCGGCTGGTCACCCAGGTCGCCGACCTGCGGGTCGGCCTGCTCCCGGGCGGCGGTGCGGCCGTCGCCAGCTTCACCGACGCCCTGCGCGCCGCCGCCGACGCCGACCGTGCCTACGTCAGGTGGGGTGAAGCCCGGCACAAGGGGCGCCACCACACCTGCCGCGGCGGCGGCTCGCTGCGCAGCGCAGCCGTCCGGTCGAGCTCCGCCTCGCACGCACCCAAGCAGCAGACCGCTCAGGCGTGGAACGTGATCGCCGCCCAGTTCGGGCTGGCGAGGATCAGCTGGACCAGCCTCTGAGGTCTCAGAGGTGACGGCCCATCCACGCCTCGACGTCGTCCGGCGTGCGCGGCAGCGCCGCCGAGAGGTTCCGTGAGCCGTCGGCCGTCACCAGGATGTCGTCCTCGATCCGGATGCCGATGCCGCGCAGCTCCTCGGGGACCAGCAGGTCGTTGTCCTGGAAGTAGAGCCCCGGCTCGACGGTGAGGACGTACCCCTCCTCCAGCGTGCTCTCCTTGCCGTAGGCGGCCTGGCCGGCCTGGGCGCAGTCGTGCACGTCCAGGCCGAGCATGTGCGAGGTGCCGTGCAGGGTCCAGCGGGCGTAGGTGCGGTTGTCCTCCGAGAGCGCCTCGTCGACCGAGACCGGCAGCAGGCCGAGATCGTCGAGTCCGTGCGCGAGCACCGCCATCGCGGCGTGGTGCGGGTCGCGGAAGCCGGCTCCGGGACGGACGACGTCGATGCCGGCCTGCTGGGCGTCGAGCACCAGCTGGTAGAGGTCGCGCTGCAGCGGGGTGTAGCTGCCCGAGATCGGCAGCGTCCGGGTGATGTCGGCGGTGTAGAGGTTGCGGTTCTCCACGCCCATGTCCAGGAGCACCATCTCGCCGGGGACGATCGGGCCGGTGTTGTCGACCCAGTGCAGCGTGGTCGCGTGCCGGCCGCCGCCGACGATGGAGTCGTAGCCGAGGTCGTTGCCGAGCGCGCGGGCACGACGGAAGAACGTGCCCTCGATCCAGCGCTCGCCGTACCTGATCGCGTTCGTCCAGTCGGCGACCGAGTCCTCGAAGCCGAGGGCGGTGATGTCGCAGGCCTCCTGCAGCTGCTCGATCTCCCAGGCGTCCTTCTTCAGCCGTAGCTCGCTGGCCACCCGGGCGAGGTCGGCGTCGAGGCCCTCGTCGGGTGCGACCAGGCCGTCGACGTACGCCGACACGCCGCGCAGCACGCGCGTCTTGGTGGACCCCGCGAGGGCGTCCTCGAGGCCGTCCACGTGCCGCACCTCGAGGCCGAGCGACTCCGAGAGCTCACCCAGCGAGGGCCGACGGCCCACCCAGAGCTCGCCGTAGGTCGCGTTGCGGAAGAACTCCTCGGTGTCGCTGCCCGCGCTGGGTCGTGCGTAGAGCGCCGCCGAGCCGTCGGGCTCGATCACCAGGACGGCGTCCGAGGTCTGGTTGCCGGTGAAGTAGGTGTGAGCGGTGTCGGGCCGGAAGCGGTAGTCGGTGTCGTTGGCGCGCACCTTGTAGCCGCCCGAGGGGATCACCAGTCGCTCGCCGGCGAACGCCTCGGCCAGGCGGGCGCGCCGAGCGGCCGCGTGGGGTGCCACCGGATGAGCCGGTACGTCGAGGGCGCGCTCGCCCCAGCCCTGCATCATGAAGGCGCGCCAGGCCTCGGGCACCTTGTCGTCGTGGGGCCGGGTGCCGCTCTGGTTCTCAGCCGGCTGGTCGGTGGGGTGAGGGGTCGCCTCGGGGGTCACCGCTTCGTCGCTCATGAGCCGAATGCTACGCCGAGCCACCCCGTCCCCGACCTGCACCGATAGGCTTCGCCCCATGGGGGTGAAACCGCCGCGCAACCGAGCGTTCACGATCGTGGTCAGCGTGCTCGTCGCGCTCGCATCCATCCCCGTGCTGATCATCGTCGCCGCGTCCGGCGCGCCCACCCACACCGTACTCGCCGTCATCTTGGCCAGCGTGCCGGTGGTGCCCCTGGTGCTGTTCTACCTGTGGCTGGATCGCTACGAGCCCGAGCCCCGGCTGCTGCTCGCCCTCGCGATGACGTGGGGGGCGTTCGTCGCCTGCTTCGCCGCCATCGTGCTCGAGGGTGTCGGCGGGGTCGTCACGGGTCTGCACGACAACGCCGCCATCGCCATCGTGGCGCCGGTGGTGGAGGAGGCCTGCAAGGGGTTCTTCCTGGTGATGCTGCTGTGGTGGCGGCGCGACGAGCTCGACGGCGTCCTCGATGGCATCGTCTATGCCGGCCTGATCGGCGTCGGCTTCGCGTTCACCGAGAACATCCTCTACCTCGCCGCGGCCTACAACGGCACCGACGGCGTCGGGCCCGGGGGAGTGAGCGGTCTGGCCGGGACCTTCGTCGTACGGTGCCTGCTGAGCCCCTTCGCCCACCCGATGTTCACCGCCTTCACCGGGATCGGGGTCGGCCTGGCCGTGGGGTCCCGCTCGCGCTGGGTGCGGTGGCTCGCCCCGCTCGGGGGGTACTGCGTAGCGGTGCTCGCCCACGCCACCTGGAACGCCTCGACGATCTTCGGCTTCGGCAGCGTCGTCCTGGTATACCTCGTGCTGATGCTGCCGGCCGTCGGGGGCCTGGCGGCCGTCGCGATGTGGGCGCGACGCTCCGAGCGCCGGATGCTCGCGCTGGCGCTCGGGGACGCCGCGCGCCGGGGCCTGCTCCCCGCCACGGACATCGGCTGGGTGGTCGACCTGGGAGCCAGACGCAGCGCCCGTGCCTACGCCCGCCGGTGGGGCGGTCCCGCGGGCGAGCACGCGATGCGGGAGTATCAGCAGGCAGCGATCGAGCTCGGGTTCCTGCACTCACGCTTCCTCCGTGGCACCCCGCCACCGAACTTCGTCGCCCGCGGGCAGGAGTACGTCGCGAGAATTGGTGCGGTCCGGCCCCGGATCGCCTTCCCTGGACAGGTGGTACCGACGAGATGACAGCCGCTGGGGCGTTCGACAGCACCCGGATGGTGACGGCACTGGTCCGTCTCCACCAGGCGCTGCACGACATCGCGCTACCGCTCGACCTGGCCGGCGCCGCCGAGCAGCGGCGCTCCCTCGCCGCGCTCGTGGACCAGCTCGAGGACTACGTCATCCCGCGGATGATGACCATCGACGCCCCGCTGCTCGCCGTGGTCGGCGGCTCCACCGGTGCCGGCAAGTCCACGCTGGTGAACTCCCTGGTCGGCAGGCGCGTCACCGCGCCCGGTCTGCTGCGCCCGACCACCCGCTCACCCGTCCTGGTGCACAACCCGGCCGACGCGCACTGGTTCGGCCAGGATCGGCTGCTCCCGGAGCTCAAGCGGGTCGAGCACGCCACCGACGACCCCAAAGCGCTGCAGCTGGTCGCCTCCGAGACGGTCCCGGCCGGGCTGGCCATCCTCGACGCCCCCGACGTGGACTCGGTCGAGGAGCAGAACCGCCTCCTCGCCGCCCAGCTCCTCGCCGCCGCCGATCTGTGGATCTTCGTCACCTCCGCCGCGCGCTACGCCGACCAGGTGCCGTGGGAGTTCCTCAAGGCCGCCGCCGAGCGCTCGACAGCCGTGGCCGTCGTCCTCGACCGCACACCGCAGGACGCCGTCCAGACCGTTGCCACCCACCTGGCCCGGATGCTCGCGGCCCGGGGGCTGAAGGACTCACCGCTGTTCATCGTGCACGAGGGGCAGGTCAGCGGCGAGGGCCTGCTGCCCGCGCCGCACGTCGCCGAGGTCCGCGGCTGGCTCGACATGCTGGCCGACGACGCGGCCGCCCGCCAGGCGGTGGTCACCCAGACCCTCGACGGTGCCGTCCGGGCGCTGACCTTCAACGTGCACCCGCTCGCCGACGCCGCCGCGGCGCAGGGCGATGCGCTGGACCGGCTGCGCGGCGACGTGCAGGCGGCGTACGGGAACGCGCGCAGCGCCATCGTGGCCGCGACCGCCGACGGCACCCTGCTGCGCGGCGAGGTGCTTGCCCGCTGGCAGGAGTTCGTCGGGACCGGCGAGCTGCTGAAGTCGCTGGAGAACCGGGTCGGCAAGCTGCGCGACCGGATGGTCAACGCGGTCAAGGGCAAGCCGCAGCAGGCCGAGCGGGTCAGCGTCGCTGTCGAGTCCGGCCTCGAGCTCCTCATCCTCGAGCACGCGGAGGCCGCCGCCGAGCGGGCGGAGGCCGCCTGGCAGCAGACCGAGGCCGGCCGTGGCCTGCTCGCGGATGCTCCCGGCGATCTCGGTCGAGCCAGCCGCGCGCTACGCAGCAAGGCCGAGCGTGCCGTCCGGGACTGGCAGCAGGACGTGTTGGAGATGGTGCGGGCGGAGGGGGAGGACAAGAAGTCCGCCGCCCGCTTCCTGGCCTACGGTGTCAACGGCCTCGGGGTGGCGCTGATGGTGGTGGTCTTCGCCAACACCGCCGGCCTGACGGGTGCCGAGGTCGGCATCGCCGGAGGTACGGCGGTGGTCGGGCAGAAGCTGCTGGAGGCCGTCTTCGGCGACCAGGCCGTGCGTGACCTCGCGACGCGGGCGCGCGCCGCGCTCGAGCAGCGGGTCGACGCCCTGCTGGCCGAGGAGGAGGCGCGCTACACCGGTGTCCTCGACGTGCTCACCGTGGACGCGGGCGCGCCGGACCGGCTGCGCCAGGCCGCCCGCGGGGTGGACGACGTGCGCTACGCGATGCAGCGCACGCTCGACTGATCCGCTCGCTGAGACGATCGGCGTACCCGGCCACTAGGCTGGGGCGCGTTCACACTACCGCTGAAGGGGAAGCATGTCGTCGTCGCTCGAGGGAGCCCAGCACCTGCAGACGTTGGGGAGCGACATCGGCGACCGCCTCGGCGGTCTCGCCGAAGCGGCCGAGGCGGCCCAGGGGCGCCTCGACGATGAGATGGTCGGCGAGGCCCGCGCCATCGCCGAGCGCGCCGGCAGCCGGATGCGGCTCTCCTCCGAGCACACGGTCGTCGGCATCGCCGGCGCGACCGGCTCGGGCAAGTCCTCGACCTTCAACGCGCTGACCGGCCTCGAGCTGTCGGCCGTCGGCGTACGTCGCCCGACCACCTCCTGGGCGACCGCCTGCGTGTGGGGCTCCACCGGGGCCCGCGAGCTGCTGGAGTGGCTCGGCATCCCTGATCGTCACCAGACCACCCGTGACTCGATGCTCGACACCCGGCGCGAGTCCAACGAGCTCGACGGCGTGGTGCTGCTCGACCTGCCCGACCACGACTCGACCGAGCTCTCCCACCACCTCGAGGTGGACCGACTGGTAGCCCTGGCCGACATGCTGGTCTGGGTGCTGGACCCGCAGAAGTACGCCGACGCCGCGATCCACGACCGCTACCTCGAGCCGCTGAAGACCCACGACGAGGTCATGGTGGTCGTGCTCAACCACATCGACAAGGTGCCCGAGGAGCGGCGCCAGTCGATGATCGACGACGTCCGCCGCCTGCTCGACAACGACGGGCTGCAGAAGGTGCCTGTCATCGCCGTCTCCGCCCGGCTGGGCTGGGGCATCCCCGAGCTGCGCGGTGAGATCGCGCGTCGGGTGGCGGACAAGAAGGCGACCAAGGGCCGGATCGAGGCCGACGTGCGGACGTTGGCCGGCCGGATGCGGGACGCGTCCGGCGACGCGGCCCCCAAGAAGCTCGACCAGGGCCGCATCGACGCGCTCGACGACGCGATCGCCGAGGCGGCGGGCGTGCCCACGGTGGTCGACGCCGTCGAGCGGGCCACCCGGATGCGCGCCGGCCGCGCCACCGGCTGGCCGCTGGTGTCGTGGCTCTCCGCGCTCAAGCCCGACCCGCTCAAGCGGCTGCACCTCGATCTCGGCGCCGAGGGCAGGGTGCTGACCGGCCAGGCCCGCACGTCGGTGCCGGAGGCGACCTCGGTGCAGCGCGCCCGGGTCGACAGCGAGGTCCGTGCGTTGGCCGACGAGACCGGCTCGGGCCTGGGCGCACCGTGGCAGGAGTCCATCCGGGCCGCCTCGGTCTCCCGGATCGGCGACCTCAACGACCGCATCGACGCCGCGCTCGGCGGGGTCGACCTCGGCGCGGCCAGGCTGCCGGTGTGGGCCGGCGTGGTGCGGGTGCTCCAGTGGCTGCTGATCCTCGCCGCCGTGGGCGGTGCGGTCTGGACGGTCGCCGCGGCGGTGTCGGGCGGGCTGGACGACACCTCGAAGGTGGCCGGGGTCGCCCTGCCGCTGGCCATCCTGATCGCGGCGGTCGTCCTCGGCATCGTGCTCGCGCTGGTCTGCCGCGCCCTCGTGGCAGGTACGGCGAAGACGCGGGCGGCTGCCGCCGACGAGCGGCTGCGCACCGCCGTCGCCGAGGTCTCCGAGGAGCTCGTCGTCAGGCCGGTGCAGGCGGAGCTGGCGGCGTACGCCCGCTTCCGCGACGGCGTGACGAGGGCACTGAAGTAGGCGACACGCGTCCGCTGGCCGGTCGAAAGTTTCTCTACTGAATAACTAGAGATATAGTCGGCGGCATGTCCGTCGTCTCGATCGCGCGCCCGGCCCTGTCCCGGGCCGAGCTCGCCGAGCTCACCCAGCGCTACGCCGAAGAGGTCCGCGAGGGCCGCCACGAGGTCCACGCCGACCCCGACGAGCGCTGGCACGTGCGGCTGCACTGCGACGACCAGGTCGACGTCTGGCTGATCAGCTGGACGCGTTCCCAGGGCACGGAGCTGCACGATCACGGCGGCTCCAGCGGCGCGTTCACCGTCGTGGAGGGCACCCTCACCGAGTCGGTGTGGTCTGGACCGGTCGAGGCCGGACGTCTGCGCGAGCTGGAACGGGGTACTGGTTCGACCGTCACTTTCGGTGAGCACTACGTACACGACGTGTGCAACACTGCCGAGCCGGTCGCGGTGAGCGTGCACGCCTACTCGCCGCCGCTGGCCCTGATGAACTTCTACGACGCAGAGGACGGGGCCTTGCAGCGACTCGCCACCAGCTGGACCGACGACCCGGAGATCGCCACACCTACCTATCGCACGGTCGACGAGATGCTCAGCGCCGCCCGCTCCGGGATCACGCGGCTCTCACCCGAGCAGGCCGCGGCCGCCGCGGCCGAGGGCGCCCTGATCGTCGACATCCGGCCGGTGTGGCAGCGCGAGGTCGAGGGCGAGATCGCCGGCTCGATCATCGTCGAGCGCAACCACCTCGAGTGGCGGGTGCACCCCGACTCCGACGCCCGCCTGCCGCAGGCGGTGCAGGGCCAGCGGTGGATCGTGCTGTGCCAGGAGGGCTACACCTCCTCGCTGGCCGCCGCCGCGCTCGCCTCGCTGGGCATCCCGGCCGCCGACGTCGAGGGTGGGATCAAGGCCTGGACCGCCGCCGGGCTGCCCGTCGTACCGGGCGTGACGGGCGTCGAGCAGGTCGTTCCCGCCGAGCGAGCCGCTGACGGCGCGGCCTCGCACGCGTCATGATGACCGCATGATCGAGTACCGATCCGTCGGGAAGACCTTCGCCGGCGGTGCCGAGGCGGTCCGCGACTTCAGCCTCGTCCTGCCCTCCCGCACGACCACCGTCTTCGTCGGCTCCTCCGGGTGCGGCAAGACCACCCTGCTGCGGATGGTCAACCGGATGGTCGACCCCTCCCGCGGCCAGGTGCTCATCGACGACGTCGACGTCGCCACCCGCAACCCCGTCGAGCTGCGTCGCTCGATCGGCTACGTGATGCAGCACGCCGGCCTGCTCCCGCACCGCAAGGTGGTCGACAACGTCGCCACGCCGCTGCGGCTGGGTGGCGTCGGCCGGCGCGAGGCGCGCAGCCGCGCGCTGGCCGCCCTGGAGACCGTCGGACTCGACCCGGCGCTCGCCGGCCGCTATCCCGGGCAGCTCTCCGGCGGCCAGCAGCAGCGCGTCGGAGTCGCGCGCGGGCTGGTCTCCGACCCCAACATCCTGCTGATGGACGAGCCGTTCGGCGCGGTGGACCCGATCGTCCGCGCCGAGCTGCAGCAGGAGCTGCACCGCCTGCAGAGCGACCTGGACAAGACGATCGTCTTCGTCACCCACGACATCGAGGAGGCCTTCCTCCTCGGCGACCAGGTCGTCATCCTGCGCAAGGGCGGAGAGATCGCCCAGGTCGGCACGCCGAAGGAGATCCTCGCCTCGCCCGCGGACGACTTCGTGCGCAGCTTCGTCGGCCTGGACAAGGGCCGGCGTACCTTGCGGATCGAGGAGGTCGACGGCCAGCGTGTGGTGATCGACTCCGACGGCCGCGCGACCGGTGTGCTGGCGTGACCTGGTTCTTCGACAACTTCTCCTACATCCGCGGGCTGGCCTGGCGCCACCTGTGGCTGTCGGTGATCCCGGTGGTGCTGGGCTTCGTCATCGCCCTCCCGATCGGGTACGCCGCGCGGCGCTGGCGCATCGGCGGCAAGGCGCTGCTGAGCCTGGCCAGCGTCCTCTACACCATTCCCTCGCTGCCGTTGCTGGTGATCCTCCCCGGCCTGCTCGGCACCTCCTTCCTCGATCCGAAGAACGTGTTGATCGTGCTGACGATCTACGCCGTCGCGCTGCTGGTCGGGACCGCCGCCGGCGCGTTCGGCAGCGTCTCGGAGTCCGTCGTCGACGCGGCCCGGGCCAGCGGCTACTCCACCTGGCAGCGGATCCTCCAGGTCGAGCTGCCCCTGGCCGGCCCGGTGCTGCTCGCCGGCGTCCGGGTCGCCTCGGTCAGCACCGTCAGCCTGGTGACCATCTCGCCGCTCATCGGGGTGAGCAACCTCGGCTCGCTGTTCACCGACGGCTTCCAGCGCTACTTCACCACCGAGATCATCATCGGCATCATCTGCGTGGTCGTGCTCGCCCTGCTGCTCGACCTGCTCTGGGTGCTCATCGGCCGGCTGGCGATGCCGTGGCTGCGGGTCAGGAGCGCCCGATGAGCGCGTTCTCCGAGGGCATCTCCTGGCTCACCGACGGTTCCCACTGGCACGGTGACGACGGCTTCCCGCACCGGATCGCGCAACACCTGGGCTACACCTCGCTCACCGTCGTGATCGCCTCCGCCATCGCGATCCCGCTGGGGCTGTGGATCGGCCATACCGGTCGGCTGCGCGGGCTCGCGATCGCGCTGACGGGCGCGCTGCGAGCGCTGCCGACGCTCGGCCTGGTGGTGCTGATGGTGCTGTGGCGTGGCATCGGGCTCGCGCCGCCGACGATCGCGCTGGTGGTGCTCGCCATCCCGCCGCTGCTCGCCGGCGCTTACGCCGGGCTGGAGGCCGTCGACCGCGCCACCATCGATGCCGCGCGCGCCATCGGGATGACCGAGTGGCAGGTCCTCGGCAAGGTCGAGGTGCCGCTCGCCCTGCCCCTGATCATCGGCGGGGTGCGGGCGGCTGTGCTGCAGGTCATTGCCACGGCGACCGTCGCGGCGTACCCAGGATTGGGTGGCCTCGGGCGCTACCTCATCGACGGACTCGCGGTTCGGGATTATCCGCAGATGGTTGCGGGTTCTGTCGTCATCGTGGTGCTCGCCCTCGTCCTCGACGGCGTGTTCGCCGTCGTCCAACGCGCTCTCTCCACCCAACGATGAGTAAGGAAGAAACCATGAAGGTCACCCGACTGGTCGCTCTGGCCGCCGCCTCAGGTCTGACCCTGACGCTGGCCGCCTGCGGCAGCGACCCGACCAACACCGCCTCCGGTTCGGAGTCGAGTTCGGACACGTCGGCCTCCTCGGCTGCCTCTGGCTCGTCGGCCCAGCCGATCGTCGTCGGCTCGGCCTCCTTCGGGGAGAGCGAGATCCTCGCCGAGATCTACGCCCAGGCGCTCAAGGCCAAGGGCATCGACGCCTCCACCCACCTCGACATCGGTCAGCGTGAGGCCTACATCGGCGCCCTCAAGGACGGCTCGATCTCGCTGTTCCCGGAGTACACCGGCAACCTGCTCACCTACTTCGACCCCAAGGCGACCGCCACGGCGCCCGACGAGGTCGACACGGCGCTCAAGGCGGCGCTGCCCGACACGCTGACGACGCTGACGCCCTCGGCGGCCGAGGACAAGGACTCCTACAACGTCACGTCCGACTTCGCCAAGAAGAACAACCTGCACACGATCGCCGACCTCAAGAACGTCTCCGGCCTCTCGCTGGCGGGCAACCCCGAGCTCAAGACCCGTTCGTACGGCGTCCCGGGCCTGGAGAGCGTCTACGGCATCACCGGGATCAAGTTCACCCCGATCAGCGACAGCGGCGGTCCCGCGACCCTCAAGGCGCTGACCTCCGGCAAGGTCGACGTCGCTGACATCTACTCCACGACGCCGTCGATCTCGCAGAACCACCTGGTCACCCTGAGCGACCCGAAGAACCTGGTGGCAGCGCAGAACATCGTCCCGCTGATCCGCAAGGACCACGACAACGCTCAGGTCGACGCGGTGCTCAACGCCGTCTCGGCCAAGCTGACGACCCAGTCGCTGCTCGACCTCAACACGAAGTTCAACGGCCCCGACAAGCCCAAGGCCGCCGACGTGGCGGGGGACTGGCTGAAGGCCAACGGCCTGGCCTGACCCGACGTCCCACCGCTGCGAGGCGGCCGGAGCGATGACGCTCCGGCCGCCTCGTGCGTCCTGGTGGGTTTGGCGGGCCGGGTGGGGCCGGTCCGGGTTCGGTCGGTCTTCGTGCACAGCGAGCGCTCGCGAGCGGGATATCCACAGGAGCGGACCGGCTGGCGGGCGCTGTCGGTGCTGCTCGGCAGGCTCGCTGGTGCAGCGCATGCTGCTGAACCTGACAAGGAGCCAGACCATGAACGAGTCCTACATCACCGTCCACGGCTACGTGGTGGCCGCCCCCGTCGTGCGCAACGTCGGGGACCACTCCGTCGCCAACTTCCGCATCGGCGTCACCCCGCGCAAGCTCGAGCGATCCTCGGGGGAGTGGCGCGACGACGAGACCCAGTGGTACTCGGTCAGCGCGTGGCGGGCGCTGGGCGACAACGTCGCCCGGTCGCTGCGCAAGGGCGATCCGGTGATCGTCCAGGGCCGGCTCAACGCCCGCACCTGGGTGAACGCCAGCCACGCCGAGGTGGTGGCCCACGAGATCGAGGCGACGGTGGTCGGGCACGACCTGCGCCGTGGCTTCAGCACCTTCGCCAAGACCGCCTCGGGCGTCGCTGCGGAGGGCGCGCCGCGCACCGGGGCCGGCTCGACCCCCGCGGGCGAGGCAGGCGTGACTCCGGGCGACCAGCCCGGCGCGGAGCCCGGCCAGGTGCCGGTGGAGTCGGCCCGTCCGGCCGACTGGAGCGCTCCGCTGGCCGACGCTCCGGGCTGGGCCGGAGCCGCCTGAGCACGCTCACCACACGGGGGCTGTCCGGCGGCAGCCCCCGATCGGGCCCCAGCGGCCGATCCCAACTAACCTAGCCGCATGGCCGAGTACATCCTCTCCCTGCGCAATGTGCGCAAGGCCCACGGCGACAAGGTCGTCCTCGACAACGTCACCCTCTCCTTCCTGCACGGCGCCAAGATCGGCGTCGTCGGTCCCAACGGCATGGGCAAGTCCTCGCTGCTCAAGCTGATGGCCGGCCTGGACCAGCCGAACAACGGTGATGTCGTCCGCGATCCCGAGGCGACCGTCGGGATGCTGCAGCAGGAGCCGCCGCTGACCGAGGGCAGGACCGTCCTGGAGAACGTCCAGGAGGCGGTCGGGGAGATCAAGGCCAAGCTCGACCGGTACAACGAGATCTCCGAGCTGATGGCCGACCCGGACGCCGACTTCGACACCCTGCTGGCCGAGATGGGCAACCTCCAGGAGGAGCTCGACCACGCCAACGCCTGGGACCTCGACTCCCGCCTCGACCAGGCCATGGACGCGCTGCGCTGCCCGCCGCCGGAGGCGCTCGTGGACAACCTGTCCGGAGGCGAGCGCCGCCGGGTCGCGCTGTGCAAGCTGCTGCTCCAGCAGCCCGACCTGCTGCTCCTCGACGAGCCCACCAACCACCTCGACGCCGAGTCGGTGCAGTGGCTCGAGGGTCACCTCAAGAACTACCCGGGTGCCGTCCTGGCCGTCACCCACGACCGGTACTTCCTGGACAACGTCGCCCAGTGGATCGCCGAGGTCGACCGCGGCTCCATCCACGGCTACGAGGGCAACTACTCCACCTACCTGGAGACCAAGAAGGAGCGCCTCAAGATCGAGGGGCAGAAGGACGCCAAGCGCGCCAAGATGCTGGAGAAGGAGCTCGAGTGGGTCCGCTCGAACGCGAAGGCCCGGCAGACCAAGTCCAAGTCGCGCCTGGCCCGCTACGAGGAGCTCGCCGCCGAGGCGGACAAGGCCCGCAAGGTCGACACCGCCGACATCAACATCCCGCCGGGCCCGCGCCTGGGTGACGTCGTGCTGGAGGCCCACGACCTGACCAAGGCGTTCGAGGGCCGCACCCTGTGGAACGACATCTCCTTCACGCTGCCGCGCGCCGGCATCGTCGGGGTCGTCGGCCCGAACGGCGTCGGCAAGACGACGCTGTTCCGGATGATCACCGGCGGCGAGGCGCCCGACGCGGGCGACCTGAAGGTCGGCCAGACCGTGAAGATCTCCTACGTCGACCAGAGCCGCGGCGGCATCGACCCCAACAAGAACGTCTGGGAGGTCGTCTCCGACGGCCTGGACTTCATCAAGGTCGCCAACTTCGAGATGAACAGCCGCGCCTACGTCGCCTCGTTCGGCTTCAAGGGCCCCGACCAGCAGAAGAAGGCCGGTGTGCTCTCCGGTGGTGAGCGCAACCGGCTCAACCTCGCCCTGACGCTCAAGCAGGGCGGCAACATGCTGCTGCTCGACGAGCCGACCAACGACCTGGACGTGGAGACGCTGTCCTCGCTCGAGGACGCGTTGCTCGACTTCCCGGGCTGCGCCGTCGTCACCTCCCACGACCGGTGGTTCCTCGACCGCATCGCCACCCACATCCTCGCCTGGGAGGGCGACGACGAGGACGGCGGCAAGTGGTTCTGGTTCGAGGGCAACTTCGCCGCCTACGAGGAGAACAAGGTCGAGCGCCTCGGCGTCGACGCCGCCCGCCCGCACCGGGTGACCCACCGCCGCCTGACCCGGGACTAGCAGGAGCGCCCGCGGGCGCCACCGACGACACGATCCGGCGGTGGCCGGGGCCGCAGATTGCCCCGGACCACCGCCGGATCTGTCATGTGCGACAGCTCAGCGGCCGTACCTGATCAGCTGACCCATCGGCGTGGTGGTGTTGCCGTGCGGATCATCGGGCGTGCCGGAGAGCACGTTGTTGGTGAAGTAGAGCCCGCGGGGTGTCCACTCGACCTCACCCGGGGAGGGTGTGGCGATGGTCCCGGTGATCTGGCCTCCCCACCTGCCCATGCTCACCTTCGCGATGGAGTCGCCGAACAGCTGGGCGACGTACAGGGTGCCGTGCGGCGCGACCGCCAACCCGGTGGGACTCATCAGGCCCGTCACGACCTGGCGGGCCTGGTGGCCGTAGTAGCCGTTGCCGTGGTGGTGTCCGGGGTGGAGCCGGAAGTTGCCGTGGTAGGCAGCGTGGGCGCTGATGGCGAAGACGCTCCCGCGTGCACCCGACTGCGGGCCCTCGGGACCGCCCGGCAGGCTGGTGACGTAGACGGTGCCGTTGCTGCCCACCTCGACGTCGGTCGGGACCGGCTCGAAGTAGTAGGTCAGGCCGACGAAGCAGGGGTCGAGCCCCAGCCCGGTCGCCGTCGTGGCGTCGATCGTCTGTGGGATGGCCGGCAGCGTGGCGACGGTCCTGATCTGGCCCCACGGCGAGACCAGGAAGATCGCGTTCGCACCCGCGTCGGCGACATAGGTCCAGCCGTTGTTCAGGACGTAGGTGGCGTACGGGTGGGAGTCGACCTGGCCGGTGTAGGTGGCGGGGCCGTTCTCGGCGGTGTTCCACTTCGCCAGGCAGGCAGCGGTGGCCGGGTCGGAGGTGTCAGCGTCCCGGAAACCGTACGTCGTGCCCTGGTCCGGATTGTTCGCCGCCTCGTAGGCGTGGATGTCGGCGATGGTCCGCACGTTCCCCGACGGCGTGAGCACCTTGAGCCAGCTGTCGAGGTTCTCGCCCTCGCCCACGCTCTGGGTGACGGTGAAGGCGACGTAGCGGCCCAGGGTGGACAGCCCGCCGACCTCATAGCCGTTCGGATCGGTGTAGACGGTGGTCTTGGTGCCGTTGCGACCGATCCTGTCGATCTTGCCGGCGAAGTTCTCCGAGACGTAGGCGGTGCCGTTGTCGCTGACGGCCGCGCGTAGGGGTGAGAGCAGGCCGCTGGCCAGCACGTGTTCGCTGGGGGCCGTCCAGCCCTGACCGTGGGTGCTGTGATGGCCATGGTGGGAGCCCGGGTGGTGGGCCGAGGCCGCCGGAGCGGCGATCAGTGAGGCCGCTGCGAGGGTGAGGACCGCGGCAGCGGTGGTGAGTCTGGGAATGTTCGACATGCTCTGCCTCCTTGCAGAAGATGACTCACCCCAGACGCTGCATCAGCAGGCATCGGCCGGGAAACCCCCGACCTGGGTATACGCCCCATGCTGGCGGGGGTATCGCCGATCAGCGGATCTCGATGTCCGGGCGGTCCGAGATCAGGTGGTCGGCGACCAGGTTCATCACCCGGCCGAGCGTCGCGAAGTCATCGGCGGGGACCAGGTCCACCAGGTTCTCCCGCACGCCGCGGACATGCAGCGGAGCGGCCTCCCGCAGTACCTCCCAGCCACGCTCGGTGAGGACCGCGTCGACACCACGGCCGTCGACCTGCGACGTACGGCGCTCCACCAGCCCGGCCTTCTCCATCCGGGCGATGGTGTGCGTCACCCGGGACCGGGAGTGCCCCATCGCACTGGCCAGCTGGGCCATCCGCAGCGTGCCCTCGGACTCCGAGAGCCGCACCATGATCTCGTACTCGGCCATGGACAGGTCGAACCCCCGGCGCAGGTCGTCGTCGAGGCGGTCCACGAGCAGCGTCATCCCGATGACGAGTCCGCGCCAGGACCGCTGCTGTGCGGCGTCGAGCCAGCGCGTCTCCTCGGTCATGTGTTGATCCTAGGAGATGTTGAATCGGGGAAGTATCAGGTTCGGGTCCACACGCGCGCGCCGGACCCGAACTCGCGAGATCCGCGCGTCAGCAGCGCTCGAGAATGAGGGCCATGCCCATGCCGCCGCCGACACACATGGTGATCAGACCGGTGGTCTTGTCGTGCCACTCGAGGCTGTTGAGCATGGTGTTCTGCAGCCGGGCGCCGGTCATGCCGAAGGGATGGCCGACGGCGATAGCGCCGCCGTTGACGTTGAACCGGGTGTCGTCGAAGGGGTCGAGGCCCAGCTCGCGGGCCGAGGGGATCACCTGGGCGGCGAAGGCCTCGTTGATCTCGACCAGGTCGATGTCGGAGATGCTCATGCCGGCCGAGGCGAGGGCACGCTGGGACGCCTCGACGGGGCCCAGGCCCATGATCTCGGGAGAGAGCCCCGAGACGCCTGTCGCCACGATCCGGGCCAGCGGGGTCAGGCCGAGGTCGGCAGCCTTGGCCTCGGAGGTGATGACCACCACGGCGGCGCCGTCGTTGAGCGGGCAGCAGTTGCCGGCGGTGACGGTGCCGTCGGGGCGGAAGACCGGCTGCAGGCCGGCCAGCGCCTCCAGGGTGACGCCGGGGCGGGGGCCGTCGTCGGCGGAGACCACGGTGCCGTCGGCGAGCGTGACGGGGGTGATCTCGCGGGCCCAGAACCCGTCGGCGATCGCCTTCTCGGCCAGGTTCTGCGAGCGCACAGCGAACTGGTCCTGCTCGGCGCGGCTCACGCCCTTGAGCTGCGCGACGTTCTCGGCCGTCTGGCCCATCGCGATGTAGACGTCGGGCAGCAGGCCGTCCTCGCGGGGGTCGTGCCAGACCTGGCCGCCCGCGGCGTACTGCTTGGTCTTCGCCTTGGCCTCGTCGAAGAGCGGGTTGTGGGTGTGGGGGATGTGGTCGGAGGTGCCGGCGGCGAACCGGGAGACCGTCTCGACACCGGCGGAGACGTAGACGTCCCCCTCGCCGGCCTTGATCGCGTGGAACGCCATCCGGGTGGTCTGCACCGAGGAGGAGCAGTAGCGGGTGATGGTGGTGCCGGGGACCTTGTCGTAGCCGAGCAGGACCGGCACGTTGCGGCCCATGTTGTTGCCGGACTCACCGCCGGGCAGGCCGCAGCCGAGGAGGTAGTCGTCGATGGTGTTGGGGTCCAGTGCGGGGATCTTGTCCAGCGCGGCGCGGGTGATCAGGGCCGCCAGGTCGTCGGGCCGGAAGTCCTTGAGGGATCCCTTGTTGGCCCGCCCGATCGGGGATCGGGTAGCGGAGACGATGACGGCCTCGGGCATGAAGCACTCCTTGTTACTCGCGAGTATGAAGCAGGTTCTGCTGACCATAGTGCCCGCCTGTCGGGTACGGCGACAGGGGCCGCGAACCGTTTGGCAGGATCGAGGAGTGCGACACCGTTACGAGTGCCCGATGCGCTGGGCCGACCTGGACATGCTGGGCCACGTCAACAACGTCGTCTACGCCGACTACCTCCAGGAGGCGCGGGTGGACATGCTGCGGGTGCACGCCCGCAGCCCGCACACCGACGGCCTGGCCGAGGGCCTGCTGGTGGCCAACCACCAGATCACCTACCTCGAGCCCCTTCACTTCGACCACCACCCGGTGTTCGTCGACGTCTGGGTCACCGAGATCCGGGCGGCCTCGTTCACCCTGGCCTACGAGGTCTACCGCGAGCACTCCTCGGACCACGGCGACCAGCGCACCGTCTACCTGCGCGCCTCCACGCTGCTCACGCCGTACGTCTTCGAGCACCGGGCGCCCCGCCGGATCAGCCGCGACGAGCGGGAGGCGCTGAGCGTCTACCTGCATCCCGAGGACGTGCTGCACCCGCACGGCGTCGAGGTCAGCGAGGCGCGCCACCTCGAGCTGGGCCACTACCCGATCAAGGTGCGCTTCTCCGACGTCGACGTCTACGGCCACGTCAACAACGTGAAGTACTTCGAGTACTTCCAGGAGAGCCGCATCGCGGTGATGGCGAAGGTGGCCGAGGCCTTCGGTCTCGATGAGCGCCCCAGCGTGGTCGTGGCCCAGGCCGAGGTGACCTACCGAGCGCCGATCTCGCTGCGGCCGGCGCCGTACGACATCTACACCTGGGTGGCCCGGTTCGGCTCGACGTCGATGGTCTTCGACAGCGAGATCGTCGACAACGACGTCGATCGGGCCAGCGGCGCGAAGCCGGTCGTGCTCAGCCGTAGCCGGATCGTGCTGGTCTCCTTCGATGTCGCCAGCGGCCGTCCGGTCGCGCCCCCGGCGAGGTTCCGGGCGGCCCTGGAGTCGCTCGGCCACGACTAGGACCGTCCCCCGGTCAAGGAAGCGTCAGGCCGGTCAGCGGCACCGTCAAGGAAGCGTCAAGGCAGCACAGCAGGCCCCTACGGCGGAGCTAGACCTGAGTCGTGTCCGACTTCGTCTACCTGGCGCTGACCCTGCTCAGCTTCGCTGGTCTCGCCCTGTTGGTGGGAGCCATCGACTCCCGCCTCGAGCCCGATCCCGACCCCCACTCCGATTCCGCCGACACCGACCCCGACGGCACCGACGACCCCGACGACCCCGACGGCACCGACGGCGACCCCCGCCGGACGCCGGACGTCGACGGCGTCACCCTGACCGGGACGGTGCGCCGATGAGCGCCACGACGGCCGCGGTGCTGCAGCTCCTGCTGCTGGTCGCGGCGCTCGTCGTCTCCGTCCCGCTGCTGGGTCGCTACCTGGCGCACGTCTACACCAGCCCTCGTCACCTGCGGATCGAGCGGGCGGCGTACCGGATCATGCGCGTCGACCCCGACGCCGACCAGCACTGGCGCTCCTACGCCATGTCGGTGCTCGGCTTCAGCATGGTCGGCGTCCTGATCCTGTACGCCGTGGCACGGCTGCAGCCGCACCTGCCCCAGAGCCTCGGCTTCGCCGGGTTCGACCCGGCGGGTGCCTGGAACACGGCCGTCTCGTTCGTCTCCAACACCAACTGGCAGTGGTACTCCGGCGAAGCGGCCGCCGGCTACGTGCTGCAGGCCACCGGGCTGACGGTGCAGAACTTCGCCTCTGCGGCGGTCGGCATGGCTGTCGCCGCCGCGTTCGCCCGCGGGCTGGCCCGATCCCGGTTCGGCGGACGGCTGGGCAACTTCTGGACAGACCTGG
The DNA here is from genome assembly GCF_029873215.1 of Nocardioides sp. BP30. Classification (NCBI taxonomy): domain Bacteria; kingdom Bacillati; phylum Actinomycetota; class Actinomycetes; order Propionibacteriales; family Nocardioidaceae; genus Nocardioides; species Nocardioides lacus. The sequence goes on along the minus strand of NZ_CP123620.1, from coordinate 3,510,192 downwards.
TCCGCGGCACCGTCCGGGTGCTGCTGCCGATCGCCTTCGTCACCGCCCTGATCTTCGTCGCCGGCGGGATGATCCAGAACTGGCACGCCTTCCACGCCGTGACCACCCTCGGCGGGGGCCACCAGACGATCACCGGTGGACCGGTCGCCAGCCAGGAGGCGATCAAGGAGCTCGGCACCAACGGTGGCGGCTTCTACAACGCCAACAGCGCCCACCCGTTCGAGAACCCGAACGCGTTCACCAACCTGCTGCAGGTCTACCTGATCCTGCTGGTCCCGTTCGCGATGGCCTGGGCCTTCGGGCTGATCGTGCGCGACAAGCGCCAGGGCGGCGCGATCGTGGCCACGATGGCAGTGCTCGCCACCGCCGCCGTCTCGCTGCTGACCTGGGCCGAGATGTCCGGCGCCGGCACCGCCACCCGGCTGGCCGGCGCCGCCATGGAGGGCAAGGAGACCCGCTTCGGGGAGGCGGGGAGCGCCCTGTTCGGGGCCGCCACCACGCTGACCTCGACCGGCGCGGTGAACTCCATGCACGAGAGCTTCACCGCCCCCGGCGGCGGCATCGCGATGTTCAACATGATGCTCGGTGAGATCGCACCGGGCGGTGTCGGCTCGGGGCTGTACGGCATGCTCATGCTGGCCATCGTGACGGTGTTCCTCTGCGGCCTGATGGTCGGCCGCACACCGGAGTACCTGGGCAAGAAGATCGGGCAGCACGAGATCGTGCTGGTAGCGCTCTACATCCTCACCACGCCGACGCTGGTCCTGCTCGGCGGCGCTGTGGCGGTCACCGCCGGCGCCGGGCTCGCCGGGCTCTCGGTGGGTGGCACCCACGGCCTCTCCGAGGCGCTCTACGCGGTCACCAGCGCGGCCAACAACAACGGTTCGGCGTTCGCCGGCATCACCTCGGGCACGCCGTTCTGGAACACCCTGCTCGGTGTGCTGATGCTCTTCGGCCGCTTCCTGCCCATCGTGTTCGTGCTCGCCCTGGCCGGGCGCTTCGCCTCAGCCCGGCACCAGCCCGCCGGCGCCGGCACCCTGCCCACTTACCGGCCACTGTTCGTGGCCCTTCTCACCGGCGTCGCGCTGGTCGTGGTCGGCCTGACCTACGTCCCGGCGCTCGCCCTCGGTCCGATCGCGGAGTCCCTCTCGTGAACAGTCCCCACACCGTGTCCCAGCCCAGCATCCTGACCGCCGATCAGCTCGTCGCGGCGCTGCCGGGCGCCGTACGCAAGCTCGACCCGCGCGCCCTGCTCGGCACGCCGGTGATGCTGATCGTCGAGATCGGCGCCGCCGCCACCACCGTCCTGTCCGTGGTGAACCCGTCCGTGATGGGCTGGCTCGTCACGGTCTGGCTGTGGCTCACCGTCCTCTTCGGCAACCTCGCCGAGTCCGTCGCCGAGGGCCGGGGCAAGGCGCAGGCGGCCAGCCTGCGCGCCCTGCAGGAGGAGACCATCGCGCGCCGGCGCCGGAGCGACGGCGTCGTCGAGACGGTCGCCTCGACCGAGCTGCGCAAGGGCGACGTCTGCGTCGTCGAGGCGGGCGAGCGCATCCCCGGTGACGGCGACGTCATCGAGGGCGTGGCCAGCGTCGACGAGTCGGCCGTCACCGGCGAGTCCGCACCGGTGATCCGCGAGTCCGGCGGCGACCGCAGCGCCGTCACCGGCGGCACCACCGTGCTCTCCGACCGGATCGTCGTGCGGATCACCTCCGAGCCCGGCCAGTCGTTCGTCGATCGGATGATCGCCCTGGTCGAGGGGTCGGAGCGGCAGCGCACCCCCAACGAGATCGCGCTCAACGTGCTGCTCTCCACCCTCACCGCGATCTTCGTGGTGGTCTGCGGGACGCTGTACTACCTCGCCGACTACAGCGATGCGCACCAGTCCTGGTTGGTGCTGACCGCCCTGCTGGTGTGCCTCATCCCGACCACGATCGGTGCCCTGCTCAGTGCGATCGGCATCGCCGGCATGGACCGGCTCGTACGCCGCAACGTCCTGGCGATGTCGGGCCGCGCGGTCGAGGCCGCCGGAGACGTCGACGTCCTGCTGCTCGACAAGACCGGCACCATCACCTACGGCAACCGGCAGGCCAGCGAGCTGCTGCCGGTCGGCGGCGTCGGCCTGCGCGAGCTCGAGGACGCGGCGGTGCTGGCAAGCCTGGCGGACGAGACCCCCGAGGGGCGCTCCATCGTGGCACTGGTCGAGCGCGACCTCGCCGCACCTGCGCAGGCCCAGCTGGTCGAGTTCTCCGCGATGACCCGGATGAGCGGCATCGACGCGCCCGGGCTGCGGCTGCGCAAGGGCGCCGGCAGCGCCGTCTCGGCCTGGGTGGCCGAGACCGGCGGCGCCGTACCGGAGGACACCGAGATCCTGATCGCCCAGATCAGCGGCACCGGCGGCACGCCGCTGGTCGTCGCCGAGCAGCGCGACGAGGGTCCGGCCCGTGTCCTCGGCGTGGTGCACCTCAAGGACGTGGTCAAGCAGGGCATCCGGGAGCGGTTCGCCGAGCTGCGCGCGATGGGCATCCGCACCGTGATGATCACCGGCGACAACGCGATCACGGCCAAGGCGATCGCGGAGGAGGCCGGCGTCGACGACGTGCTGGCCGAGGCGACGCCCGAGGACAAGCTCGCGCTGATCCGGCGCGAGCAGCGCGGGGGCCGGATGGTCGCGATGTGCGGTGACGGCACCAACGACGCGCCGGCGCTGGCCCAGGCCGACGTCGGGGTGGCGATGAACACCGGCACCACCGCGGCGAAGGAGGCCGGCAACATGGTCGACCTCGACTCGGACCCGACCAAGCTGATCGAGGTCGTCGAGATCGGCAAGCAGCTGCTGATCACCCGGGGCGCACTGACGACGTTCTCCATCGCCAACGACGTGGCGAAGTACTTCGCCATCCTGCCGGCGATGTTCGTCACCGCCTTCCCGCAGCTGCACGTGCTCAACGTGATGCGCCTGTCCAGCCCGCAGTCGGCGATCGTCTCGGCGGTCGTCTTCAACGCGCTGATCATCGTGGCGCTCATCCCGCTGGCCCTGCGTGGCGTGCGCTACCGGCCCTCGTCGGCGGTGGAGCTGCTGCGCCGCAACATCGTCATCTACGGCGTCGGCGGCCTGATCGCTCCCTTCGTGGGCATCAAGCTGCTCGACCTCGTCATCTCGCTGATCCCAGGACTGTGATGAACATGAAGGACCTCTACGCGCTCTACCGGCACAGCCTCGCGGGGCTCCGGGTGATGATCGGCGCCACCGTGCTGCTCGGCATCGCCTACCCGCTGCTGGTCACCGGCGTCGCGCAGGTGAGCATGCCGTGGCACGCGAACGGCTCCCTGGTCACCTCCACCGGCGCCCACACCACCTCGACGGCGGAGGCGGTCGGCTCACAGCTGCTCGGCCAGGTCGTCGACGATCCGAAGCTGTTCTACGACCGTCCCTCGGCCGCCGGCGACGGCTACGACCCGACCAGCAGCTACGGCAGCAACCTGGGCCCCAACGACCCGCGCCTGGTCAAGGCCGTCAAGGCGGCCCGCCAGGCGATCGCGCAGCGCGAGGGCGTGCCGGTCACGGCCGTACCCGCCGACGCCGTCACCTCCAGCGGCTCGGGTCTGGACCCGGCCATCTCGCCGGCGTACGCCGACCTCCAGGTGGCCCGGGTGGCGAAGGCGAACGATCTCTCCGAGAGCGCGGTGCGGCGGCTGGTCGCCGAGAACACCCACGGCCGTGCTCTCGGCGTGCTCGGCGCGCCCTACGTCAACGTGCTCATGCTCAACCTCGCTGTCACCCATGCCGCCGGGCACCCGGCAGACTGAGCCACATGGAGGCTAAACGGGGGCGGCTGACCGTCTACCTCGGCGCCGCCCCCGGCGTCGGCAAGACCTTCGCGATGCTCGGCGAGGCCCACCGCCGATGCAGCCGCGGCACCGACGTCGTGGTCGGGTACGTCGAGACCCACGACCGGCCCACGACGCAGAGCCAGCTCGAGGGCCTGGAGGTGCTGCAGCGCCGGCGGATCAGCTATCGCGGGAGCACCTTCACCGAGCTCGACCTCGACGCCGTGCTCGAGCGCCGGCCGCAGGTGGTCTGCGTCGACGAGCTCGCCCACACCAACGTCCCGGGCAGCCGGCACGCCAAGCGCGCCCAGGACATCGAGGAGCTGCGCGCTGCCGGCATCGACGTGATCACCACCGTCAACATCCAGCACCTGGAGTCGCTCAACGACGAGGTCGAGCGGATCACCGGCGTCCGGCAGCGCGAGACGGTGCCCGACGAGGTGGTCCGCACCGCCGACCAGATCAACCTGGTCGACATGGCGCCCGACGCGCTGCGCCGGCGGATGGCGCACGGCAACATCTACCGTCCGGAGAAGATCGACGCCTCGTTGACGTCGTTCTTCCGGGTCGGCAACCTGACCGCTCTGCGCGAGCTCGCGCTGCTCTGGCTGGCCGATCGGGTCGACGACGCGCTGGGCGACTACCGGCGTGAGCAGGGCATCCGCAGTCCGTGGCCGACCAAGGAGCGGATCGTGGTCGCCGTGACGGGCGGGCCGGAGAGCGAGACGCTGCTGCGCCGCGGAGCCCGGCTGGCCCAGCGCGCGGCCGGTTCGGAGCTGCTGGCCGTGCACGTGCTGACGGCCGACGGCCTGCAGGCGCCGGAGGCGGCCGGGCTCAGCCGGCTGCAGGAGCTGACCCGCTCGCTCGACGGCACCTTCCACTCGGTGGTGGGGGAGGATGCCGCCGAGGCCATCGTCGACTTCGCGGTCGGCAGCAACGCCACCATGATCGTGGTCGGGGTCTCGCGGCACGGCCGGATCCGCCGGCTGCTGGCCGGCACCACCGGCGACCGGATCGCCGCCGCAGCCGGCTCGATCGACGTCCACCTGGTCACCCACGAGCAGATCCCGCGGACCGTGCGGCGACGGATCTCGATGTCACCGCTGAGCCCGCGCCGTCAGGCGCTGGGCTGGGTGATGGCGCTCGCGGTGCCGCTGCTGCTGGCGTGGTGGCTCAACCACACCGCCCAGACCGCCGGTGCGACCGATCAGCTGCCGCTGGCCAGCCTCCTGCTCCTGGCGACGACGGTGCTGGTGGCGCTGGTGGGAGGCAGGTGGCCGGCGGTGGTGGCGGCGATGTTCGGCTTCGTCAACCTCAACTGGTGGTTCACCCCGCCGGTGCGCCGGCTGACGATCGCCGAGCCGCGCAACCTGCTCGCCCTGGTCGTCTTCGTGCTCGTGGCGGTGGCCGTGGCCACCGTCGTCGACGGTGCGTCGCGGCGGACCGAGGAGGCACTGCGGGCGCGCGCGGAGGCGGCCACGCTCGGTGCCCTCTCCCGCTCGGTGCTCACCGGGCAGGACACCGCCGACGCCATCGTGGAGCGGGTCCGCGAGACGTTCGGACAGCGCTCGGTGGTGCTGTTGCGGCGTACTGCTTCGGGGTGGGAGCGGCAGGCGGGGGCCGGGATCGGGTTCGCCGACACCCCCGATCAGGGCGACAGCCGGGTGGCGGTCGACGACGACCACGTGATGGTGCTGATCGGCGACCCGCTGCGAGCCGCCGACCAGCGGGTGCTCGAGGCGTTTGCGGTGCAGACCTCGCTGGTCCTGGAGTACCGGCGGCTGCGGGAGCATGCCGATCGCACGGTGGCGCTGGAGCGGGCCGAGGCCACCTCGACGGCGCTGCTGCGAGCGGTCTCCCACGACCTGCGTACGCCGCTGGCCACGGTGCGCACCGCTGTCGACGGGCTGCGCAACGGCGTGCTCGACGATGCCGACCGCGAGGTGCTCGCCACCTCCGCCGCCACCTCGGCCGAGCAGCTGGAGCACCTGATCGACAACCTCCTCGACCTCTCCCGTGTCCAGGCCGGCCTGGTCCACCCCGTGTTGCGACCGGTCAGCCTGGAGGAGTGCGTGCCGCTGGCCCTGGCCGGCTTCTCCGCCGAGGAGGCCAGCAACGACGTGGCCGAGGACGTGCCGCTGGTCCGCACCGATCCCGGTCTGCTCGAGCGGGTGGTGGCCAACCTGGTGTCCAACGCGGTGCGCGCCTCCGCCGGGGTCGCGCCGGTGCGGGTGCTGGCGAACGTACGCCGCGAGGAGGTCGAGATCCTGGTGGTGGACCGCGGACCGGGGGTGCCCGAGGACCAGCGTGAGCGGATGTTCGAGCCGTTCCAGCGGCTGGACGACAGCTCGCCGGGCGGTCTGGGCCTCGGCTTGGCGGTGGCGCGCGGTCTCGCGGAGGCGATCGGCGGCAGACTGTCCGCCGAGGACACCCCCGGCGGTGGCCTGACGATGGTGGTGGCGGTGCCGCGGGCGAGTGCGGTCCCGGCGGAGCGGGAGGGCGAGCGATGAACCGAGCGATGAGCAAGGTCCTGGTGATCGATGACGAGCCGGCCCTCGCCCGCGCGCTCGCGGTGAACCTGCGCGCCGCCGGTTGGGAGGTCGAGGTCGCCCACGACGGTCGCTCCGGCCTGACGGCGGCTGCCGGCTTCCACCCCGACGTGGTGCTGCTCGACCTCGGCCTGCCCGATCTCGACGGCACCGAGGTGCTGGCCGGCCTGCGCGGCTGGACGTCGGTGCCGGTGGTGGTGCTCAGCGCGCGTCAGCACGGCGACGACAAGGTCGAGGCGCTCGACCTGGGTGCCGACGACTACGTCACCAAGCCGTTCGCCATGGACGAGCTGATGGCGCGGCTGCGCGCCGCCGTACGGCGAGGCCAGGAGGCCACTCCCGCGCAGGCCGCCACCCTCAGCATCGGCGACCTGGAGATCGACTTCGCCCGCAAGCGCGTCGCCAAGCACGGCGAGGACATCCGGCTGACGCCCACCGAGTGGGCCTTCCTGGAGCTGCTGGCGCGCAACGTGGGCCGGCTGGTCTCGCGCGAGCAGATCCTCAAGGAGGTGTGGGGGCCGGTCTACGCCAAGGAGACGCACTACCTGCGCGTCTACGCCGCCCAGCTGCGCCGCAAGCTGGAGGACGACCCGGCGCACCCGCGCTACCTGGTGACCAGCAGCGGGTTGGGCTACACCCTGGAGCCGTGAGGTCGGCGCTGGCGAGCCGCCCGGGTATGCGCCGCCCCCCGCGGGCGCAGCACGGCCACGGCCGCCGACAGCGCGACCAGCAGGGCGAGGTGCCCCAGGTCGGAGCCGGCGAAGCTCAGCTGTCCGCCGCTGTTGACGACGAACCCGGTCAGGAAGCCCCAGCCCGAGAGGCCGAGGAGCACCGCGTACCCGAAGGGCACGGTGAGGGCCGCGAGGGCACACGCGCCCAGGAAGCCGAACAGCCCCGCGGCGAGGTCGGCGTGAGTGTGGGCCAGGAGCGCGGCAAGGCCGAACAGGAGCGCGAATCCCCATCCTGCGCGGACGGCGGCGACGTCGGTGAGGCGTGACTCCATGCCTCCAGTCAAGGGCCGATGGGGCCTCGCGGCGCCGGCTCCGATGCGTTCTTGACGCCGTACCGGCCAACATTTACGGAATCTTGACGCCGTCAGGCGGGTCACGGATGAGGACTGCTGGAACGGCCCGCGTCAGGCTTGTCCCGTGTCATCAGCGACCCTGAAAGCGCCGACCGGCTCCCCGGCGCCCGAGCAGCCCGAGCCGCGCCAGAAGTGGTACCGGGTGATGTGCCTGACCGGCGTGGACTACTTCTCCAGCCTCGGTTACGCACCCGGCATCGCCGCACTCGCCGCCGGCCTGGTCTCGCCCCTGGCGACGATCGGCCTGGTCATCCTCACCCTCGGCGGCGCGCTACCGGTCTACCGCCGGGTCGCGCTGGAGTCGCCGCACGGCCAGGGCTCGATCGCGATGCTCGAGCGGCTGCTCGGGTTCTGGAAGGGCAAGCTCTTCGTCCTGGTCCTGCTCGGCTTCGCGTGCACCGACTTCGTCATCACCATGACGCTCTCGGCGGCCGACGGCGCTGCGCATCTTCGGGAGAACCCCCACGTGCCCAGCAGCATCGGGGATCACCCGATGCTGATCACCTTCGTCTTCCTGCTCGCGCTCGGTGCCGTCTTCTTCAGGGGTTTCAAGGAGGCGATCGGGATCGCCGTGGTCCTGGTCTGCCTCTACCTCGCGCTCAACGCTGTCGTCGTGCTGGTGGGCGTGGCCGAGGTGTTCAAGGCGCCGTCGGTCTTCAGCCACTGGCGCACCGGGCTGACCCAGGAGCACGGCAGTGCGCTGGCGATCGTCGGCGTCTCGCTGCTCGCCTTCCCCAAGCTCGCGCTGGGCATGTCGGGCTTCGAGACCGGGGTGGCGGTGATGCCGCAGATCCAGGGCGACCCCACCGACACCCCGGCCCGGCCGCTGGGGCTGGTCCGGGAGACCCGCAAGCTGCTGGCGTCGGCTGCGATCATCATGAGCACGTTCCTGATCCTCAGCTCGTGGGTCTGCACCCTGTTGATCCCGCAGGACGCGTTCAAGGCGGGCGGTGCGGCCAACGGCCGTGCACTCGCCTACCTCGCGCACGAATACCTCGGCAGCGGCTTCGGATCGATCTACGACATCTCCACGATCACGATCCTGTGGTTCGCCGGTGCCTCGGCGATGGCCGGCCTGCTGAACCTGATCCCGCGCTACCTGCCCCGCTACGGCATGTCGCCCCAGTGGGCCGGGGCGACCCGGCCGCTGGTCGTGGTCGTCATGGGGGTCGCCTTCCTGATCACCTGGATCTTCGACGCCAGCGTGGATGCCCAGGGCGGCGCCTACGCGACAGGCGTGCTGGTGCTGATGAGCTCGGGCGCTGTCGCGGTGACGCTGGCCGCCCGCAAGGCCGGGCAGCGCAAGCGCACCGTCGCCTTCGCGGTGATCGCGCTGATCTTCTGCTACACCACGATCGTCAACTGCGTCGAGCGCCCCGACGGCCTCAAGATCGGCGGCTGCTTCATCCTGGCGATCGTGGTGGTCTCGCTGCTCTCCCGGATCGGCAGGTCCTTCGAGCTGCGCACCACCTCGATCGAGCTGGACGCCACCGCAGACCGGTTCCTCCGTGACTGCGCACGCCGCCGGATCCGGCTGGTCGCCAACGAGCCCGGTGCTCTCGATGCGCAGGAGTACGACGACAAGACGCGCCAGGTCGTCGCCGACCACGACCTGACCGACGAGGGCGACATCGTCTTCATCGAGGTCACCCTCACCGATCCCTCCGACTTCGAGGGCCGGCTCTCGGTGCACGGCGTCGTGGTCCACGGGCACCGACGGGTGCTGCGGATGGAGTCCGCCACGGTGCCCAATGCGCTGGCGGCGCTGCTGATGCACATCCGCGACGTCACAGGCGTCACGCCGCACATCTACTTCGAGTGGACCGAGGGTGGCCCGGTGATCAACCTGCTGCGCTTCCTCTTCCTCGGCATCGGGGAGGTCGCACCGACCACCCGCGAGGTGCTGCGACGGGCCGAGCCGGACCGGTCACGGCGTCCGCACGTGCACGTCGGCTGAGCGTTGCGGCGCGGGAGGCCGCGACGGATCAGGCGTTGACCATGAAGTCGGCCGCGCGCACGACGTACGCCCAGAACTCGGCGTCCTGCTCCGGCGTCAGCTTCGCCGCGTCCAGGCCCTCGCGGAAGTGGGTGAGCCAGTGCTCCTTGGCCTCGTGGGTCACGGCGAAGGGTGCGTGCCGCATCCGCAGGCGCGGGTGCCCCCGCTGCTCGGAATAGGTGGTGGGGCCGCCCCAGTACTGGCACAGGAACCCGAAGAACCGCTCCTCCGCCGGCCCGAGGTCCTCCTCGGGGTACATCGGCCGGAGCAGCTCGTCCTGGGCGACGCCGGCGTAGAAGGTGGCCACGATCGTGCGGATCGTCTCGGCGCCGCCGATCTCGTCGTAGAACGTCACGCCCCCATTGTGCGCGGTGGGCATCGAGCCGCGCGCATCGAGCCCGCGCATTGAGCCGTCGTCGCCGACCCGCCAGGATGGGCCCATGCCTACTACTCGCACCGCAACAACCGTCTGGGAGGGCACCCTGTTCGAGGGTGCCGGCAAGGTCACCCTGGACTCCTCCGGGATCGGCACGTACGACGTGTCGTGGCCCTCGCGCGCCGAGGCCGCCAACGGCAAGACCAGCCCCGAGGAGCTCATCGCTGCCGCGCACTCCTCCTGCTTCTCGATGGCCTTCTCCAACGGCCTCGCCAAGAACGGGACGCCTGCCACCACCCTGACCACCTCGGCCGAGGTCGAGCTCACGCCGGGCACCGGCATCACCGGCATCACGCTCACCGTGCGCGGTGTCGTGCCGGGCATCGACGAGGAGAAGTTCGTCGAGCTCGCCCAGGAGGCGAAGGCCGGCTGCCCGGTCAGCCAGGCGCTGGCCGGCACCACGATCACGCTCGACGCCGCCCTCTCCTGATCGCCGGCCGGGCCTGTCGAAGCATCTCGACGAGCCCGGCCGACGCCCGGCCGACGTCCGGCCGGGGTCAGCCCGGGGTCCGCGCGCGGGGACGTCTACTCGTTGGCGGCCTTGGCCGAGTCGTGCGCGGCGGGATCGGTCGTCGGGGGAGTGGCGCCGGCGTACGGCGGGGCCGGGAAGAGGACCTTCTGGGTGAACGGCATCGCGATGCCCTCGTGGTCGAAGCGGGCCTTGATCCGCTGGCGCAGCTCCCGGGCGACCGCCCACTGCTGCATCGGCGCGGTCTTGATCAGCACCCGGACGGTGATCGCGTCCGGTGTCATCTGCTCCACGCCGGTGACCTCGGGCTCCTCGATGACGATGTCGCGGTAGTCGTCGTCCTCCCAGATGTCGTGCGCTACCGACTTCAGGACCCGCTGCACCCGGGCGAGGTCCTCGCCGTACCCGATGCTGACGTCGACGACCGCCCGTGCCCAGTTCTGGCTCATGTTGCCGACCCGCAGGATCTCCCCGTTGGGCACGTACCAGACCGTCCCGCTCTGGTCACGCAGGCGGGTGACCCTCAGCGAGACCGCCTCGATGGTGCCGGACGCGACGCCGACGTCGACCACGTCGCCCACGCCGTACTGATCCTCGAAGATCATGAAGATGCCCGACAGGAAGTCCTTGACCAGGGACTGGGCGCCGAAGCCCAGTGCGATGCCGACGATGCCGGCGCTGGCGATGATCGGGGCGATGTTCAGCCCGAGCTCGCTGAGGATCATCGTGCCGAAGATGGCGACCAGCAGGCCGCCGATGATGCTCTTGAGCAGGTCGCCCATCGTCTTCGCGCGCTGCACCCGGCGGGTGCTGTGAGCGGTGGTGAAGCGATCGGGGAGGACGCCGTCCTCGGCGTGGCGCACCAGCCTGTCGACCAGCTTGCCGAGGACCCAGCGGATCACCATCGCCAGCAGGACCAGCGCGACGATGGCGACCGGTTTGCCGATCAGCACGTCTGCGTTGTGGCGCCAGTCGATGGCGGCGGGCCGGAGCAGGATCTGGACGAACATGGGGCCCATTCTTAACAGCCTCGATCAACCGGTACGCTGATCTCGTGACCAACTCCTTCGCCCGCCGCGCCCTGACCCTCGGTGCCGCCGTCGCCGCTGTCACCGCGGCTGTCGCCGGCCCTGCCGCCGCCGACGTTCCGACCGGCTGGAGCAACCCGTCCCACGTGAATCCGCTCCACTTCATCACGCTGATCGTGTTCATCCCGGTCGCTGCGGCCCTGGTCATCTCGTTCCTGGTGCTGCTCCCGGGCGTCCTGCGCGGCGAGGGACTGCTGCCCAAGGCGCACAAGCCGAGCAGCGAGTCGCCGGTCGAGCGCGCCGGCCACACCCACCCCTGACGCAACGCGAAGGCCCCCGGATCGGCGATCCGGGGGCCTTTCGCATGTCCGGGTGAGCTGCGCTCGGCGCCGACGGGCGAGGCTGTAACGCGGTGTCCGGTCACGTTCCGCGGTGCCGCAACACCGCAGAACAGCGGCAAACGCCGCGCAAGTAGCGCCACCGCACGTGGGTCGCCCTCGTCCACGGGCCGTCCGCAACGGAGCGAGGCGCGGCACCCCGGCCGGGGTGCCGCGCCTCGTCAACCGGCGAGCGTGTCGGTCCAGCTGCTACTCGGCGTCCTTGGCCTGTGCGGCCAGGGCCCGCGCCGCGGCGTCGCGGCCTTCGCGGACGTAGCGCTTCGCGGCCGGCTCGGCCGTGGAGCTCGCCAGCCAGGCGTCGGCCTTCTCCAAGAGCGCCGGCGAGGCGGCGTACCGGGGGAAGAGCCCGGAGAGGGCGACCGAGGCCTTGTGCGTGCCGAGGTGCTCCCACAGGCCGTCGGCGGCCTCGAAGTAGCGGTCGATGTACGGCGCCAGGACCTCGTCCTGCCGCGGCTGGTTGAACGCCAGCGTGATCTCGCGGGAGGTCTCGTTCGGGGTGCTCGTGCTGACCGCAGCGGCCTCCCACGCCGCCGCCTTCGCCTCGGGGTCGGGGCGCGAGGCGCGGGCGGCTGCGGCCTTCTCCTGACCCGAGATGGTGTTGTCGCGTTCGAGCTCAGCGGCGATCTCGGCCTCACCGAGGGCACCGGCGCGGGCCAGCCCGGAGATCAGCGACCAGCGCAGGTCCTGGTCGATCTCGAGGCCCTCGTAGGACAGCGAGCCGTCCAGCAGCCCCTTGAGGTCGGCGATCGCGGCGTCGGTGTGCGCGGCGGCCGCCAGGGAGCGGACGAAGGTGAGCTGGTGGTCACTGCCCGGAGCGGCCTGGGCGAGCAGGTCGCGCAGACCCTGCTCCCACCGGGCTGCGAGGGCGGCGCGCTTGGCCGGGGCCGAGTAGGTCGCGACGGCGAGCGCGGCGTTGGCCGGGATCCGGGTCACGCCCCAGGCATCGGTCTCCTGCCCGATGTTGGCCAGGACGAGCTCGACGTAGTCGCTGATCGACATCTCCGCGTCGCGCGTCATGTCCCAGGCCGCGCTCCACACCAGGGCCCGGGGGAGCGAGTCGTCGATCTGCGACAGGGACGAGAGGGCGGTTGCCAGCGACCGCTCGTCGAGGCGGATCTTGGCGTAGGCCAGGTCCTGGTCGTTGAGCAGCAGCAGGTCGGGCTGCTGCTTGCCCACCGCATCGGCGATCTGGGTCAGCTCGCCCTCGATGTCGACCTCGAGGTAGTCGGTGCGGGTCAGCGTCCTCTCCCCGGACTCAGACGCGGTGGTGGCGGTGTAGAAGCCGATGCCCAGCCGGTGCCGGCGCAGCGTCGGCCAGTCCGCGTTCGCGGTCTGGCGGACCGCCAGTGAGGCGTAGTTGCCGTCCTCGTCGAGGGTGAACTCCGGCGTGAGGGTGTTGACCCCGGCGGTCTGCAGCCACTCCTGCGCCCACCCCTGGAGCTCACGGCCCGAGGACTTCTCCAGCGCGGCGAGCAGATCCTTGAACTCGGGGTTCCCGTACTCGAACTCCTTGAAGTACGCCCGCAGGCCCTCCAGGAACGGCTCGAGACCGACCCAGGCCACCAGCTGCTTGAGCACCGAGGCGCCCTTGGCGTAGGTGATCATGTCGAAGTTGACCTCGACCGCCTGCAGGTCGTGGTTGTCAGCGGCGATCGGGTGCGTGGTGGGGAGCTGGTCCTGGGTGTACCCGGTGATCTTGCGCGCGTTGGCGAAACCGGTCCAGGCGTCGGTGAACTCGGTGACCTCGGCCTCGGCCCAGTAACAGGCCCACTCGGCGAACGACTCGTTGAGCCAGAGGTCGTCCCACCACTTCATCGTGACCAGGTCGCCGAACCACATGTGCGCCATCTCGTGCAGGATCACCGAGGTGCGGAACTCGTAGAACGACCGCGGCTGGCGCGAGCGCGGCAGGTACTCGTCGCGCAGCGTCACGCAGCCGGCGTTCTCCATCGCGCCCATGTTGTACTCCGGCACGTAGAGCTGGTCGTACTTGCCGAACGGGTAGGGGTAGTCGAACTTCTCCTCGAAGAACGCGAAGCCGGCCCTGGTCGTCTCCACGATGCTCTCGCGGTCGAGGTAGGGGACCAGCGACTGACGGCAGTAGTGGCCGAGCGGGATGGTGCCGTACTTGCCCTCGTAGACGTCCTGGACCTCGTGGTACTCGCCGGCGACGAGGGCGGTGATGTACGTCGACATCCGCTTGGTCGGCGCGAAGTCCCAGCGCGCCCTGCCGCCGCTGCGCTCGGTGGGCTCGGGCGAGGGGCTGTTCGACACGACCTTCCAGCCGGCGGGGGCGGTGACGTGGAAGGTGAAGGTCGACTTGAGGTCGGGCTGCTCGAAGGTGGTGAAGACCCGTCGCGCGTCCGGTACCTCGAACTGGGTGTAGGTGTAGACGCGGTCGTCGACCGGGTCGACGAAGCGGTGCAGTCCCTCGCCGGTGTGCGAGTAGGGGCAGTCCGCCTTCACCACGAGCACGTTCTGCGCCGCCAGCCCGGTCAGGGCGATGCGGTTGTCGACGTACGCCGCGGCGGGGTCGAGTGGGGTCCCGTTGAGGGTGATCTCGTGCACGGTCGCGCCGACCAGGTCGGCGAAGGTCTCCGCTCCCGGCTCGCGGCTGGTGAAGGTGATCGTCGTCGTCGAGCCGAAGGCCTGATCGCCGGTGGTGAGGTCCAGCTCGATGTCGTACGACGTGACGTCGAGGAGTCCGGCGCGGGTGCGCGCCTCGTCCCGAGTGAGGTTGGTTCCTGGCATGCGGCGATCCTCTCATCCACTCTGTGAGATTGCCGACGAGGGACAGGGCTCTGCCCGCAGAGGGCCCGCCTGACGGAAAAGAATTACACGAATGTAGTTAGCTATCCGGCGTGTCGCGTTGACATTTTTATCTCTAGAGTGCTCACGTGCCTCACCAGTCACAGCAGTCACGCCGACCCCTGGCGCGCGTCGCGATCGCGTCCGGGTTGGCCTCCGCTGCCTTCGCCGCGACCCTCGTGCCCACCACCAGCGTCCCCGCCACGGCGGCCACGGTCGGCGTGCTGTGCACCGGCTTCGGTCCATGCACCGATGCCGGGATGAGCGCTCGGGGCTATCACGCCGTGTGGGACACGATGTTCTGGGGGATGTATGCCGGCCAGAACTGCACGAACTACGTCGCCTTCCGGATGATCCAGGCCGGCATGTCCTCGACCCGACCCGCGCAGCTCAAGGCGGGACAGGGCAACGCGAGCTACTGGGGCGGATCGTTCGGCTCGCTCACCAACAAGGTGCCCACCGTCGGCTCGGTGGCGTGGTGGAACGCCAACGTCCCCGGCGCCGGCTCGGGCGGTCACGTGGCCATCGTGGAGAAGGTGTACTCCGCCACGGACATCGTCGTCTCGGAGTCGAACTGGTCGGGCAACTTCGACTGGCGCCGGATCACCACGGCCGCGAACTGGCCCAGCGGCTTCATCCACCTGCGCGACTCCGGCACCAGTACGCCGACCCCGACCCCGACCCCGACGCCGACCCCGACGCCGACCCCTGCCCCCGTCAACACGGTCCGACCGACGATCAGCGGCACCGTCGCCGTCGGGCAGACCCTCGCCGCCACACCGGGCACGTGGTCGCAGAGTGGCCTGACCTACGCCTACCAGTGGTACGCGAACGGCGTGGCGCTGAGCGGCGAGACCGCCAGCACGATCGACATCGGCAAGAGCAAGCTGGGCCAGACGATCGCCGTACGGGTGACGGCGACCGGCAAGGCGGGATCGGCCGCCGCGACGTCGGCGACGACGGCCGCGGTGATCGCCGGCACCATCGGCGTGACGGTGCCGCCGGAGATCACCGGGACGCCGCGGATCTCGGCGACGGTGACCGCTGTGCCGCCCAAGACGACCAACGCACTGACCACCAGCTCGGTGCAGTGGTACGCCGACGGACAGCCGATCGCGGGCGCGACCGGCTGGACGCTGACCCTGGGCGCCGCGCAGGTCGCCCGGCGACTCACCGTCCAGGTGCACGGCAGCCGGACGGCCTTCAAGGACCTCGTCGTGAGCAGCGCCGCCACCGACCCGGTCCAGGCGCCCGCGCTGCGGGTGACCAGCTCGGGTGGGGTGAGCGGTGACCCCCACGTCGGCGGCGTGCTCAGGGCAAACCCGGGCGGCACCGAGCCCGCGCCGGCGCAGACGACCTACGTCTGGCTGCGGGACGGGGTCCCGATCGCCGGGGCCGCCGCCGCGACGTACACGCCGACAGCGCTGGACGTGACCCACCACCTCGCCGTCCGCGTCGGACTGAACGCGACCGGCTACTACCCGCGGTCCACCGACTACCCGGTCGCGCAGCCGATCACGATGCCGGTCAGGCTGAAGGTGCACGCCGCCGCGGGTCGCCGTGCCGCCACGGTCGTGCTCAAGGTGAAGTCGCTGGGCACCCTGGTCAGGGGCGGTGAGGTGACCGCGCGGGTGGGCAAGCACCGGGTCACCGTCAAGGTCAAGGGCAAGCGGCTCGTGTTGCACCTGCGCGATCTCCCGTCGGGTCGCCGGACGCTGAGGATCGAGTACGCCGGCACCCAGAGCTACGCCGCCGCCTCGACCACGGAGAGTCTGCGGATCGGCCGCTGACCGGCCCCGGCACCGGCCGTGGGCATAACTGTCGGGCCGTGCTGGTTGACTGCGAACATGACGACCACTGAGGCAGAGTTCTGGTTCGACCCGTTGTGCCCGTTCGCGTGGATCACCTCGCGCTGGATCCTGGAGGTCGAGAAGGTCCGGGACGTGAAGGTGACCTGGCGGATCATGAGCCTGGCCTATCTCAACCAGGACAAGGACATCCCGGACGACTACCGCGAGATGCTGAAGACGGCCTGGGGTCCGGTGCGGGTCGCGATGGCTGTCAACGAGCAGTTCGGTCAGGAGAAGCTGGCCGAGATCTACACCGCGCTCGGCACCCGTCGTCACGTCGAGAAGAAGGACTTCACCCGTGAGGTGATCGAGGACGCGCTCGCCTCGGTCGGGCTGCCGGTGGAGCTCGCCGACGCCATGGACGACTCCTCCTACGACGAGGCGATCAAGGCCTCCCACCACCTCGGGATGGACCAGGTCGGCAACGAGGTCGGCACGCCGACGATCGCGATGAACGGCTCGGCCTTCTTCGGCCCGGTGATCGCCAAGGCGCCGAAGGGTGAGGAGGCCGGCAAGCTCTGGGACGGCTTCCAGCTCGTCACGGCCTACCCCTACGTCTACGAGCTGAAGCGCGCGCGGACGCACGAGCTGGACTTCAGCTAGAGGCCCCGACCGATGATGAGCACCCCCTCCAGGTCGCCCCTGCACGCACCCGGCCGCGTCGTCGTCGCCCTCGTCGGTCGGAGCCTCTGATGGCCGTCGACCAGGTCGGCATCCTGGCGCTCCAGCGAGCGCTGACCCAGGCTGCCGGCCTGCTCGACGGGATCGGGGGCGCCGACCTGGACAAGCCGACGCCCTGCACGGAGTGGGACGTGCGCCGGCTGGCCAACCACCTCATCGCCGCACCCCGGATCTTCGTGACGATGCTGCAGGGCGCGCCGCCGGGCTGGAACGGCCGGGAGGACTACACCGCCGACCTCGGCGACGAGCTGCGCACCCGGGGCAACACCCTGATCAACCTGTGGCGCGAGGTGGCCGCCGCCGGCGAGGAGACGATGGCGGACCCCGATTGGCAGGCCGCTGAGATCGCCACCCACACCTGGGACCTCGCGACGTCCCTGGGCATCACCACCGACGATCTCGACCAGTCCGTCGCGCAGCGCGCACTGGTCACGATGGACCGCGTCCTGGGGCCGGTCCGCAAGGGCAGGGCCTGGGCGGATGCCCGCTCCGCCCCGGCCGGGTCGGACGCCTACACCCACCTCGCCGCCTACGCCGGACGGGTCGTCTGATCGCGCCCGGTCCGCAGGCACCGCGGCAGGCGCTCGGCTCGGCCGCGCGCTGTCCGTCGTGACGCGAATCGAGGAGCTGGGCGGCGGCTCACTAGGATTCACTTCCATGAGCAAGGTCGCCCCGAAGAATGTGCTGAGCGCCGTCGCCTGGCCCTACGCCAACGGTCCGCGTCACATCGGGCACGTCGCCGGCTTCGGCGTACCGTCCGACGTCTTCTCGCGCTACATGCGGATGGCCGGCCACCAGGTGCTCATGGTCTCGGGTTCCGACGAGCACGGGACGCCGATCCTGATCGCGGCCGACGAGGCCGGCCTGAGCGCGCAGGAGCTGGTGGACCAGAACCACCGGCTGATCGCCGAGGACCTGGTCTCGCTGGGTCTCTCCTACGACCTCTACACCCGGACGACGACGCGCAACCACCACGCGGTCGTCCAGGAGCTGTTCCTCGGGGTCTACGGGAACGGCTACTTCGTCGAGCAGACGTCGTACGGCGCGATCTCGCCCTCGACCGGCCGGACCCTGCCGGACCGGTACATCGAGGGCACCTGCCCGATCTGCGGGTACGACGGCGCCCGAGGCGACCAGTGCGACAACTGCGGCAACCAGCTCGATCCCGACCAGCTGATCAACCCGCGGTCGAAGATCAACGGCGAGACGCCGGAGTTCGTGGAGACCACCCACTTCTTCCTCGACCTGCCGGCTCTGGCCGATGCGCTGGGGGAGTGGCTCGACGAGCGCGAGGCGACCGGGCTGTGGCGGCCCAACGTCATCCGGTTCTCCCAGAACATCCTCAAGGAGATCCGTCCGCGCGCCATGACGCGCGACATCGACTGGGGCATCGCGGTGCCGCTGGACGGCTGGCGGGAGAACCCGACCAAGAAGCTCTACGTCTGGTTCGACGCCGTGGTCGGCTACCTGTCCGCCTCGATCGAGTGGGCCCGCCGCTCCGGGGACAACGACGCCTGGCGACGCTGGTGGAACGACCCCGAGGCCCTCAGCTACTACTTCATGGGCAAGGACAACATCACCTTCCACAGCCAGATCTGGCCGGCCGAGCTGCTCGCCTACAACGGCAAGGGCTCGCGTGGCGGGGAGGCGCGCGAGCTGGGCGAGCTGAACCTGCCGACGGAGGTCGTGTCCTCCGAATACCTCACCATGGAGGGCCGCAAGTTCTCCTCCTCGCGCAAGATCGTGATCTACGTGCGCGACCTGCTCGAGCGCTACCAGGCAGACGCCTTCCGCTACTACGTCGCTGTCGCCGGCCCCGAGACCAACGACGCGGACTTCACCTGGGCGGAGTTCGTCCGGCGTACGAACGACGAGCTGGTAGCGGGCTGGGGCAACCTGGTGAACCGCACCGCCAACCTCATCGCCGTCAACTTCGGCGAGATCCCGGCCGCCGGCGAGCTGACCGCCGCGGACCTCGCAGTGCTCGACACCGTCGAGGCGGCCTTCGACGCGGTCGGCGCGCTGATCGGCACGCACCGGCAGAAGGCCGCCATCAGCGAGGCGATGCGGACGGTCGGCGAGGTCAACAAGTATCTGGCCGACCACGAGCCGTGGAAGCTGGTCAAGGTCGAGGAGAGCCGGGACCGTGCGGCGACCGTGCTGCACGTCGCGGCCCAGTGCGTGGCCGACCTCAACCTGATCCTGGCGCCGTTCCTGCCATTCTCGGCGAACGCGGTCGACCGGATCCTCGGCGGCAAGGGCGAGATCGCGCCGCTGCCGCGCATCGAGGAGGTGGACGATCTCGACGGGGGCGCGGGCTACCCGATCATCACCGGCGACTACACCGGCGTCCCGAGCTGGGAGCGGCACCCGATCGACGTCGGTACGGCGATCGGCAAGCCGACCCCGATCTTCACCAAGCTGGACCCGGCCGTGATCGAGGAGGAGCTGGGCCGGCTCGGCTGAGGTCGAGTCGGGCCTGCGTCCGGGTCGAGTCGGGCCTGCGTCCGGGTCGAGTCGGGCCTGCGTCCGGCGGCGGATCAACCGAGCCGGGCGAGCGCGGCCTTCAGCGGGTCCAGGCCGAGCGACCCGAGATCCAGCGCGGCGGTGTGGAAGGCCTTGAGGTCGAACGAGCTCCCGGCCCGCGCACGTGCGTCCTCGCGCGCCTCGAGCCAGATCTTCTCCCCGACCTTGTACGACGGCGCCTGCCCGGGCCAGCCCAGGTAGCGGTTCACCTCGTAGCGCAGCGAGCCGTCGTCCATCCGCGAGTGAGCCCGCATGAACTCGTAGACCTTCTCGGCGTCCCACGCCTCGCCACCGCGCCAGCCGAACGGGTTCGCCGACGGGATCCGCAGGCCGAGGTGGATGCCGATGTCGACGATGACCCGGGCGGCACGGAAGCCCTGCATGTCGAGGAACCCGAGGCGGTCGCCGGGGTCGGCGAAGTAGCCGAGCTCGTCCATCAGCCGCTCGGCGTACAGGGCCCAGCCCTCGCCGTGTCCGCTGACCCAGCACAGCAGCCGTTGCCACCGGTTGAGCAGGTCGGCCCGGTGGACGGCCTGGGCGCACTGCAGGTGGTGACCGGGGACGCCCTCGTGGAAGACGGTCGTCGTCTCGCGCCAGGTGGAGTACAGGCGGTGGTCGTCGGTGAAGGAGAACCACATCGTGCCGGGCCGGGCGAAGTCGTCGGTGGGTGGGGTGTACCAGGCGCCGCCGTCGTTGATCGGCGCCACCTTGCACGCGATGCGCTTGATCGGCTCGGCGATGTCGAAGTGCACCCCGTCGAAGCTCGCGATGATCTCGTCGGCGCGATCCTGCATCCAATGCTGGAAGGCGTCCCGACTGCCCAGGTCACGGGTGGCATCGGCGTCCAGGGCAGCCACCGCTTCCTCGACCGACCCGCCGGGCACGATCCGTCGCGCCGTGGCGGCCATGTCGGACTCGATCCGCGCCAGCTCCTCCCACCCCCAGGCATAGGTCTCCTCGAGGTCGACGGCCGCGCCCAGGAAGGAACGCGACGCGAGTTCGTAGTGCTCGCGGCCCACGCCGTCGCGGTCCCGGCCGAGCGGTCCCAACTCGGTCTCGACGAATCTCCCGAACTCCGCGTACGCCGCAGAGGCGCCCGTGGCGGCTCGCGCCAGGGGATCGCGCAGGTGGTCGGGGGCGGCTGCGACGGTGTTCGCGAAGTAGTCACCCGACCTTCCCTCCTGGCCGGTCCAGCCGCGGATCTGCGCCGCGACCTCGGCGTACTGCCGCTTCGCCGCCACCCGTCCCGCGGCCGCCTCCTCGGCCAGGGTGAGCCGGTAGCCGGCCAGCGTCTCGGGCACCGCGGCGAGTCGCTCGCCGATCGCCTCCCAGTCCTCGGCCGACTCGGTGGCCATCACGTCGAAGACCTCACGGATCGCGTGGGCGGCGCTGCTGATGACGGAAAGCTCGCTGCGCTCCAGGCCGGCCTCGGCTCGCGCGACGCTGAGACCGATCCGCTCGCAGAACGCATCCTGCGCGATCTGCTCACGCTCGTCGGCGGCGCTCAGCGCGGCGACCTCGGCCAGGGCGCGCCGGTCGAGCTCCTCGCGGGCGGCGAAGCCGTCGGGGGTCAGGTCGGGCAGCCGGCCATCGTGCCCGGCGATGCCGGCGAAGGTCGCGGTGAGCGGGTCGAGCCGGGCGTAGTCCTCGACGTACTGGTCCGTGCGGGCGTCGACGCTGCGGGTCATGCCGTCGAGGTTAGGGCACCGCTCCACCCGGACGGAGGCCCGACTCGACCCGGACGGAGGCCCGACTCGACCGGGACGGAGGCCCGACTCGACCGGGACGGAGGCCCGGGTCAGCGGGGCAGTGCGCTCGCCCGCCAGCCACCGCGGCCAGGGGCCACCGCGGGGGCGGGCTGCATCTGCCGACCCGGGTGGGCCCACTGCGAGCGCTGAGGCCTGCGTGCCGGCTCCACGCCGCCACCGAGCGAGGAGAGCACGGTGACGATCGCCGCGATCTCCTCGGGGGTGGCGTGGGCGTCGATCACCCGGAGGGCCGGCGTCGCTGCGACCGACTCGGACACCGCGGAGTCCTGGGGCGCCGTCACAGCGGGATGTTCCCGTGCTTCTTGGCCGGCAGGCTGGCGCGCTTGGTCTTGAGCAGCCGCAGCGCCTTGACCACCTCGGCGCGGGTCTCGTGCGGCGCGATCACGCCGTCGACGTACCCGCGTTCGGCGGCGATGTAGGGGTTGGAGAGCTCGGTCTCGTACTCGTCGATCAGCTCGGCACGGCGCGCCTCCACGTCGCCGCCCGCCTCCTCGACCGCCTTGAGCTCGCGGCGGTGGATGATGTTGGCCGCGCCCTGCGACCCCATCACCGCGATCTGGCCGGTGGGCCAGGACAGGTTGATGTCCGCGCCGAGGTGCTTGGAGCCCATCACGTCGTAGGCGCCGCCGAAGGCCTTGCGGGTGATCACCGTGACGAGCGGGACGGTGGCCTCGGCGTAGGCGAAGATCAGCTTGGCGCCACGGCGGATGATGCCGGCGTGCTCCTGGTCCGACCCGGGCAGGAAGCCGGGAGTGTCGACGAACGTCAGCACCGGGATGTTGAAGGCGTCGCAGGTGCGCACGAAGCGAGCGGCCTTCTCCGAGGCGTCGATGTCCAGGCAGCCGGCGAACTGCATCGGCTGGTTGGCCACCACGCCGACGGGCGAGCCCTCCACCCGGCCGAAGCCGACCACGATGTTGGGGGCGAACAGGGGGTGCACCTCGACGAACTCGCCGTCGTCGAGCACCGTCTCGATCACGGTGTGGATGTCGTAGGGCTGGTTCGGGCTGTCCGGGATGAACGTGTCGAGCGCCAGGTCCTCCTCGGAGGGCTCGAGGTCGGCGACGGTGTCGTAGACCGGGAGCTCGTCGAGGTTGTTCTGCGGGAGGTGGTCGAGCAGCGCCTTGACGTACTCGATCGCGTCCTCCTCGTCGGAGGCCATGTAGTGCGCGGCGCCGGACCGGGTGTTGTGCGCGCGGGCGCCGCCGAGGTCCTCCATCGAGATGGACTCGCCGGTGACGGTCTTGATCACGTCGGGGCCGGTGATGAACATCGCCGAGGTCTGGTCGACCATCACGGTGAAGTCGGTCACCGCCGGGGAGTAGACGTGGCCGCCGGCGCAGTTGCCCATGATGAGGCTGATCTGCGGGATCACGCCCGAGGCATGCACGTTGCGCTTGAAGATCTCGCCGTAGAGCCCGAGGGAGACCACGCCCTCCTGGATGCGGGCGCCGGCGCCCTCGTTGATGCCGACGATCGGGGATCCGGTCTTGATGGCGAGGTCCATCACCTTGCAGATCTTCTCGCCGTACACCTCGCCCAGCGCGCCGCCGAAGACGGTGAAGTCCTGGGAGAAGACGCAGACCTGACGGCCGTTGACGGTGCCGTAGCCGGTCACCACGCCGTCGCCGTAGGGGCGGTTCTTCTCCAGGCCGAAGGCGGTGGAGCGGTGGCGCGCCAGCTCGTCGATCTCGACGAAGGAGCCCTCGTCGAAGAGCAGCTCGATGCGCTCGCGTGCTGTCTTGCGGCCGCGGGCGTGCTGCTTCTCCACAGCCTTGGCCGAACCGGCGTGCACGGCCTCGTCGAGACGGTGCTCGAGGTCGGCGAGCTTCCCGGCGGTGGTGTGGAGGTCCGGCTCGACCGGGTTGGCGTCGGCGGGCTGCGCGCTCACGTGCTGCTCCCTGCGTGTGTAGAGGACAAGTGCGTGCGCCAATCTAGTGCCCATGACCACGGATGGAATGAGACGAGCCTCACTCGACCAGGCGCGTCTGGCGACCCTGGCGCCCACCTGGCGGATCGAGGTCCTTCCCGAGACCCCCTCGACGAACGCCGTCTGTGCGGATCGAGCACGCACCGGCGAGGCCGAGGGACTCGTGGTCACCACCGAGCACCAGTACGCCGGGCGCGGTCGCCTCGACCGGGTCTGGGAGATGCCGCCGCGCTCCGCGCTGGCGGTGTCGGTGCTGCTCCGCCCCGAGCTGCCGGCCGCTCGCTGGCCGTGGCTGCCGCTGATGACGGGTGTCGCCGTCGCGCGTGTCGTCGAGGGCCGGGTGAAGTGGCCCAACGACCTGCTGATGGGGCCACAGCACAAGAAGGTGTGCGGGATCCTCGTCGAGCGGATCGACACCGAGAAGGGGCCCGCCGCGATCGTCGGGATCGGGCTCAACACCTCGCTGACAGTCGACGAGCTGCCCGTGCCGACAGCCACGTCGCTGAGCATCGAGCGTGGCGGGGCGCCGGTGGACCGGACCGA
The DNA here is from genome assembly GCF_029873215.1 of Nocardioides sp. BP30. NCBI lineage: Bacteria > Bacillati > Actinomycetota > Actinomycetes > Propionibacteriales > Nocardioidaceae > Nocardioides > Nocardioides lacus. The sequence goes on along the minus strand of NZ_CP123620.1, from coordinate 3,486,297 downwards.
GGTGCTGACACGGCTGCTCGGCGAGCTGTCGGCGGCGTACGCGCTGCTGGTGGAGGATCCGCAGCGGCTCGCCGCCGAGTACGTCGCGCGTAGTGCCACCCTCGGCCAGCGGGTCCGCGCCGAGCTGCCCGGCGACCGCGAGCTGACCGGGACGGCGACGGGGATCGACGAGTTCGGCCGCCTCCTGCTCGATGTGGACGGGGACCGGGGCGGTCAGCCCACGGCCGTGGGCGCGGGCGACATCGTCCACCTCCGCCCGGAGCGGTGACCCGGATGGGATGATCGCCCCGTGGCCATCTCCTCCAAGCTGCTGAACGACGGTGAGCACGTCGTCATCAGCACGCGCACGCATCCCAAGGCGCTCATCGGACCGGTGCTCGCGCTGGTCGTGCTGCTGGCGATCGGTGTCGTCGACCAGGTGTTCACCGAGGCGCACCCGCTGCAGCTCGTGGTGTGGGTGCTGGTGCTGCTCGGCATCGTCTGGTTCTGCGTCCGGCCGCTGCTCCAGTGGCTGGCGACGACGTACACGATCACCAACAGGCGCCTGATCACCCGCCGCGGCGTGCTCACCCGCCGCGGCCACGACATCCCGCTGAGCCGGATCAGCGACGTCGAGTACGAGATGGATCTGATCGACCGGATGCTCGGCTGCGGCACGTTGATGATCAGCGACGCCAGCACCGACGGCGAGGTGACGCTCTCCGACATCCCGCACGTCGAGACCGTCCAGCGCCGGCTCAACGACCTGCTGCATCGCCCCGACGCCGCCACCGCCGGCGGGAGCGTCGACTGACGTGTCGCTGTTCGATCCGCAGGCGGGCGCCTACACCTCCGAGGAGGTCGCCGAGCGTGCCGGAGTGTCCCTCGACCAGGCCAAGCGGCTGTGGCGCGCGCTCGGCTTCCCCGAGGTGGGCGACGAGGCGGTCTTCGGCGACCGGGACGTCGCAGCGCTGCGGATGCTCACCGAGGACGTCGCCGCCGGGGGACTGGTCGACTTCGATCTCGCCGTCAACCTGACCCGAGGGCTGGGCCAGACGATGGCGCGACTCTCGGACTGGGAGATCGCCGCCCTGGTGCACCAGGCCGAGGCGCGGCGCACCCGCGGTGACACCGACGGCGGCGCCGATCCCGGCGGTGCCGACGCTGCCGATGCTGCCGAGCCTGCTAATCCCTCGTCGACCGGCGCGGCCGGCTCGACCGGTGCGGACGGTGCTGCCGGCGGCGCGGACGGTGCTGGCGGTGGCGCCGCGGCGCTGGCGGCCGCCACCGAGGTGATGGTCGGCTTCAACGACGCGTTCGAGCAGCTGATGCTCTACGTCTGGCGACGTCACCTCGGCGCCGCCGTCGCCCGGCTCGAGGCCGCCACCTCGGGCGAGCTCGGCACCACCCAGCTCTCGGTCGGCTTCGCCGACATCGTGCAGTTCACCGCGCTGTCCAACACCCTGACCGAGCAGAAGATCGGCGACCTGGTCGAGCTGTTCGAGTCGCGCTGTGCCGACGTCGTGGCGGTCCAGCACGGCCGGGTGATCAAGTCCCTGGGCGACTCCGTGCTCTTCGTCAACGACGATCCGATCCGGGCCTACGACACCGCCGAAGGGATCATCAACGTCATCGGCCGCGACCCCCGGATGCCGGACGTGCGCGTCGGCCTGGCCACCGGCTCGGTGGTCACCCGGCTCGGCGACGTCTACGGGCCGCCGGTGAACATGGCCGCCCGGCTGACCGCCGTGGCCCGCAAGAACCGGATCATCATCGACGAGACGACCGCGGCGCTGCTCCCCGTCGACCAGTTCGAGACCCGCCGTCTGCCGGCGCGACCGGTGCGCGGTTTCGGGATCGTGGAGCCAGTGGCCGTACGGCGCAACTGACCGCGCGAGCGTTGGCAGGAAGGTGCCAGTGGCCGTGACCGGTCAATCGCTTGGTTAAGGGCTTTACGTTTCCTATGGTCTCCCTGTGATCGAAGTTCAGGACGTTCGTCTAGATCCCGACGGCCGCCGCGCCTGGCGGGGCGAGGAGGAGATCACCTTCTCCCGCAAGGAGTTCGACCTCGTGCACGCTCTGATCGCACGGGCCGGCGACATCGTCACCCGCGAGGAGCTCATGCGGGACGTGTGGCATGCCAGCTTCTGGACCTCGTCGAAGACCATCGACGTCCACCTCGGCTGGGTGCGTCGCAAGCTGGGGGACGACAGCCGACGCCCCCACCTCATCTCCACCATCCGCGGCAAGGGGCTGCGTTTCGAGACCAGGTGATTGAACCCGCCGCAGCCGGGTAAGTCGTGAGTCGTCACGACAACGGTTGGGGTGAATGGTTTGATCAAGCGTCGGTTCGGGCTGGCGGTCGCGCTCGCGGCCCTCGGCACGCTCGTCCTCGCTCCGGGGGCGCAGGCCGCCCGGGGTAGCGCTCCGGACGGGACGTACGTCGTCTGCAACGGGTCCTCGCTGAACTACATCATGGTCGCCGGCGCGCCGATCTACGTGTGGTCCTATGCCAACATGCCGGCCAATCCGGGCGCAGCCACCGCGATCGAGTGTTCGACGGCGGGCGAGGGCCCCGGCGTCAACCCGTGGCACCCGACCGCCGAGGGCGTCTACGCCCAGGGCTGGTCCGGTGGCGCGGCCGTCGGTCCTGTCTACGCCGTCGTCGGCGGTGCACCGCTACCGGCTGCTGCCGGTGCGTCGGCCGGTCACACCGTCGAGCCCTTCGACAACGCATCGCTCCCGGGGACCACTGACCAGACCACCGTCGGGGGCACGCCGGTCTACGGCATGTTCTCCTCCGTCGTGCGCAACGGCTATTTCCGCGGCAGCGGCGGCACCTACTACCACACCGACTACGCCGGACACCCCATCATCCTGCCGAAGGCGCCGGCCAACCACACCTCGCCGGTCGTCGACCAGGGCGCCATCAACGCTTGCCAGCGGATGAACTGCGACCCCTGGGGCGACATCTCGGTCGAGGTCGCGGGCGAGGGCAGGATCCACGTCAGCGGCTACGCGCTCGACGGGTTCGCGACCCGACCTCTCACCGTGCACCTGGACGCCGCCGGGCAGGCGGTCGACCTGGTCGCCAACCAGCCCAACGCCGCGATCAACGCCGGCTACGGCATCGCCGGCAACTACGGCTTCGACCGGGTGGTCTCGGTGCCGGCCGGTCACTACGACCTGTGCACCACCTTCGTCGGCTACGCACCGGGTGGGACGACCGAGCAGGCCGGCTGCCAGGCCATCGTCGTACCGGGTGCCAAGCCCGGCAAGGTGCACCGGCCCAAGCTGAAGGCGACGGGCCACGGTCGCGCGCTGGTGAGGTGGAAGGTGCCGATCACTCACGGCAGCCCGATCACCGAGTACGTCGTCAAGGTCGGCCACCGCCAGAAGCAGGTCTCCGGTACGGCGCACCGGGTCGTGCTCAAGCACCTGCCGGTGGGCCGTTCGGTCACCGTCAAGGTGCGGGCCATCAACGGCGTCGGCCTGGGGAAGTACAGCAAGGCCTCGAGGGCGGTTCGGATCCGCTGAGCGTGGGTAGGACCACCTCCATGAAGCACCTGGGGGGACCTCGTCGATCGGCTCGCCTGAGCGTCCTGGCGGTGACGCTCGCCCTGATCGCGGGCGCGTTCAGCATCGGCGCGGGCCCGGCGAGCGCGGCGGTGCCCGCCGACGGCACCTACATCAGCTGCAGCGGCACGACCGTAGCCCCGACCGCCCCCTACTACGTGATGGTCGGCGGCGCGCCCCTGCTGATGACGCTCGACGACATGCCGAAGCCCGGCAGCACCTCGGGCACCCCGACGGCGGCCGACGACGTCACCTACCACTCCGATTGCGCCACGCTGTTCCCGACGCCGAAGGTGCCCAGGAACGGCGTCTTCGTCCGTGGCTACGACGCTCACGCCGCGAAGGGGTCGACGTACGAGATCGTCGGCGGAGCACCCATCACCGTGCACGGTTGGTCGCACGTGCTCGCTTCCGGCTCCGGCAAGGTGATCCCGGTCGACCACGACGTGCTTCCCGCGGCCACCGCCACGACCGACGTGACCAGGTCGGGCACCACCAAGCTGCACGGCTACCTGCACGCCCGGGTCGCGGCGGGCACCGCCTTCGCGGGGTTCAACACCGCGAGCAAGACCGCGACGAGCTTCTATCGGGTCGACTCGGTCATCCACCCCGTCCCGCAGCGCTCGGCCAGCTCGGGAGAGCCGGTGGTCGACCAGACCAGCATCGAGGCATGTGAGCGGATGACCTGCGACCCGAACGGCAACATCGTCAACGCGTACGGCGGTGGCTACGGCGTGCTGCACGTCGACGGCTGGGCCGAGGACTACCCCTCGGCGGCACCGGTCAGCGTGCGGCTGAGCGCCGGCACCTCCACCTTCGTGGTCGCGGCCGGTCAGCCCACGACCTACGTCCCGGCCACCACCGCAGGCAACCACGGCTTCGCGGCCGACCTCCCGCTCGCCGCCGGGACCTACGAGCTGTGCGGCACGGTCCTGGGCACCGCGCCGGGTGCCACCACGCAGCCGCTCGGCTGCAGCACCGTCGCGGTGCCGGGCGCGAAGCCCGGCACGGTCCACCGGCCGAAGGCGAGGCCGAAGGGGCACGGCAAGGTGCTGGTGAAGTGGAAGCGCCCGAGCACGCACGGCAGTCCGATCTCGGCGTACATCGTCAAGACCAGCACCGGGAAGAAGAAGCAGGTCTCGGGCGCGCTCCACAAGGTCGTCCTCAAGCACCTGCCACGCGGGCGTCACGTGAGCGTCAAGGTGCGCGCCATCAACGCCGTGGGGCTCGGGTCCTACAGCAGGACATCGAAGTCCGTGACGGTCCGGTGAGCCGATAGGCTCACCGCCGTGCCGGAACTCGCTCCCACCCTTGCCGTCATCGGTGGCGGACAGCTCGCGCGGATGATGGCCCAGCCGGCGATCGCGCTCGGCCTGCCGCTGCGCCTGCTCGCCGAGGCCGAGGGCGTCTCGGCCGCGCAGGTCATCCCCGACCAGCAGGTCGGCGACTACCGCGACCTCGACACCCTGCGCCAGGTCACCGCTGGCTGCGCCGCTGTCACCTTCGACCACGAGCACGTGCCGACCGAGCACCTGCGCACGCTGGAGGCCGAGGGGCTCGCCGTCCGCCCGGGGCCCGCGGCGCTGGTCTACGCCCAGGACAAGGGCCTGATGCGCGAGCGGCTCGGCGCGCTCGGCATCCCCTGCCCGCGCAACGCCATCGTCGGGTCGGTCGCCGAGGTGGAGGAGTTCGGCTTCCCCTGCGTCCTGAAGACCACCCGCGGCGGGTACGACGGCAAGGGCGTCTGGGTGGTCCGCTCCGCGCAGGACGCGGCCGAGCCGTTCGAGGTGGCGGCGGCCAGCGGCGTGCGGATCCTCGCCGAGGAGCTCGTCGACTTCCGCCGCGAGCTGTCGGCGATCGTGGCGCGCTCGCCCAGCGGCCAGGCCGCGGCGTACCCGGTGGTGCAGACCACCCAGCTCGACGGCATCTGCCACGAGGTGATCGCCCCGGCGCCGGACCTCTCCGAGCAGCTCGCCGGGCAGGCGCAGCAGCTCGCCCTCCAGGTCGCCGGCGAGCTCGGGGTGACGGGCATCCTCGCCGTCGAGCTGTTCGAGACCGCCGACGGCCGGATCCTGGTCAACGAGCTGGCGATGCGGCCGCACAACACCGGTCACTGGACCCAGGACGGCGCCGTCACGAGCCAGTTCGAGAACCACCTGCGGGCCGTGATGGACCTGCCGCTGGGCTCGCCGGCGCCACGCTCCCGCTGGTCGGTGATGGTCAACATCCTCGGCGGCCCCGAGAAGGACGTCGGCCGGCTCTACGACGGCTTCCCGCACGCCCTCGCCCGCGACCCGCACCTGCGCGTGCACCTCTACGGCAAGGAGCTGCGGCCCGGCCGCAAGGTCGGCCACGTCAACACGTACGGCGAGGACCTCGACGACTGCCTCGAGCGCGCGCGGCACGCCGCCGCGTGGTTCCGTGGCGACCTGGGCAACGAGAGTGAGTGACCCGATGAGCGCATCCACCGACTCCACCCCCCAGAGCCCGGCGAGCGGCGCACGCGTCGGGATCGTGATGGGCTCGGACTCCGACTGGCCGACGATGCGGGCCGCCGCCGAGGCGCTCGAGGAGTTCGGCATCGCCTACGAGGCCGATGTCGTCTCCGCCCACCGGATGCCGGAGGAGATGATCGACTACGGCAAGCGGGCCCACGAGCGCGGGCTGTCGGTGATCGTGGCCGGCGCCGGGGGAGCGGCCCACCTGCCCGGCATGCTCGCCGCGGTGACCCCGCTGCCGGTGATCGGGGTGCCGGTGGCGCTGAAGTACCTCGACGGGCTGGACTCGCTGCTCTCGATCGTGCAGATGCCGGCCGGCGTTCCGGTCGCCACCGTGGCGGTCGGGAACGCACGCAACGCCGGCCTGCTCGCCGTACGGATCCTGGCGGCGGCGGATCCGGACCTCCAGCAGCGGATGCTCGCCTTCCAGGCCGACCTGAAGAGGTCAGCGCAGCAGAAGGGCAGGGTCGTCCGCGGCGAGGCGTGACGGCGTGAGGTGGGGTTACCGGACGGCATGACCACCGCACCCTTCGAGCCGGGGTCGGAGCCCTTCCCGGACCCCGACGCCCCGGCCATCCCCGACCCGACGACCGATCCGCCGGACCCGGACGTCATCCCGCCCGAGCCGGGCGCTCCGGGCGGGCCGGCGACCCCGGGGCCGCAGACACAGCCCGAGCCGGTGTAGCCCGACAGCGGAGCCGGCCCGCTTCCCTCAGACTCGGCCGATCGCCGCCGATCCGCGAGTCATGGGGGGAACCATGACTTTTCTACGCGCGCGCCCTCGTTCGGGCGCGCTGGCAGCCGTCGCCCTGGCGTCGGCCCTGAGTGCGGCCCTGACGGTGGTGCCGGCGTCGGCCTCGGTGCCGGATGGCGACGCAGGGGTCGACTACACCTGCGCGAGCACAGCCCTGCTCGGCCTCGTGCCGGCCGGGAGGGTGCCGTTGCACCTCGAGGCTCTCCACCAGGTCACCGTGCCGCTGGGGACGAAGGTCAGCGCGCTCACGATCGGCACCGGTCTGGCGCCGCTGGTCGCCGGGCTGACCGGCGACGTGCTCTCGCCGCTCTCCACCGTCAGCGACCTCAGCTTCGGCATCGCGGAGGAGCTCAGCGTGGCCGGCAGCCTGGACGACTCCGGAGCGTTCGACCTGCCCGCCTTCGCCCTGCCGGCCGGCGCCACCGCAGGCTCGACCCTGCCCATCACCGCACCGTCCTCGTTCACCCTGCAGGTGGCAGGCGGTGTCCTGGGCTCGCTGGCGTGCACCATCGACGACGTGGGCGCCGACGTGCTCGGCACGATCCTGGTCGGGCCGGCGAGCACCGACACCACCGTCACACCGGTGCACCCGCCGATCGTGCGGACACAGGACGGTGCCGGAGGCGCTACGACGACGGCTGCGTCGCGGCCGAAGCTGCGTGCCTGGCTGGCCCGCGCCGTGGTCCACCGCGGACGGCGGGCGCGGGTGCACGTGCAGGCCGCGACGGCTGCCGGGACTCCTGCGACGGGGCGGGTGGTGGTCCGCGGCGCCGGTCGGCGACTCGGAGTCGGCCGGCTCGAGCACGGGCGCGCTGTCGTTCGGCTCGCGTCGCTCCCGGTCGGCCGCTATCGGCTCAAGGTCCGGGGCGCCGCGATGACACGCCGGCTCATCCTGCGGATCGTCCGCTGACGCCGCGCCGCCGCCACTCGATCGCCGGGCAGGTGTCCATCACCATCCGGAGGCCGGCGGCGGTGGCGCGCCGGTAGGCGGCCTCGTCGACCACGCCGAGCTGGAACCAGACACCCTTGGCGCCCACCGCCACCGCCTCGTCGGCGAACTGCCCGGCGGCCTCGGAACGGCGGAAGACGTCGACCACGTCGATCGGCATCGGCACGTCGGCGAGCGTGGGGTAGGCCCGCTCGCCGAGCACGACCAGGTCGCCGCCGGCGGCAGCCGGGTGGATCGGGACGATCCGCTTGCCGCGCCGCTGCAGCAGCGCCGCGATCTCGTAGGCGGTGCGGGTCGGGTCGCCCGAGAGTCCCACCACCGCCCAGGTCTCGGTGTCGTCGAGCAGGAAGTCGATGTCGTCCTGGTCGGCCCAACGGCTCATGAACCAACGGTATCCGGGGTATGAAGTGACCTGTGCCACTACTGTCGAGTAATGTTCGGCGAGCGCCCGCTTCAGGGCGTCCGTGTCTGGGAGGCACGTTCTCAACGGAGAGGGAAAACTCCATGAAGTTTGTTTCGAAGGCCGCAGCGTTCGGTGCGGCTGCCGCCATCAGCGCCACGGGTCTTGTTGCCGCGACGGGGACGACGGCTGATGCCGCCACCGTGTCCGTCAACTACAACTGCGACCTCTCGCAGTTCGGCCCGCTTCTGGGCGGTCAGCCCACGACGCAGACCATTACGGCGGCCTACGCCATCCCGGCGTTCCCCAGCACCCTTCCGGGCCTGAAGACCGTCCCGGCGACACCGATCACCGCCAAGATCACGGTGCCCCCGGCTGTCAGCGCGATCATCACGGGCGGTTTCGGCGGTCACATCAGCGGCTCCGTCAACGGCAACGCCAAGTTCGGCGCGCAGGCCGTCGCCTCCAAGCTGACGATCCCCGACCAGACGATCCCGGCCAGCACGCCGCCGGCCGCTGCGACGGTCAACGCGAGCGGGACGCTCGCGTCCTTCACCCCGAAGACGGCGGGCGCCAACGCGTTCAGCCTGCCGGCGTCCGTCACCGCCACCCTCAGTGGCGCGACGGTGTCCTGCGTCGCCGACTCGTCCACCCCGGTGTCGCTCGGCTCGATCGCCGTCACGCCGGAGGTCCTGGCGACCGCGCCGAAGAAGGTCAAGGCCGGCAAGGCCGTCAAGATCCAGGTCACGAGCACCACCCTCACGGGCAAGGTCGTCGCCAAGATCAAGAAGAAGAAGGTCGGCAAGGCCACCCTCTCCAACGGCACCGCCACGCTGAAGGTGAAGAAGGGCCTGAAGAAGGGCAAGAACAAGATCGTCGTCTCGGTCGGCTCGCTCAAGCAGACCGTCAAGGTGAAGGTGAAGTGACCCAGGCTCTCTGAGCACTGGATCGACGCCTCGAAGGGCGCGTCTCCCGCGGGAGGCGCGCCCTTCGTCATGCCGTCGGTGCGCCCTCGACCCCTCGTTAGCCTCGCTAACGGTCTCCGGTACCGTCGGGTCCATGGCTGAGCTCATCGAGATCCCCGCCGGCGACGGCACCGCCGAGGCGTACGTCGCCCGACCCGACAGCACGCCCAAGGGTGGCGTGCTCCTCTTCATGGACGCGATCGGGCTGCGTCCCCGGATCGGCGAGATGGCCGACGAGATCGCCTCCTGGGGCTACCTCGTCCTGGCACCGCACGTCTTCTACCGGGAGGGCAGGGCGGCGGACCTGGCGCCGACGGGCGATCTGCGCGATCCGCAGCAGCGCGAAGCGTTCTTCGCCACCTCCAACGTCGGTCAGTACATCGCCAACCTCACGCCGGACCTGGCCGCACGCGACACAGCGGCCTACGTGGAGCGGCTCGAGGCGCTGCTGGCCGAAGCCGGCGCGGGCGAGGCCAAGCTCGCTGCCACCGGCTACTGCATGGGCGCGCGGCTCGCGATCCGTGCAGCAGGTCAGTTCCCCGGCACCGTGGTGGCGGTCGGCGGCTTCCACGGGGGCGGCCTGGTGACCGACGACCCGCAGAGCCCGCACACCGTCGTCACGAGCGAGGCCGAGTACGTCTTCGGTCACGCCGAGAACGACCACTCCCTGACGCCGGAGAACGCGGCCGAGCTCGACAAGGCGCTGGAGGCGGCGGGAGCGACGTACACCAGCGCCATCTACCCCGATGCGCCGCACGGCTACACGATGAGCGACACCTCCTCCTGGCACGAGCCGAGCTACGAGCGTCACCTCACCGAGCTCAAGGCGCTGCTTCAGCGCCGCCTCGGCTAGGCCGAGCCGGCCCCGGAGCCGGCCTCGGAGCCGGCCTCGGACCCGGCTTCCGAGCCGAACTGAGCGGTCACGGCGGCCGCTGCCTCGTCGATGATGGCGCGCATCGCGCGCTCGGCGGTGGTGGCGTCGCCGTGCCGCACCGCGCGGGCGACCTCGTCATGCAGGTCGACCGCCTCGCGGTTGGGCAGCGAGGGCATCAGGTGATGATGCGTCCGCCCCGCCAGCGCCTCGGCGACCAGACCCGAGAGCGCGGCGAACATGTCGTTGCCGCTCGCATCGAGCAGCGTGCGGTGGAACAGCTGGTCGGCCTCCAGGTACGCCGACAGGTCGCCGCGGCGGCCCGTCACGACCATGTCGGAGACGGCAGCGGCCAGCGTCCGGCACTGCTCGGGACCGGCCCGCTGTGCTGCCAGCGCCGCCGCCGCCGGCTCCACCCCGCGGCGCAGCTCGGCCATCGAGACGAGCTGCGCGGCCCGGTCGGCGCCTTCGAGCCGCCAGGCGATGACGCGCTGGTCGAACAGCTGCCAGCCGGCGCGCGGTTGCACCGTGACGCCCACCCGCCGACGGCTGGCCACCAGTCCCATGGACTCCAGGACGCGGACGGCCTCGCGGGCCACGCTCCGCGAGACGCCGTACTCCGCGCCGATGCCCTCCAGGGTGAGCACCGATCCGACCGGCCGGGACCCTGCCGTGATCTCGGCGCCGATGCGATCGAGCACCGTCGCATGGCGATCGGGTGTCCTGGTCACCCTCACATCATGTCAGTCGGCATCGCACGGCGGAATAGGCATGCCTTTGGCGGTTTCTGACACGAATGATATGACTTATCCATGAACGGTGTGATGCGAGGCACAAGGTGATGCGCCGCTACCACCATCGAAGGAGGTCCCGATGAGCCAGCTGCTCGTCGTGATGGGCGTGTCGGGTTCGGGGAAGTCGACGGTCGGAGCCGCGCTGGCGCAGCGCCTGCGGGTGCCCTTCGCCGATGCGGACGACTTCCACCCCCAGGCCAACATCGACAAGATGAGTGCGGGTATCCCGCTCGACGACCACGACCGCGGGCCGTGGCTCGATGCGATCGGGGAGTGGCTCGCGGCCCACCCCGCCGGCGGCGTGATGAGCTGCTCGGCGCTCAAGCGCAGCTACCGTGACCGGCTGCGCCACCATGCCCGCGACGTGGCGTTCCTCCACCTGGCCGGAACGCCCGAGGTCCTGGCCCGCCGAATGGCCGGTCGACCGGGCCACTTCATGCCCCCGTCCCTGCTCAGCTCGCAGCTGCACACCCTGGAACCGTTGCAGCCCGACGAGCGGGGCACCACCCTCGACATCGACCAGGGCGTCGACGACCTCGTCCAGCAGTACGTCGACCAGCTCGCGAAGGAGCACTGACATGATCGCCTCTCCGGTCGCCCTGGCGGCGACCTCCCTGGTCGAGCCGGTCGCGGCGGGCTGGCAGCTCCTGGTGGCGGCCCTGGCGGGCATCGCCGTCATCGTCGGCCTGATCACCTGGCTGAAGGTCCACCCCTTCCTCGCCCTGATCCTCGGCGCCGGGGTGGTGGGAGCGGCCGCGGGGCAGAACCTCAACGACGTGGTCACCAGCTTCTCCACCGGCTTCGGATCGACCGCCGCCAGCGTGGGCATCCTGATCGCCCTCGGCGCCATGTTCGCCAAGCTCCTGGCGGACTCCGGCGGCGCGGACCAGATCGTCGACACCATCGTGGGACGCGCCTCGACCCGGGTGTTGCCCTGGGCGATGGTGCTCGTCGGCGCGATCATCGGATTGCCGATGTTCTTCGAGATCGGCCTGGTGCTGCTGATGCCGGTCATCTACCTGGTGGCACGGCGCTCCGGGCTGTCCCTGATCACGGTGGGCATCCCGGCGCTGGCCGGGCTCTCGGCGATGCACGGCTTCGTCCCGCCCCACCCCGGTCCGCTCACCGCCGTGCAGGCGCTCCACGCCGACCTCGGGCTGACCCTCGGCCTGGGCATCATCGTCGCCGTGCCCACCCTCGTCGTCGCCGGCCCGCTGTTCGGCAAGATCGCCGGGAGGTGGGTCGACGTCCCGGCGCCGACGACGTTCGAGGGCCGCGACGAGCCGTCCGAGCAGCGCCCGTCCTTCGGCGTCACGCTGGCGAGCATCCTGCTCCCGGTGGTGCTGATGCTGGGCAAGTCGCTGGCCGACATCGTCATCGACGACCCCGGCCAGCGCGTGCAGCAGGTGCTCGACATCCTCGGTACGCCGCTGGTGGCCCTGCTCATCGCGGTGCTGGTCGGGTTCTTCACCCTCGGCCGCTCGGCCGGGATGGACCGGTCGGCGCTGTCCTCGGTGATGGACGCCGCTCTGCCACCGATCGCCGGGATCCTGCTGATCGTCTCGGCCGGTGGCGGCTTCAAGCAGGTGCTGGTCGACACCGGCATCGGCACCCAGCTCGCCGACTGGGCCAAGAGCGCGCACCTGTCGGTACTGGTGCTCGCCTGGCTGCTCGCCGTGCTGATCAGGTTGGCGACGGGGTCGGCCACCGTCGCGACGATCACCGCCTCATCGCTGGTCACGGGGCTGGTCCAGGGCGCGGGCAACACCGAGCTCTCGCTCGTGGTGCTGGCGGTGGGCGCCGGCTCGCTGTTCTTCTCCCACGTCAACGACGCCGGCTTCTGGCTCGTCAAGGAGTACTTCGGCCTGTCCGTCGGGCAGACGATCAAGTCCTGGTCGTTGATGGAGACGGTGCTCTCGGTCGTCGGCCTCGGCGTCGTGCTGCTGCTCAACCTGGTCGTCTAGCCCGGACAGCCGGGCCGATGCCCGCTCGGAGGGCCGGTCCGGCTCAGGCGTCGTCGTACTCGGGCTTGTCCAGCTCGATCGACTCCTCCCGGTCCGGCCCGGTCTCCGGTGCCGGATCCGAGTCGGGCTCGGGCTGGTTCACCTGGGTGCGCTGCCCGTGCTCCTCGGTGAAGTTCGGCTGTTCCTCCGGGTCCTGGTCGACGCGTTCGGCGGCGTCCGCTGCGGAGACGTCCTCCTCGGCCGGTACGCCGCCGAGGTCCAGCTTGTTCTCTTCCCGAGGGTGGTTCAGGCTCATGCCGTCCGGTAGCCGTGGCCCGGCTCGGACAAACACTCAGTCGGGGAAGATCCGCGGTATCGCCGAGGCCCGACCCGTGAACGCCGCCGGCCGCTTCTCCCGGAACGCCGCCACGCCCTCCTGCCCGTCGCCGACCGAGGTGTGCCACATGGCGAGCGAGTCGGCCAGGTGCGCCTCGAACGGGTCGGTCTCGGCGGCGTTGCGATAGACCAGCTGGCGCGCCAACCCCAGCGCGACGGCGGAGTGGCCGCGCACGAACGAGCGGGCGAGCTCGTACGCCGCCGGCAGCAGCTCGTCCGGCTCGTGCACGCTGCGCACCAGCCGACCCGCGTGCGCCTGTTCGGCGGTGAGGATATCGGCGGTGTAGATCCACTCCAGCGCCTGCGGGATGCCCACGATGCGCGGCAGGAAGTAGGAGGAGCACGCCTCGGGGACGATGCCCAACCGCCCGAAGACGAAGCCGATCCGGGCAGCGGTGGAGGCCAGCCGGATGTCCATCGCGCAGGTCATGGTGGCGCCGATGCCGACCGCGGCGCCGTTGATCGCTGCGATCACCGGCTTCGGCAACCGGTGGATCGCCAGCGTCACCTGACCGCCGGTGTCGCGCACGCCCGCGTCCCAGGCCGGGTCGTCGAGGTGGGCCCGCAGCGACTCGGGCGTCGGGTCGAGCGACTCGTCGAGGCCGAAGACGTTCCCCTCGGCCGACAGGTCCATGCCGGCGCAGAACGCACGGCCGGCGCCGGTGACCACGACCGCGCGGATGGCGTCGTCGTACGCGTCCTGCTCGAAGAACTGCCGCAGCTCGGCCGCCATGGTGAGGTCGAAGGCGTTGAGGCTCTCCGGCCGGTCGAGCAGCAGGGTGGCGATGCCGTCGTCGTCGATGCTGACGGCGAGGGTCTCGTACGCGGTCATCCGGTCACCGACTTCGGAAGGCCCGAGGCCGTGCACAGGCCCGCGGGGATGGTGGAGGTCTTGTCGGCCTTGAGGTAGCCGATCAGCTTCAGCGCGCGGGTCTTGTCCCAGTGCACGTACAGGTCCGAGATCGGGATGCCGCAGGTCAGGGCCTTGCCGCCCGAGACCGACTTCATCGCCAGCGCGAACCGGGCCATCTGGACGGTGCTCATGCCCTTGCCGACGCTGATCCCCGAGGTGCCCTTCTTGAGCCGGTGCAGCTTGAACGGGTTGAGCAGCGTGCCGGGGCCGGCGGCCTTCTTGCCGATCTGCCCGATGACCTCGGTCTGGGCCTCCTCGCGGCCGATGTCGCCGAGCGTCTGGGCGTGCCGGGAGCGGGAGTAGGCGAGCGCCTTGACGCCGCCGGCGTGCTGACAGCCGGCCTTGACGTGCAGACCGGCGAGCGGGTCGTTCATGGCCTTGGTCGGGCAGATGGTGACGCCGCCGACGCCGTTGACAAGGTTGACCAGGCCGCCCATGCCGATCTCGACGTAGCCGTCGATGTGCAGGCCGGTGTCCTGCTCGATGGTCTTGACCAGCAGCTGCGGACCGCCGTAGGCGAAGGCGGCGTTGATCTTGGTGCTGCCGTAGCCCGGGATGGGGACGTAGGAGTCGCGCGGGATGCTCATCAGCAGGTTCGGCCCGCTGCCGGTGTGCAGGATCTTGATGGTGTCGGTGCGCTGGCCGGCGGCGTCACCGGTGCTGAGCTTCTTGCGCTGCTTGGCCGAGAGGCCCTTGCGCGAGTCGCTCGCGACGATCAGGTAGTTGGTGCCGGGCTGGTCCGCCGGCCGGGTGCCCTTCGGCTCCCAGTCGACCCGCACGATCGCGTTCGCGACACCGAGACCCACCCACACGATGCTGACGAGGTAGACCAGCACCAGCACGTAGACGACGCGCCGGGCGGTCTTGAAGCTGACGAAGCGGCGCGGGCCGCGACGCCCCGCCGTACCCGGGTCGCCCGGCGTGGGAGCCAGCGGCGGGGGAGTCGGCGGCGTCGGGGGCCGGGAGCCGCTGTTCGCGCTGTAGGAGGCGCCGACCCGCGCGCGACGCGCCTCACGGTCGTCGACCGGCATCGCACGCGTGGCGTCGTCGGACGGCGGCACGGGCCGGCCCGCGGGCGTACCGTCGGGGCGGCTCGTGGGCTGGGACGGCTGGGGCTGCTTCGACGGGTCGGGCGAGGAGCCCTTGCCCTTGCCGAAGAGCCAGTCGTACTGGTCGGGCATGGCGGAGACGGTACCGTGCGCGCCATGAACGGAGCCGATCCGCGACGCCCCACCACGTACGGCGAGGTCTCGCTGGCGGTGCTCATGCGCACTGCGGAGGCCAACCTGGCCGGCAACATCCACGGCGGCGAGATCGTGAAGCTCGCCGACTCCACCGCGGGTGCCGTCAGCAGCCGGCACGCCGGCGGGCAGACCGTCACCGCGGCGTTGGACGAGATGGTGTTCATCGCGCCGGTGCACGTCGGCGACATCGTGCACACCTACGGTCGGGTCAACTGGGTCGGCCGCACCTCGCTGGAGGTCGGGGTCCGGATCGAGGCCCAGCCGCACAGCGATCCGAGCGTCGGCGGTGTGCACGTCGCTTCGGCGTACTTCGTCATGGTCGCGCTGAACCCCGACGGCACCCCGCGGGAGGTTCCGCCCCTCCTGCTGGAGAGCGCCGAGGACCACCGGCGCTGGCGCGAGGCGCAGATCCGGCGTGCCCACCGGCTGGCCAAGCGCGAGGAGATCCTGCGGGGACGGAACGCCTGAGGTCGGGGTGGGTCCCCGGCGCGTCGTGACGCATGTGACTGCTGTGGCTGGAGATACTGGCCGGGCCTGTCCTTCCCCGCAGAGCACGAAAGGCCGGTTCCATGCGGTCCATCGAAGAGCGCGCCGCCCGCGTCAGGTTCCGGCGTGCCCTCGCCCTGATGGCGATGACGCTGATCGCACCCGGCTCGGCGCAGCTCGCGGCCGGCGACCGCCGGGTCGGACGGATCGCCCTGCGGGTGTGGATCCTGGTGCTGACCGGCGGCTTCCTCTCGCTCGTGGTGGCGGTCTTCTGGCACGAGCTCGCGTTCTGGGCGGCCACCACGCCGTCGATGCTGCTGGCACTGCGGCTCGCGCTGATCGCGGCCGCGGTGGGCTGGGTGTACCTGTTCTTCGACGCCTGGCGGATCAGCCAGCCGCTCACCCTGGCCCTGGGCCACCGCCGCGCGGCGGTCTCCGTGACGGGTGTCGTCGCGCTCGGCATGTCGGCGGTGCTGTTGTTCAGCGCCCACCTCGTCGGGGTGCAGCGAGGACTGGTGATGGCGATGTTCGCCGGGAACTCGGTCTCGGACGCGGCGGACGGTCGCTACAACGTCCTGCTGATCGGCGCCGACTCCGGCGTGACCCGCTGGGGCCTGCGCACCGACTCGATGACCGTCGCCTCGATCGATGCGAAGACCGGCAAGACGGTGTTGATCGGGCTGCCGCGCAACATGATGAACTTCCCCTTCCCGAAGGGTTCGATCCTGGCCAAGCAGTGGCCGCACGGCTACAACTGCTCCACCTGCGAGCTCAACAGCCTCTCCACCTACGCCGCCGACCACAAGGCGCTCTTCGGGTCCTTCGACCAGCCCGGCGTGGAGGCCACGATGGAGGGCATCGAGGGGATCACCGGCCTGAAGATCAACTACTACGCGATGATCAACATGCCCGGGTTCCGTGACCTCGCCGACGCCATCGGCGGGGTGACGATCAACGTGCGACAGCCGATCGCGATCGGCAAGACCGGTGCCGTCACGGGCTGGATCAAGCCCGGGGTGAAGAAGCTGACGGGCGAGCAGCTGCTCTGGTACTCCCGCTCCCGCGCCACCTCGGATGACTACTCCCGGATGGCCCGGCAGAAGTGCGTGATGAACGCGATGCTGCACCAGGTCAGCCCGGCCACGGTGATGAAGCACTTCGGCAAGATCGCCAAGGCCTCCGCCGCGCTCTTCACCACCGACATCCCGACCAGCGAGGTGGACCACTTCGCGCAGCTGGCGCTCAAGGCCAAGTCCCAGAAGATCTCGACGCTCTCGCTGGTGCCGCCGCTGGTCAACACCAGCAACCCCAAGATCAAGACGATCCGCAGAGCCATCGATGCCGCGATCGCGCCGGCGCCCAAGGCCTCCGCGCCGAAGTCCACGGGGGCGAAGGGTGCGGCGAAGAAGCCGTCCGCCTCGACCGGCACCGCGCCCACCAAGGACGTCATGACCGAGGGCTCCTACGGCTCGCTCAAGACCGGGTACGTCGCCAACCAGACCGACGACCTCGCGGGTGCCTGCTGAGGCTGCCCTCCGCTCAGGACCGCGGCGAGCACCGACGGTTCTGGACGACCAGGCGCGAGACCGTAGGGTGAGCGCCGTGACCCAGCCTCGCCGTATCACCGCCGTGGTCGTCACCTACAACCGCCTCGCCCTGCTGCAGGAGCTGCTCGAGCGGCTCGACACCGTCGCTGAGCTGGACGAGGTGCTGGTCCTCGACAACGCCTCCAGCGACGGCACCGGCGAGTGGCTCGCCGGTCTCGAGGGTGGTGCGACGGGTTCTCCGGGGGAGAGCGAGCACCGCGCGGTGCCCGTCCTGGCGCGGACGCTGACGTCCAACCGGGGTGGGGCGGGGGGCTTCCACGACGGGCTGGCCTGGGCGATGGAGCGGGGCGCCGACCTCGCCTGGCTGATGGACGACGACGGCCTGCCGCAGCGGGACTGCCTCGCCCGCCTGCTGCGTGCCGACGAGCTCGACGAACGCGGTGGACTCGACTTCTGGGGGCCGGTCGTCGTCGACAGGGCCAAACCCGACCGGCTGGTCTTCCCGATCCGGCTGCCCGGAGGGACGCGGGTGGTGCACGACCTCGCGGACGTCCGGAACGCCGCGGGTGCGGGCGGCCGGATCGAGGGCATCGTCATCCCGTTCAACGGCGTCCTGGTCACGCGCGAGCTGGTCTCCCGGATCGGGCTGCCGCGCGAGGAGTACTTCATCTGGGGCGACGACCACGAGTACCGGCTGCGCGCGGAGGCTGCCGGGGCCCGGATCGCCACCGTGGTGGACGCGCAGGTCAGGCATCCCGCCGTCGGCGCACTCGGCACGCCCATGCTGGGCGGCCGCACCACGTACAACCACACGCCCAGCGACCTCAAGCACTACTGCATGGCACGCAACAACCTGCTCAACCTGCGCGACTACAAGGGCTGGCCGCATGCGCTGGCGTTCGTCGCCAAGACCCTGTGGTTCTACACCTTCACCCGTCGCGAACCGAGGCGGCTCCTGCTCAGCGTGCGTGCCTGGTGGGCGGCGCTGCGCGGCGACTTCACCGGCCATCGGAGGTATCTGTGAGCCCCTCGACCAGCCCGGGGAGCGCGTCGGACCCGGCGACCGAGAGCGTCGCGATCGTGGTCGTCACGTACAACCGCGCCGATCTGCTCGCGGTGATGCTCGAGGGCCTGGGGCGCCTCGAGCACCCGGCCGACGCCGTGGTCGTGGTCGACAACGCCTCGACCGACCGCACCGCCCAGGTGCTCACCGCGTGGGCCACCGGTGATGCTGCCGGTGACGCTGCCGGTGACGCTGCCGGTGACGCTGCCGCGGCAAGGCGGCAGGTCATCACGATGCCGGAGAACCTCGGTGGCGCCGGCGGGTTCCACAGGGGTGTGCAGGCCGCCTACGAGCAGGGCTTCGACCGGATCTGGCTGATGGACGACGACGTCGTCCCGGCACCCGACTGCCTCGGGGTCCTGCTCGCGCAGGACGAGGACTGCCTGATGGCGGTGCGCCAGAACACCGACGGCACGCTGATCGAGCTCGCCGCCACCCGCTTCGACCTGGCCAACCCGCTGGCGATCAAGCCCAAGCGCGCCAGCGTCGTCTCCACCTACCCGACCCGTGCCGAGATGCCGGCGCGGGTCCGGCTGGAGAACGTCGCCTTCGAGGGCTTCATGGTCCGCAGACGGGTCATCGACGCGGTCGGGCTGCCGGATCCGAGCTTCTTCATCTTCTACGACGACGTCGACTTCGCCCTGCGCGCGCGACGCGCCGGCTTCGAGATCTGGGCGATCCGGGACGCGGTGCTGGTCCGCCAGCTCGACTTCAGCCAGCAGCACGACCTGTCGAGCTGGAAGGGGTTCTACATGTACCGCAACCTCTTCGTCGTCCATCTCCGGTACGGCGAGAACCCGCTCGTGCGGCTCAAACCGTGGCTGATCATGGTGCTGGTGGTGCTGCTGAGCCCGGTTCGCGGGGGCCGGCGCGAGGCCGGCAACGTGATCTCCGCCGTACGGTCGGCGCGGGGAATGCGGCAGGTACCCACCGCCTCCGTAGACTGACCGACCGTGCCAGACAGTGTTGCAACCCCGGATCTCGTCATCGTCGGGTCAGGCTTCTTCGGCCTGACCATCGCCGAGAGGTGCGCGGCCGAGCTCGACCTCAAGGTGCTCGTCATCGAGCGCCGTTCGCACCTGGGCGGCAACGCCTACAGCGAGTTCGACCCCGAGACCGGCATCGAGGTCCACAAGTACGGCACCCACCTGTTCCACACCAGCAACGAGAAGGTGTGGGAGTACGTCAACCGCTTCACCACGTTCACCAACTATCAGCACCGCGTCTTCGGCAAGTACCAGGGCCAGGTCTACTCGCTGCCGATGAACCTCGCCCTGATCAACCAGTTCTTCGGCAAGGCCCACACGCCCGACGAGGCCCGCGCCCTCATCGCCGAGCAGGCCAGCGAGATCAGGACCGCCGACGCCACCAACCTGGAGGAGAAGGCCATCTCCCTGATCGGCCGTCCGCTCTACGAGGCCTTCATCAAGGGCTACACGGCCAAGCAGTGGCAGACGGACCCGAAGGAGCTGAGCGCGGAGATCATCACCCGACTCCCGGTCCGCTACACCTTCGACAACCGCTACTTCAACGACAAGTACGAGGGCCTGCCGACCGACGGGTACACCGCCTGGCTGACCCGGATGGCCGATCACCCGAACATCGAGGTCCGGCTCGAGACCGACTTCCTCGATCCCTCCACGGGCCTGGCCGAGCAGTTCAAGGGCAGCGTGCCGATCGTCTACACCGGCCCGGTCGACGAGTACTTCGGCAACGCCGAGGGCCGGCTCTCGTGGCGCACCGTCGACCTGGAGTCCGAGACCCTGGACGTCGACGACTACCAGGGCACGGGCGTGGTCAACGCGAACGACCCGGACGTGCCGTGGACGCGGGAGCTGGAGTTCAAGCACCTGCATCCCGAGCGAGCCGCCTCGTACAAGCCGAACCGTACGATCGTGGTGCGCGAGTACAGCCGCTTCGCCGAGGAGGGCGACGAGCCGTACTACCCGATCAACACCGCCGACGACCGCGCGAAGCTGCTCAAGTACCGTGATCGGGCGATGGCCGAGCCGATGGTGCTCTTCGGCGGCCGCCTCGGCACCTACAAGTACCTGGACATGCACATGGCGATCGCCTCGGCCCTGTCGATGTACGAGAACAAGCTCAAGCCGCACTTCGCCCAGGGTGCGGAGCTCAAGTCCGGGGGTGTGGACGCCTGATGACCGCAGTGACAACCGCAGGAGCCTCGGAAGCGGTGACGGGCACCACCCGCCGGCTGCTGCAGCGCCAGATCCTGCCGCTGGATCGCGACTTCGAGGTCCTGCCGCTCTACGTGGACCCGAGCACGCCCGATCTCGACGAGGACAAGTACGTCGTCGGCGGCACCCGGGCGGCCAAGGAGCTCAACAACACCAGGATCCGGCAGGGGACCGGTGAGGCCGAGCAGGTGCGGGCCGACCAGATCCTCGACCGCACCCGTCTCCGGCTCGATGCCGGCCAGCGGCTGAGCTTCGCCGCTTACTTCAACGCGTTCCCGGCCTCCTACTGGCGGCGCTGGACGATCGTCGACCACGTCACCCTGACGGTGAGCGTCGAGGGTGCCGGCGCGACGGTGATCGTCAACAAGTCGCTTGCCAACGGCAACAGCCAGCGCGTCGACTCCGCGGTCACCGAGGACGACGGCATCAACACGCTTACCTTCGAGTTGAGCCTGACGCCGTTCATCGACGGTGGCTGGTACTGGTACGACGTGGTGGCCGCCGAGAACGCCGTCACGGTCAGCGCCGAGTGGCACGCCGAGGTGCCCGCGGACCGGGCCGACCACGGCACGGTCGACGTCGCCATCACGACGATGAACCGCCCCGAGTTCTGCGCCAAGCTGCTGCAGCAGTTCGGCGAGCCGGACGTGGCCGAGTTCCTCGACACCGTCTTCGTGATGGAGCAGGGCACCCGACGGGTGACCGACAGCGAGGAGTTCCCGGCCGCCGAGAAGGCGCTGGGTGACAAGCTCCGCATCGTCGTGCAGGGCAACCTCGGCGGCTCGGGGGGCTACGCCCGGGGTCAGCTCGAGTCGGTCCGCAAGGGCACCGCGACGTACGCGCTGATGATGGACGACGACGTCGTCTGTGAGCCGGAGGGCATCATCCGCCAGGTCACCTTCGGCGATTTGGCCAAGCAGCCGACCATCGTCGGCGGCCACATGTTCAGCCTCTACTCCCGCTCGCGCCTGCACAGCTTCGGCGAGATCGTCCAGCCGTGGCGGTTCTGGTGGAAGTCGCCGGAGGACAGCTACAACCAGTGGGACTTCGCCACCCGCAACATCCGTTCGGCGCGCTGGCTGCACAAGCGGGTCGACGTCGACTTCAACGGCTGGTACTCCTGCCTGATCCCGCGGGTGGTGATCGAGCGGATCGGGTTGAGCCTGCCGCTGTTCATCAAGTGGGACGACGCCGAGTACGGGCTGCGCGCTCGCGCCCACGGCTTCCCGACCGTCACCCTCCCGGGCGCCGCGGTCTGGCACGTGCCGTGGACCGACAAGAACGACGCGCTGGACTGGCAGGCCTACTTCCACCTGCGCAACCGGCTGGTCGCGGCGCTGCTGCACTCGAGCTACCCGCGCGGCGGCCGGCTGCTCCGGGAGAGCCTGAACAACCAGATCGCGCACCTGGTGGCGATGCAGTACTCCACCGCCCAGCTCCGGATCGAGGCGATGGAGGACATCCTGCGGGGTCCCGAGGCGCTGCACGCCATGCTGCCGACGCGGCTGGGCGAGATCAATGCGGTACGGCGCGAGTTCAGCGACGCGCGCCTCGTCGCCGACACCGACGACCTGCCTCCGGTCCGGGTGGAGAAGCCGTCGAAGAAGGACCTCACCGAGGTGCCCTCGCGCAAGGCGCAGCTCATCACGGCCGGCCTGGCGCCGCTGCGGCAGCTGCGCCGGCCGCGCGACCTGTCCCGCACGAACCCGGAGGTGGCGGTGCCGGCGCTGGACGCGAAGTGGTACCGGCTGGCGTCCTTCGACTCGGCGATCGTGTCGATGAACGACGGGACCGCTGCAGCGCTCTACCGACGCGACCCGCAGCAGTACCGTGAGTTGCTCAAGCGCTCGGTGGAACTGCACGCCCGCTTCCTGCGGGAGTGGCCGCAGCTAGCCGAGCGCTATCGTTCGGCGCTGGGCGAGATCACCTCGCCCGAGGCGTGGGAGGAGACGTTCAAGCCGTGGAAGGAGACAGGTGATGAGTGAGGCCACCCTCGTGGCCGAGCGGCAGGCGCTGGAGCCGCTGTCCTCGCCGTCGGCGAGCCTGGGCCTGCTCTCGGTGTTCCAGCGACGCTATCTGTTGCGGTTGCTGGTGCAGCGCGAGATCGCCGCCCGCTACGAGCAGTCGTTCCTGGGCTTCTTGTGGTCCTACATCAACCCGTTGACCCAGTTCTTCATCTACTGGTACGTCATGGGCGTCGTGATGGGGGCGCACGCCACCATCTCGAACTATCCGGTGCACGTCTTCAGCGGTCTGGTGATCGTGCACTTCTTCACCGAGACCTTCGGGGCCGGCACCCGCTCGATCGTGCGGAACAAGTCGTTGGTGCAGAAGATGCCGCTGCCCAAGGAGATGTTCCCGGTGGCAGCGATGCTGGTCTCGTTGTGGCACGTGCTGCCACAGATGGCGATCCTGCTCATCGTCTGCTTCCTCACCGGCTGGCACCCGGACATGGGCACGCTCGTGGGCGGGGTCCTCGCCATGGCGATCATGATGATCCTCGGCACGGCGCTCTCGCTGATCTTCAGCGTGGCCAACGTGTTCTGGCGCGACTTCGGCTCCCTGGTCGGCATCCTGATGAACTTCGTCCGGTTCGGCTGCACGATGATCTACGGCTACGACCAGCTGGCCCAGCACGCGGGCAGCTTGAAGTGGCTCGTGCTCGGCAACCCGATCGCCGTCGCGTGCCTGCTCTTCCAGCGGGCCTTCTGGGCGCTGTCGACGGATCGACCGGAGCACACCATCAAGACCCAGTTCCCCCCGCACCTCTACCAGCAGGGGCTGATCGCACTCGGCGCGTCCCTGGTGCTGCTGCTGATCGCGCAATGGTTCTTCAGCAAGTTCGAGGCACGAATCCCGGAGCAGATCTGATGGCCGAGGCGATCGTCGCGCAGCACGTGACCAAGGACTTCGTGCTGCGGCGACACAAGACCTTCAAGCAGATGAGCGTCGCCAAGATGCGTGGGCAGAAGACGGTCGACCGGTTCAACGCCGTCGACGACGTCTCGTTCACCATCCAGCAGGGCGAGTCGGTGGGACTGATGGGTCTCAACGGCTCGGGGAAGAGCACCCTGCTGAAGGTGATCAGCGGTGTGATGCGACCCAACAAGGGCACGCTGGTCACCCGAGGACGCATCGCCGGCCTCATCGCGACCGGCGCGGGCTTCCAGAACCAGCTCTCCGGCCTGGAGAACATCTACCTCAACGCCGCGATCTACGGTCTCAACGAGAAGGAGACCAAGTCGGTCCTCGACGAGATCATCGACTTCGCCGACATCGGCCAGTTCATCGACCAGCCCGTTGGGACCTACTCCTCCGGGATGAGCTCGCGACTGGGGTTCTCGATCGCCGTGCACGTCGATTGCGACATCTTCCTGGCCGACGAGATCCTGGCCGTCGGCGACAAGCCGTTCAAGCGCAAGTGCATGAACAAGATGATGGAGATCCGCGAGAGCGGACGGACCATCGTCTACGTGAGCCACGCGGCCGCGTCGGTGCAGAAGATGTGTGACCGCGTGATCGCCCTGGAGCGGGGCCGGCTGGTCTTCGACGGTGACGCCATGGAGGGCATCCGCTACCTGCACTACGAGGACGACGGCGAGGAGGAGCTCGGCATCTCCGACGCCGAGCTCGGCGCCGACGTCTGAGTCTTCAGCGGCCGTCAGCGTCGCCGACTGCCCGCTTCCCGATGGGGGAGCGGGCAGTCGTCATTTGGCCTTCGGCATGCATCCGCGGCGAATGACACCGATGTAATTTTACTTTAATCTCGAGATCGTCGGCGTGTCGAGTAGAAATTACAGTCTTGTAGTTACTCGCGAACCCTTCCCATGGCGCTGTGACGGGTGTGAAAGTTGAGCCCTCGTGTGAACTTCCCCGCACACCTGGAGCAACGGAATGCACCTCGGAAAGATCCGCTACGTCGCCAGCTGCCAGCAGCTGCTGGTGCTCGGTGTCGTCGTCGCCGCCCTCGTCCCCGCCGCGAGCGTCGTCACCCTCGACGTCGTTCGTGAGACACCGTCGGAAACCGCCTCCACCGGCGGCAGCGGTAGCGTCGCCCCGGCGATCGCGCCGACCCCGAGCGGAGCGCTGGCGGCCTACACCAAGGCCGCGCTGACCCCCTCGACGGTCGCCACCGCCCCGGCCGAGGCGTCGGTCAAGGAGATCCAGCTGACAGTGCCGTCGGCGGCCGTCGCCGGTCGCCGGGCCGTCAACTCGGAGGCGGCCGCAGCGGCGCGCAACGCGCGCGTCGCGACCACGGCCAGGCGCACGACCATCACCAGCACACCCCAGCGCGTCACCGGCTTCGGTACCGTCGGCGTCACCTGGGAGCACGGCGACGACCTCAAGCCCAGCCAGGTCCGCGTGCGACTGCGCACCGAGAAGAACGGCACCTGGAGCGGCTGGAAGAAGGTCGACTACGACGTCGACGGGCCCGATCCCAGCAGCAGCGAGGGCAGGCGCTCGCGGCCCGGGACCATGGAAGCCCTGGTCGGCCACGTGGACCAGGTCCAGGTGCGGATGCGGGTCATCGGCGTGGATGCGCCGCCGGACCTCAAGCTGGCCGTGATCGCGCCCGGCGCGACGCCGACCGCCGCGGAGCGGCCGGCCCTCGACACCTCGAAGTTGGATGAGGGGTCCGGCTCGTCCACGACCACGGCTGCGAGCGCTCCGGCTGCTGCCGCCGCCCCTGCCGCCCCCGCCGCCGCCCCCGCCGCCCCTGCCGCCCCCGCCGTCGCGCCTGCCGCAGCAGGCGGGGCCGTCACCGACGCCACAGACGCTACCGACGCCTCCCTGACCGCCTCAGCGCAGAGCGAGGCCGTCCTGGCGGCCGCGGCGTACACGCCCAAGCCGCAGATCTACAGCCGCGCCCAGTGGGGGGCCGACGAGAAGATCCGGGAGCAGACCGCGCCCAGCTACGCCGAGGTCCACGGCGGCTTCGTGCATCACACCGTCAACGCCAACGACTACACCGCTGCCGAGGTGCCCGGGATCATCCGCAGCATCTACGCCTACCACGTGCGCAGCCGGGGCTGGCGCGACATCGGCTACAACTTCCTGATCGACAAGTTCGGCCGGATCTGGGAGGGCCGGTACGGCGGCGTGGACCGCCCCGTCGTCGGCGCGCACACCGAGAACTACAACGACTACGGTTTCGGGGTCTCGGCGATCGGCAACTTCGAGACCGGCAAGCCGACCACCGCGTTGCTGCAGGCCGAGGGGGCGCTGTTCGCCTGGAAGCTGTCGCTGCACGGCGTCTCGGCCGCCGCCACGAACGTGACGATCGGCCCGAAGACGTTCGCGTCCTCGATCATGGGTCACCGCGACACCAAGGCGACAGCCTGCCCGGGCAAGTACCTGTACGCCCAGATCCCCCAGATCCGCACGATCGCGGCCTCGTTGCAGAAAGGCTGGTCCGGCCGCACTCTCGAGTCGAGCTTCCTGGGCAACTCCGACCCCGACATCGTGGTCCGCGACGCGACCAGCAAGGAGGTCTACGTCGTACCGACGACCCCTGGGGCGTCCCGGAGCGTGGCGGTGGCGGCCGTCGGGGCGAAGCAGTCGGTGACCTCCGGGGACCTGACCGGTGACCGCCGGGTGGATCTGGTCACGGTGTCGAAGAAGGGCGTCGCGAAGGTGCGCCCGGGTGACGGCGCGGGTCACTACGGCACAGCGGTCACCAAGGACGCCAAGAAGTTCGTGGGCCGGGCCATGGTCACAGCTGTCGGTGACCTCAACGGCGACGGTCACAACGACCTGGTCGCCAAGATCATGAAGGCCGGCAAGAACCGCGGCCGGTTGAGCGTCTACCTCGGCCGCGGCAACGGCACGTTCGTCCGCAAGGCGCAGCCGACCGTCGACCTCAGCGACGTCACAGGCCTGGCCGGACCGGGGGACATCACCGGAGACGGCCATCCCGACCTGCTGGCGCGGCACACCAACGGCACGATCGTGACGCTGCCGGGGACCGGCACCGGCGCGTTCGGCGCACCTCGCGCCAGCTCGTCGGGTCGTCTGGGTACGCCGATCGACACCGGCCTGAAGCTGCCCAACGCCACCCAGCTGCTCAACGCAGGCGACTGGAACCGCGACGGCCACTCCGACCTGATCACCCGCAACACCGACGGCAATCTCTACCTCTACCTCGGCAACGGGCAGGGCCGGTTCGCCAAGCCGACCGTGCTCGCGGGCGGCTTCGGCGCGGTGACGCTGCTCAGCGCGGCGGGAGACATTACCGGCGACGGATGGCCCGACCTGCAGGGTCAGGTGAACGGTGCGATGCGGATCTGGCCGGGCAAGGGCGCCGGCGGTCTGGCGACGTCGTACGTGTCGCACAGCGCGATCTCGGCCAAGGAGCAGGTCGCCGTCGGCCGCTGGAACGGCGACGGCGCTCCCGACGCGCTCTTCGTCAAGGGCAAGAAGACGTTGCTCTACCCGGGCAACGGACCCGGTGGTCTCACGAACCCGATCACCGTCGGCGGCAGCCTGACCGGCTACAGCTGGGTCATTGGCGTGGGCAACGTCCAGGGCACCGGGCGATCGGCGCTGATCCTGCGCAACAGCGCCGGTGCGCTGTACCAGATCTCCCCGACCGCGACCGGCACGCTGGGCGCTCCGCAGCTGCTCGGCACCGGCTTCAGCCGCTACGACCTGGCCGGGTAGGGACGGCAAGGAGAGGTTCAGGCCTGGGTCTCCACGTCCGGGATGCGTCGATCCCGCTCGCGGACCGTGACCCGCTCGGCGACAGCGATCGCCTCGAGCCGGTCGGGGTCGGCGTGGACGACCAGGACCAGCGAGCCGCCGTTCGCGAGCGGCTCGCAGAAGGAGGCGGTTCCCGGTGGGGAAGCCGGGTCCGTCTCCGACACGAGGCGGTCGCCGCTGGAGAGGGAAGCTCCGGCGGCGGCCGCCCACAGCTGCGCCTGGCTGGTCACCTCGCCGGCCCAGTCCGTGGCGGCGTCCTCCGGCATCGGTGGGTCCCAGGGTGCCCAACCGTCCGGCTGGCCCCACACCTCGATCCCGACGTCGTGCACGTCGGGCGGGAGCTCCTCGGCGAACCGCACGCCCAGCGGGAGCAGGGCGCACGCCAGGGTCGGCCGGGTGCTCGCCGTGGGCGCCCAGATGGCCAGCGAGCCCGGTCCGCAGACCACCGCGTCCGCGTCCTCACCGTCGGTGACGACCAGGCCGGCGTTCCAGGCGGCGCCGAGGAAGACCAGGGAGAGCCAGTGCGGGGGCAGGTCGATGAGCAGGCGCTGGCCGCGCTCGAGGCCGTGCTCGTCGACCAGGAGTCCGGAGGCCTTGGCCACCCAGTTGGCGTAGGTGGCTACGGAGAGCTCGACCCGCTCCCCGCTCGCCTCGTCGTAGAAGGTCACCAGCGGTCGGCCGGGGTTGGAGCGCAGCTGGCGCGCCAGCACGTCGGAGAACGTCGTCACTGCACCATCCTGCCCTGCCGGCGGCGTGGCACTGGTTAGGCTGCCCCCTATGGCTGGACGGCTCTCTATCGACAACTTCTGGGCGGTCATCCCCGCCGGCGGCGCGGGGACCCGGCTGTGGCCGCTCTCCCGGCAGGCGGCGCCGAAGTTCCTGCGCGACCTCACCGGCAGCGGGCGGTCGCTGCTGCAGGAGACCTACGACCGGTTGCAGGTGCTGGCCCAGGACCGCTTCCTCGTCGTCACGGGGGAGGCGCACCAGGAGGCGGTGCTCGAGCAGCTGCCGCAGCTCGATGGCTGCGTGCTGGCGGAGCCGTCGCCGCGTGACTCGATGGCGGCGATCGGACTCGCCGCAGCCGTCCTGGAGCTGCGCGACCCGGACGCGGTGATGGGCTCCTTCGCGGCCGACCACGTCATCACCCGGGCCAAGAAGTTCACCGAGGCGGTCCGTACGGCGGTCGCTGTCGCCCGGGACGGCTGGCTGGTCACGCTGGGGATCACCCCGACCTTCGCCAGCACCGCCTACGGCTACGTGCACGGTGTCGAGGAGCTTCCCGGGCATCCCGCCGCCCGGCTGGTCGACTCGTTCGTGGAGAAGCCGTCCGAGGCCGTCGCGCTGTCCTACCTGGCCGACGGCGGCTACCGCTGGAACGCCGGCATGTTCGTGGTCCGTCCCACCGTGCTGCTCGACCTGCTGGCGAGCTGGGACCCGGAGTTCGCCGCCACCCTGCGCGAGATCGCCGCGCTGCACCACAAGGGCCAGGTCGACCGGTTCGACGAGCTCTGGGCCCGGCTGCCGAAGATCGCCGTCGACCACGCCGTCGCCGAGCCCGCCGCCTCCGCGGGCAGGGTCGCCGCGGTGCCGGCCGAGTTCGGCTGGGACGACGTCGGTGACTTCGACTCGCTGGCGACCCTCCTGGACGCCGCCATGACGGTCGACTCCGAAGGGCCGACGGTGCTGGGCGACAGCGCACTGGTGCACTCGATCGACGCCTCCGGCCTGGTCGTGCCCACCAGCGGGCGGACCATCGCGGTGGTCGGCCTCGAGGACGTGGTGGTGGTGGACACCCCCGATGCCGTCCTGGTCACCACCAGGGCGCGGGCGCAGCAGGTCAAGCAAATCGTGGCCAGTCTGAAGGCCGAGCACCTCGACACGCTGACCTGATCCGCCGCCCCTCGCCGCAGAGGCGGCGCAGAGGGCCTCAGGGGCTGGACAGGGATCGAACACATGTTCGATTATGGTCGGGTGATCCTGCACGCCGACCTGGACTCGTTCTACGCCTCCGTGGAGCAGCGCGACGACCCGTCGCTGCGCGGTCGGCCGGTGGCGGTCGGGGGCGGCGTGGTCCTCGCGGCCAGCTACGAGGCCAAGGCGTACGGCGTCAGCACGCCGATGGCCGGCTCGGAGGCACGACGGCTCTGCCCCGGGTTGATCACGGTGCGCCCGCGCTTCTCGGCGTACGTCGAGGCCAGCAGGGCGGTGTTCGAGATCTTCCGCGACACCACGCCGTTGGTGGAGGGTCTCTCGATCGACGAGGCGTTCCTCGATGTCGGCGGCCTGCGCCGCCTGGTGGGGGAACCGGTGGAGATCGCCGCGACGCTGCGGCGGCGCGTGCGCACCGAGGTCGGACTGCCGATCTCGGTCGGCGTGGCCCGGACGAAGTACCTGGCGAAGGTGGCCAGCGCCGTGAGCAAGCCCGACGGCCTGCTGCTCGTCGCGCCGGATCGCGAGTCGCAGTTCCTGCATCCGCTGCCCGTCGAGCGGCTGTGGGGTGTCGGGAAGGTGACAGCCGCCAAGCTGCGCGCCGACGGCATCCGCACCGTCGGCGACCTGGCTCGGCGTGAGGAGGAGGTGCTGCAGGGACTGGTCGGCAAGGCGTCGGGCCGGCACCTGTGGGCGCTGGCCCACCTGCGGGATCCGCGACCGGTGGAGGTCGGCCGTCGACGTGGCTCGGTCGGGGCCCAGCGCGCCCTGGGTCGGCGGCGCTGCACCGCGGCCGAGCTCGACGCCCACGTGGTCGCCCTGATCGACCGGGTCGCGCGCCGGCTGCGCGGCGGGGAGCGCATCGGCCGCACGCTGATACTGCGGCTGCGGTTCGACGACTTCACGCGGGCGACGCGCTCGGCGACTATCGGGAGCGCGGGCGCGGCAACAGGTGCGACGGAGGTCTGGGTCGCCACCGCACGCACGCTGCTGCGGTCCGCGTGGCCGCTGATCGAGGAGCGCGGCTGCACGCTGATCGGGGTGAGCATCTCCGGGCTGTCCGACGCGGGGACCGAGCAGCTCGAGCTGCCCCTGGACTGGCCCGGGATGCAGGGTGCGGTGGGGCGCTCGAGCATCCTGGACGGCGCCCTGGATCAGGTGAAGGACAAGTACGGCGCGGGTGCGATCACCCGCGCCGTACTGCTCGGCTCCGACGACGGCATCGAGATGCCGCAGCTGCCCGATCCCGGGCCGTTCCGCTCCTCGGGGGAGGGTCACATGACGCCGGGCTCGGGGCTGTCCGTGTAGGGGTACTTGGTCATGAACGTCTTCAGGGCCGCGCCGGAGACGCCCGAGCAGTATTGGAAGGCGCCGACCTGCTTGGTGGTGTCGGTCTGGCCGTTCCCGCCGGCGGACCAGTGCGTGAAGGCGATGTGGGTGCCCTTGGGGAAGTTCTTCCCGATCGACTTCGCGTCGGCGGGCAGCCACGGCACGGCGATGAACTTGTAGCGGAAGTTGGTGTCGCCGGGGAACTTCGCGCCGATCGCGCGGATCTGGTTGATCTCCGCGGCCGAGACGGTGTCGTCGTACCAGAGCAGGGTGTAGCCGTGCTCGAGGTTGTGCACCAGCGCCTCGAGGGCCGGCCGGTCGTCGCGGCTGTAGAACTTGCGGCTCATCGCCACCGGCGCGACGCCGAGCTCGTTCCAGTGCGGACCGAAGGCGGGCGGCGCGGTGGTGTAGGTGACCGACTGACCCGTGGGCACATGCTGCTGGTTGCCGTCGGCCTTGACGGTGGTGATCTTCTGGCACACCGACGCGGACTGACCGATGCTCGCCAGCGCGATCGAGTTGAACTTCCGGGTGTCCCACCAGTCCTTGACCGGCTGGTAGGCCGCCAGGCCCACGATCAGCAGCGCCACGAAGGCGCAGACCCCGACGATGGCGAGGCCGCGGGCACGGTCGGCGCCACGCTGCTTCTTGCGGATCGAGTCGACGACCGCGCGACGGTCGGACTTGGACGGCTTGGCCACGGGTACCTCAGGGGTTCGAGTCGGTCAGGTCGCGCAGAGTCTACGGAGTCACCGGGCGCAGATGTGCAACACCGTCGTTCTCGGTCACCGAAGGATCCGGTCCCGGTGGCGCGACGGCCCAGCCGAAGGCGAAGGCGAGCGCGTCCAGTGCCGTCCGTCGGCCCGGCTCCGCCCCGGTCACGGCGAGCCCCTGCCGGTCCGGTACGGCGACCAGCCCGGTCGCCTGCGCGATCGCCGCGGCCAGCTCCTCGGCGGAGGCCGGAGCACCGAACGGCGTGCGGTCGGCGGCATCGCCGGTCAGCGCGCGCAGCACCGCCTCGCGGGCGCCGTACCCGAAGAAGTCGCTGCCCTCGGCCCGGATCAGCGCGCTCGCGCCAGGACCGTCCTCGCCGGCGGCGAGCACCAGGTCGGGGCGACCGCGGACGATGGCGAACGGCCGAGCCCCGAGCTTGCCGGTCGCCAGCTCGGCCAGGCCGGCGATCTCGTCGGCCACCGCCGGTGCGGTCACGACGAGCGCGTTGCCGTACTCGTCCACCCGGCCGGTGAAGTCCTCGGCGACGATCACGCCTGCGGCACCGATCGCGATGTCGGTCTGACCCTCGCGCCAGGCTCGTCCGGCCGTGTCGGTGACGACGACGCCGACGTTGACGCCGCCCCGCTCGGCGATGGTGGCGCGCAACCTCCGGGCCGACCCGTCGGGGTCGAGCGGCAGCAGGACGACCTGGCCGGGTGCGACGTTCGAGGCGTCGATCCCGGCCGCCGCCATCGTCAGCCCCAGCCGGTTGCGCACGATCATGGTGGCACCGCGGCGGGCGACGACGCGGCGGGTCTCGCCGGGCAGCTCGGCCTCCCGGGTCGAGGTGCGCACCCGACCCTCGGCCTTGGCCACCACCTTGCTGGTCACGACGACGATGTCGCCGTCGCTGAGGTCGACCAGGGGGAGCAGCAGCGTGGCGAGGTCGTCACCGGCCACCACCTCGCCGACGCCGTCCGGCGCCCACGCGCTCAGCACGGGTCCGGTGCTCATCCGACCAGTGCGATCGCGGCGGCCGCCATGGCGGCGGTCTGCTCCGAGGAGTGCATCCACAGCGGCGCGGCGGCAGCGCGCAGCCCGGCCTGCTCGAGCCGGGGCACGTCCGCAGCGTCGACGGAGTCGACGAGCCACCCGTCGATCACGCCGCCGGCCGCACGGGCACCGTAGTGCAGGCCGACGCCGGCCGCGCTCACCTCGGCGCCCACGGCCGTGAGCATCTGCTCGGCCATCCCGCGCACGTGGTTGCCGCCGATGATGGGGGAGAGGCCGACCACGGGTGCCGAGGTCGCGCGCAGCACCTCGCGCAGCCCGGGAACGCCGAGGATGGTGCCGACCGAGACCACCGGGTTCGAGGGCGGTACGACGACCAGGTCCGCCCCGGTGATCGCTTCCAGCACGCCCGGTCCCGGCGTCGCCTCGTCGAGGCCGACGAAGACGAGCTGCTCGGCGGGCACGGCGGCGTGCAGCCGCACCCAGTACTCCTGGAAGTGCACCACCCGTCGCCCGGAGGGGGAGTCGGGGTCGGCGATCGCGACGTGCGTCTCGACGCGGTCGTCGGTCATCGGCAGCAGCCGCACGCCCGCGCCGTACCGGGGCCGGAGCCAGCGCTCGCACAGCGCATCCGTCACCTGGGAGAGCGTGAATCCCGCCTCCAGCATCTGGGTGCGCACCAGGTGGGTGGCGATGTCGCGATCGCCCAGGCCGAACCACGTGTTCGGCGCCCCGTAGGCCTCCAGGTCCTCCTTGACGCTCCAGGTCTCCTCGGTGCGCCCCCAGCCTCGCTCGTGGTCTAGACCGTCGCCGAGGGTGTACATGACGGTGTCGAGATCGGGGCACACCTTGAGCCCATGGATCCACAGGTCGTCGGCGGTATTGGCGACCACGGTGACGGTGGCGTCGGGGTCGACGCCGGGCAGGGTGCCGGCAGCGATGCCGTGCAGCAGGCCGTCGATGAACTTGGCCCCGCCGTGGCCGCCGGAGAGGACGGTGATGTGACGCATGATCACAGCCTCTCAGACGGCCCGATGTGACGGGTGTGACGGGTGGTGCTATAGCAGAGGTCGGGCTTGACTTCCGGTTGCGACAGGCATGTAATTTCACTTGTGTCATTCCGCCGGACGTAAATTGCTCAAGCGTCCAGCCGACACGCCGAAGGGTGAGCAAGGATGTAGGGACGCACCGCCTCGGTGGCGCGTCGAGTAACGAAAGTCACTGCTGAGAGTCGGGAAGGGCTGAGGTCGATGAGGGAGCTTTTTCTCCTCGAGTCGAACGCCGACGACGGGGGCTGGCAGGAGCGTGCGCTCTGCGCTCAGACTGACCCGGAGGCGTTCTTCCCCGAGAAGGGTGGGTCGACGCGGGAGGCCAAGAAGGTCTGCCAGACCTGCGAGGTGCGAGACGATTGTCTGGAGTCGGCGCTGATGAACGATGAGCGCTTCGGCATCTGGGGCGGGCTCTCCGAGAGGGAGCGCCGCAAGCTCAAGAAGCGAGCGGTCTGAGCCGGCCCCCAGCCGGTTCGGCACCGTGTCACAGGTAGCAGGACCCCGGCCCTCGCCGGGGTCTGCTGCATTTCGACCGCTCGGTGAAGGCCGTTAGGGTTGCGGATCGTGCGTCCATCGGTAGCCCTGCTCGTCGTCAGCCATGACGGAGCCCGTTGGCTGCCCACCGTCATCGAGGGCATTCAAGCCCAGACCGTCGCGCCCGACCGGGTGGTGGCGGTCGACACCGGCAGCAAGGACGGATCCTCCGAGCTGCTCGAGCAGGCCTTCGGGACGGCGCTGCGCGTCCCCGGCGCGACCAGCTTCCCCCAGGCCGTCGCCCTCGGCCTGGACCGCCTCGGCGAGGACCAGCCCGAGTGGATCTGGCTGCTCCACGACGACTCCACCCCTGCCCCCGACGCGCTCGAGCAGCTGCTCGCCGCCACCCAGGCGCACCCCGAGGCCAGCGTGCTCGGACCCAAGCTGCGCGAGTGGCCCTCGCTGCGCCGCCTGCTCGAGCTCGGCGTCACCATCTCCGGCACGGGCCGACGCGAGACGGGACTCGAACGCGGCGAGTACGACCAGGGTCAGCACGACCAGGTCCGCACCGTCCTGGCGGTCAACACCGCCGGCATGCTCGTCCGGCGCACGGCGCTGCTCGAGCTCGACGGCTTCGATCCGCAGCTGCCGATCTTCGGCAACGACATCGACTTCGGCTGGCGGGCGGCCTCGGCCGGTCACCCCACGGTGATCGTGCCGCAGGCCATCGTCTTCCACGCCGAGGCCGCCCATCGCGGCGTGCGGCGCACCCCCCTGACCGGCAAGCACACCCACTACGAGGAGCGCCGAGCCGCCCTCTACACGCTG
Source organism: Nocardioides sp. BP30 (assembly GCF_029873215.1). Classification (NCBI taxonomy): domain Bacteria; kingdom Bacillati; phylum Actinomycetota; class Actinomycetes; order Propionibacteriales; family Nocardioidaceae; genus Nocardioides; species Nocardioides lacus. The sequence goes on along the minus strand of NZ_CP123620.1, from coordinate 3,451,688 downwards.
CTCGCCAACTGCCGCCCCGGTGTGCTGCCCTTCCAGTTGCTGAGGCTGGCCGTCGGCACGGTGCTGCGCATGATCGGCTTCCTGGTGGTGCGCGAGGTGGGCGCCGCTCTCGACGAGCTCGCCGCTCTGGTGTCGGTGTACCGACGACCGGGAGCCGTGCGAGCTGCCCGACGCAGGCGGCGCGAACGCGCCAGCGTCCCGCCGGCCCAGGTGCGTGAGCTGCTCGCGCCGCCCTGGCTGCCCTACCGGCACGGGCTGGACTTCGTCGGCGACGTGGTGAGCGCGCTGACCAACCAGGCCTCCGACGTGGCCGAGCGCCGCCGGGTGGCGGCGGCCGAGGCCGACCCCGCCTCCTTCGCCGCCCGCGAGCTCGCCGCCCGCGACGCCGCGGCTCGCGAGGCGGCAGCTTCCGAGGACGACGAGATCCCGATCGAGAACGGCTGGATCGTCCGGTTCCTCACCAATCCGGTCGCACTCGCGCTGACCGCCGTGGTCGTGCTCGGTCTGATCGGCTCGCGGCCCGCCTGGCACGCCGTCGCCGGCGGTGGCCTCTCGCCCGCGCCCAGCGGGGTCAGCGCGTGGTGGCACCTGCAGTACCAGTCCTGGCACCCGCTCGGGATCGGCACCGCCGTGCCGGCACCGCCGTACCTGCTGGTGCTGGCAGTGCTCGGCACCATCCTCGGGGGCAACGCCGCCCTGACCATCAGCGTCGTGCTGATCGCGTCCTTCCCGCTGGCGCTGTGGGGCGCCTGGCGCCTGCTGCGGGTGGTGGGCCGGCTGATCAGCCACCGCGGCGCCCCGCGCTGGCTCATCCTGTGGGGGGCCACGACCTATGCGTTGGTCCCGATCGTCAGCGGCGCGTGGGGGGACGGCCGGCTCGCTGCAGTGGTGCCCGCGGCGCTGCTGCCCTGGCTGGCGCACGCCGCCCTCGGCTTCGCCGAGCCGGACGCCGATCGACGCTGGCGCGCGGCGTGGCGCACGGGACTGCTGCTGACGCTGATCAGCTGCTTCACCCCGTCGGCCTGGCTGGTAGCGCTCGTGCTCGCCCTCATCGTGATGGTCACGGCGTCGCGCATCGTGCCGAGCGCGATGCGCCAACGCTCCGTGTGGGGACCGCCGGTCGCGGCACTCGGCACGGCGCCGGTCCTGCTGCTGCCCTGGTGGCTCCCGGCCCTGATCCACGGTGCGGGCGCCGGCCTGGTGCTCGACGCCGGCCGGCTGCCCAGCCCGCAGCTCGGCGGCGGTCACCTCCTGGTCGCGCGCCTGGCGGACCTCGGGGCGCCGTGGTGGCTGGGGCTCCTCGTCCCGGTCGCGGCGATCCTGGCGCTGATCCCGATGCGCACCAGGATCCCTGTCCTGGTCTGCTGGTTCGGGATCGCCGCCACCGCCCTGGTCGCGATGTTCCTCGGCTTCCTCTCCCTCCATCTGGCGCACGGCACCACCCCGGCCGGGCTGCTGTTCCCGATGATCTGCCTGCAGGGAGCCGCCATCGTGGCCACCGTCCTCGGCGCCCAGGGCTTCCTGGTCGGTGGGCTGGCGGGCTGGCGGCGCTCGACGGCCTGGGTGGTGGCGGTGGTGGCGGCTGCCGTACCTCTCGCCGGACTGGGCTGGTTCATCGTGGACGGCAACGAGTCCCTGACCCGTGACTGGCACGACGGCGTGCCGACGTACATGATCGAGAACGCCGAGCAGGATCCGCACAACGGGGTGCTGGTGATCCGCGGCAGCACCGCCGGCGGACTGCGTTACTCAGTGGTGCGCGGTGACGGGACCACCGTCGGCGACGACGAGATCATCACGCTGACCCCCGAGGACCGGGCCTTCACCGGTCTGGTCCAGCAGCTGGTCTCCCATCCCACCGACCAGGTGGTGCAGGGGCTGGCGGATGTCGGCATCCAGTACGTCGTGCTGCCGCCCCGGGTCGACAGCTCGGTCGCCGCCGCCATCGACGCCAGTGGCGCCGTCACCCAGGCGAGCGCCGCCAACCGGGCCACGCGCGCCTGGCAGCTCGATGTCGCCCCGCGCGGCGACTTCGACGACCACCGCTCGTGGCTCCGGATCGCGCTGCTGGTGATCCAGGGCGTCGGCATCGTGCTGGTCCTGGTGCTGTGCCTGCCCACCCTCGAGCGGAGGCGCCGCCGATGAGACGTGCCACCCGTGCCACCCGTGCAACCCGTGCGACCCGTGCGAGCCGTCGACCGGTCGACCTCACCTTCGCCCTGGCGATCGTGCTGCCGCTGCTGGTGGCGCTGGCGCTCTTCCTGACCAACCCCGGCTTCGGGACCGGCTACTTCCATCCGCCGACCACCCCCGCGCTGACCCGCGCCACCGTGGTGTGCCCGGGATCGCTCGGCGCCGGTGATCAGGTGGGCGTCGGCTCGACAGGCTCGGGCGAGGTCACCGTCACCGAGCAGGGCACCGGTCAGGGTGGGAGCAGCAGCGCCACCGTCCCGGCCGACGGCGTCGGCGTGGTGAGCGCCGGCAAGGCCCCGATCGTGATCAGCGCCAGTGGAGCCACCGCCCCCGGCCTGGTCGCCACCCGCTCCTCCACCAAGCCCGTCGCGGCGGCGTCGTGCGTGCGGCCGCGGTCCGATCAGTGGTTCACCGGGCTCGGGGCCGGGCCGACGCACGACTCCCACGTGGTGTTGGTCAACCCCAACCCGGGACCCGCGATCGCCGATCTCACACTGCTCGGCGACACCGGCCCGCTCGAGGTGCCGGCGCTGCGCGGCATCGCGGTGCCCGGCAACGCCAGTCAGGAGATCGACCTCGGCGCGGTGACCCCGACGCAGAGCGTCCTGGCCCTGCACGCCGTCGTCGAGCGGGGCCAGGTCGCCGTGGCGGTCCGTGACGCCGCCACCCACCTCGTCGGCAACGCCACCGACGAGGACTGGCTGCCCGCGCAGAGCCGACCCTCGCGACGCGCCCTGCTGCTCGGACTCTTCACCGGTGGCGGGACCCGGCAGCTGACCGTCGCGAACCCCTCGGACCGTGAGGTCACCGCGAGCGTGCGGCTGGTCTCGGCGAACTCCGTCTTCACCCCGGAGAACGCTCCGACCCTCGACCTCGACCCGCAGTCGGTGGCACGGGTCGACCTCAGCAAGCTGCTCGGTTCCGCCGACGCGGATGGCGCGCTGGGCATCCAGCTCGTCGCGACCGGCGCTGTCACAGCGTCGCTGCGTTCGGTCGTCAACGGCGACGTGTCGCTGATCGCCCGCTCGCAACGGACCCGAGCGGCGAGCACCGCTATCGTCCCGTCCGGGACCAAGGACCTCATCGTCGGCGCGGCGAACCGCGTCGGAGCGCTCACCGTGGTGACACGCAACGCCGCCGGCAAGCAGCTGAGCTCCGATCGGGTCGCCATCAGTCCGCGCCAGGCGCTGAAGGTCTCGCTGCCGGCGGGCGCCGTCCGGGTCGACGTCACACCGGAGCGGACGGCGTTCCGTGGCTCGGTTGTGGCTCACCCGCACGGTGGCGACGCGGCGGTGGTGCCGCTCACCCAGCTCCAGCTGACCAGTCGGGTGCCGTTCGTGAAGCCCGGCCTGCCGCGCTAGCGGTCCTGATCCGCCGCCGCATCGACGTCGGCGACCACGATCAGGGCGCGTCCGGTGGCCTTGGCCTCGTACATCGCCGTGTCGGCGCGGCGCAGTGCCGCCTCGAGCGGCTCGTCCATGCGCCAGTGGGCGAGGCCGCCGCTGAAGGAGAGCGAGATCGAGGCCTCCTCGTAGGCGAGCGGCTGGTGGTGCAGCAGGCACAGGGTGCTCTGCCCGACCTGCTGCACGCGGCCGGGCACCGAGCCCGGGATCGTCACCGCGAACTCCTCCCCGCCGAGACGGCCGATGACGCCACCGCTCCCGGCGACGCTGCGCAGGATGTCGACGAAGTGCCGCAGCACGGCGTCACCCGCCGCGTGGCCGTGCCGATCGTTGACGTCCTTGAAGTGGTCCAGGTCGAGCAGCAGGATCCCCAGGTCGCCCCCGCCGGTCGAACGCAGGGCCGACAGGCGGCGGTGCCACCCTCGCGGGGTGAGCACCCCGGTGAGGAAGTCGGTGTCCGCCTCGCGGGCACGCTCCGCGACGAGGCGGTCGTTGCCGACGAGGACGACGCCGAGGATCAGCGCGGCCAGGCCGAGGCCGTTGAGGGCCAGGAAGGCGGTGTTCCACGGGTCGGGATCGCCCAGGTCGCGCACTTCTCGCAGGCCGGTCGCGTAGACGAGCGCGCGGGTGCTCTGGAGGGCGATCTCGAACAGCAGCGCGACGATGCTGAACCAGCGGCCGTAGCCCAGCCGGTCGCTCGGAGCGGCCGGCCAGACCACCCGGACCAGGCTGGTCATCAGCACGACGTGGGCCACGGAGACCAGGACGATCCGTGCGGTCATCGACGGCCACACCAGCAGCTCGGCGAGGTAGCCGAGCACCGCCACGGGGGTGCCGATGGCGAGGAGCCGTACCGGGACCGGGCGGTCGCTGAGTCGGCACAGCGCGACGTAGAGCAGGAGCACCGCGGCGACGATGACGCCGTTGCCGACGAGCAGGGCCGGCGTCATGGACCAATGCCACCGCAGCATGGCCCACAGCACGCTCACCGAGACGAAGGCCAGTGCGTTGGCGGCGACGGCGAGGCGGATCCCCGGCAGACCGGCGCGGGCCAGCGACATCAGCGCGCCGAGGCACAGCACGGCGAAGAACGCCGCGATGAGGAAGACGTCGATCGGTCCCAGGGACACGTCTCCTCCTCGTGGGTCGCCCGGCCGGTGGGAGCACGGCCGCGGGAGCGAGGGTACCGAGGAGGTACGACGGTCCGGGCGGCTTTCACCGATCCCCGGCCCGACGCGCCTAGTCCTCCTCGTACCGCGGGTCAACCATCTCCGGGGTGATGCCGAGCAGCTCGGCGACCTGCTCGACGATCACCGTCAGCAGCATCGCCTCCAGGTCGCTGCGGACCTCACACCGGTGCTCGATCGGGCGCCTGAAGACGACCAGCCTGGTGGGAGTGGTCCCGCTGCCCCGGATCAGGGAGGAGAGCGGGACCGTCTCGCTCGTCCAGTCGTCGGGGATCTGCGGGGTGTCCTCGACGGCGTACTCCACCAGCCCCAACCGCTCCTGCCAGCGCTCGTCGATCTCGGTGACGATGCTCAGCACCAGGTCGTCGAAGCGCTCGCGCCTGGTGCGCAGCTCCGGACGACCGGGGACGCGCGGCATCACCCCGGGTCCGCGCATCCCCCGACCCCGGCGATCACGTGTACGGCTCACGACCGCGAGCCTAATCGGAGCGGGTACTCGCCGGTTGTACCGTGTGGCCGTGACCCCGGCCCGTCGTTGCTCGCGTACCGCCTGCACCCGTCCCGCGACGTGCACGCTGACCTACGTGTACGCCGACCAGACGGCCGTCCTGGGTCCGCTCTCCACGTTCGCCGAGCCGCACGCCTACGACCTGTGTGAGGAGCACGCCGAGCGGCTGTCGGCGCCGCGCGGCTGGGAGGTCGTCCGGCTCGCCCGCGAGCACGTGCCGCCGGGCCCCTCCGACGACGACCTGCTCGCCCTGGCCAACGCGGTGCGCGAAGCGGGCCGCCCCGCTCCGGCCCCGACCCCGCGGCCCAGCACCGAGTCCGGAGCGCGTGAGACCGGTCGCCGCGGACACCTGCGCGTCCTCACCACCGACTGAGGCCTGCGCCGCGGGCACGGTGGCAACGCTAGGGTGAACCCCATGGCTGAACCGATGGCTGAGCCCACGATCGACCCCTCGAACGTCCTGGCGATCTTCAAGGCCTACGACGTCCGGGGCACGGTGCCCGACCAGCTCGACGAGGACCTGGCCCGAGCGACCGGTCGAGCGTTCGCCACGGTGGTCGGCGGACCTCGGATCGTGGTGGGACACGACATGCGGCCCAGCTCGCCCGGCATGGCCGCCGCCTTCGCGCGCGGCGCCTCGGAGCTCGGCGTGGACGTGGTCATCATCGGGCTGGCCTCGACCGACGAGCTGTACTTCGCCTCCGGTCATCTCGGGCTGCCGGGCGCGATGTTCACCGCGAGCCACAACCCGGCGCGCTACAACGGCATCAAGATGTGCCGTGCCTACGCCGTACCGATCGGCCTGGAGACCGGCCTGGGGGACATCCGGGACCGGGTGATCGCCGGCGTACCGCTCGATCCTGCCCGGGCGCCCGGGATCATCGAGCAGGGCAACGTCCTGGAGGCGTACGCCGCCCACCTCCTCACCCTGGCGCCGGTCAGCGGCCGGCGCCTGAAGGTGGTGGCCGATGCCGGCAACGGCATGGCCGGGCACACCGCCCCGGCGGTGTTCGGCCGCCTCGGCGCGGACCAGGTCGACCTGGTCCCGCTGTACTTCGAGCTCGACGGCACGTTCCCCAACCACGAGGCGAACCCGCTCGACGAGTCGACGCTCGCCGACCTCAAGGAGCGCGTCGTCGCTGAGGGCGCCGACGTCGGCCTCGCGTTCGACGGTGACGCGGACCGCTGCTTCCTGGTCGACGAGCGCGGTCAGGCGGTGAATCCGAGCGCGATCACCGCGCTGATCGCCGAGCGGGAGCTGGCCAAGCACCCGGGCGCCCACGTCATCCACAACCTGATCACCTCACGTGCCGTGCCCGAGATCATCGCCGAGCGCGGCGGCGTGCCCGTCCGCACGCGGGTCGGCCACTCCTACATCAAGGCGCAGATGGCGCAGACCGATGCGATCTTCGGCGGTGAGCACAGCGGTCACTTCTACTTCCGCGACTTCTGGCGCGCCGACTCCGGCATGCTGGCAGCGCTGCACGTGCTCGGCGTGCTCGCGCAGAGCGATCGACCGCTCTCGGAGCTGATGGCCGGCTACGCGCGCTACCCGATGAGCGGCGAGATCAACTCGACGGTGCCCGATCAGGCGGCGGTGATCGCCGAGATCAAGGCGACGTACGGCGGACGCGACGGCGTCGAGCTCGACGAGCTCGACGGCCTGACCGTCAGCCATGCCGAGTGGACGTTCAACGTGCGGGCTTCCAACACCGAGCCGCTGCTGCGTCTCAACGCCGAGGGCAAGGACCTCGCGACCATGGAGGGCGCCCGCGACGAGGCGCTCGCGATCATCCGGAAGGACAGCTGATGACCGACGCGACCACGGGGGCCCTGGGGCTGGAACCCGCCCTGTTGCAGATCATCGTGTGCCCGCAGTGCCATGGCGCGCTGGAGCCGCGCGAGGTCGCGGGCGGTGAGGCCGGGAGCGGCGAGCTTGCCTGCCAGGGTGAGTGCGGCCTGGTCTATCCGGTGCGTGACGGCATCCCGGTGCTGCTGGTCGACGAGGCCCGGAGCTGAGCTCGACGAGAGGGGAGCAGCCGCGATGACGTGGTTCGACGAGTCCCGTCTCGATGACGAGCAGGCGCTCGCCATCGCCGACCTGCGCCTGCGCGCGCTGGCCGAGTCGGGCTCGCGGGTGCGCCGCGAGCTCGGTGCCGCCCGGGATGCGGTCGCCGAGGCGGTGGCGCGTCGCGAGGGTGCTGGGCGTCCGCGCGCCGTGGTCGCGGCCGGACCGGACTCCCGGCTGCTCCGGGTCGTGCTCGAACCGACCTGCCCGGTGCCGTTCGTGGCCTGGCCCTCGCCGGGCCTGCCCGGCTGGGTCGGCTCCCTGGACCTGGTGGTGGTCCTCGCCCCGCAGGGCGCCGATCCCGGCGCGGCGAGCGCGGTCGCCGAGGCGGGTCGTCGGGGAGCCCAGGTGGTGGTGGCCAGCCCCGCGGCGTCGCTGGTGGGCGAGCATGCGAGCGGTCGTGACACGACGCTGCTTCCGGCCGAGACCACCGACCCGTTGGCCCTGGCGGTGGTGATGCTGACGTTCCTGGACCAGGTCCAGCTCGGGCCGGCGACCGATGCGGAGGCGGTCGCCGCCGCGCTCGACGAGGTGGCGGTGGCCTGCTCGCCGTACCGCGACCTCGCTGTCAACCCCGCCAAGTCGCTGGCGATAGCGCTCGCCGATACCAGCCCGGTGGTGTGGGGCGGCTCGGCGCTGGCCGCCCGGGCGGCGCGCCGGGTCGCCGAGGAGCTTCGGCGGGCGATGGGCCGCTCTGCGATCGCCGGTGATGCCGAGCACCTGCTGCCGGTGCTCGAGGCGGCGCGGGTGCGTGACGTCTTCGCGGACCCGTTCGACGCATCGGCCGGCTCGGGACAGCGCGGCGCCGGCGAGGCCCGTCCCGGCCTGCTCGTGCTCGATGACGGCGACGACGCGCCGCTGCTGGTCGAACAGCGTCGCCGGCTGGTGGAGGTCGCCGACGCCCGCGGCGTACGCGTGGAGATCGTCTCCTCCGAGGGCGAGGCCGAGATGGCCCGGTACGCCTCGCTGCTGCTGCAGGGCCGCTACGTCGCCGAGTACCTGCGCGTGGGCCTGGTCGAGGACTGAGGGGTCGCGGGGGACCGGCGGCGTCCGGGGCGACGGCTGAGACGTCGGCGACACAAAGTCGGCGCTCAGGTCCGTCCCCGCATGGTTCTCAGAGTCGCCGGGTAAACAGGGCCGGGTGGCTCGACGTGATCCCTGGCTGGACAACGCCAAGATGCTGCTCGTCACCCTCGTGGTGGTCGGGCACTCCCTGACGATGCTGCCGTGGGGCGGATTCCACGACCACCTCTACGACTTCCTGTACCTGTGGCACATGCCGGCCTTCGTGCTGATCACCGGCTACCTCTCCCGCAGCTTCACCTACAGCCCGCGTCGGCTGTGGGCGCTGGTCCGAGGCCTGCTGATCCCCTACGTGATCGTCGAGGCGGCGCTGGTGGCGTTCCGCGAGCTCGTCGGCGGAGAGCGACACTTCCACGACCTGTGGATCGCCCCGCACTGGCCGATGTGGTACCTGGTCGCGACGTTCTTCTGGCGCCTTGCGACCCCGCTCCTGCGCCGGCTGGGCCTGTTCGCCCTCCCGCTGGCGGTCGGGATCAGCATGGTCGGCGGCTACGTCGACTGGGACTACCTGGACGCCCGCAGGATCCTGGGCTTCCTGCCGTTCTTCGTGCTCGGCATGCTCCTCACGCCGGCGACGACCCAGCGGCTGCGCGCACTGCCGGTCAGGGTGGCGGCGGTGGGCGTGCTCGCCGGCGGATGGGTCCTCGCGGGCACGATTCCGGACTGGGCCCAGACCCGGTGGCTGTACTACTCGTGGGGATACCCCCACGTCCACAGCACGCTCGCCCCGGTGCTGACCCGCGGAGTCCTGCTCGCGGTCGGGACGGCGACAGCCCTCGCCGTCCTGGCCCTCGTGCCGTCGCGCGGTGGCTGGTTCACCCGGATGGGTGCGGCGAGTCTCGTCGTCTACCTGTGCCACGGGTTCGTGGTGAAGGGCGTGAGCTACACCGGCTACCCGGCCTGGGCGGCCGACCACGCCGGGCTCGCGCTGCCGTTGACCATCGTGGGAGCCGCGTCCGTCGCGCTGCTGCTCGCCTCACCGTGGGTGGCCAAGCGGCTGGAGCGGACGATCGATCCGCTGACCTACGCCGAGGGGCGCTTCGATGCGGCGGTCGACCTGCACGGGCGCGTCGACGCCCACCTCAACGGGCTCGAGCGGGAGCACGAGGGCGGCCGCGTTCTGACCAGAGCCTGACGGCGTGAGAGAGTCGGGCCATGAGCGCTGGACTCTTCGGTCTCCTCGACGACGTGGCCGCCCTGGCCAAGCTCGCCGCCGCCAGCGTGGACGACGTCGGTGCCGCAGCGGGCCGGGCCACGGTGAAGGCCGCCGGCGTGGTGGTCGACGACACGGCGGTGACGCCGCAGTACGTGCAGGGCGTGACCGCCGAGCGCGAGATCCCGATCGTGAAGAAGATCGCCTGGGGATCGATCCGCAACAAGCTGCTCATCATCTTGCCGCTGGCGTTGATCCTGAGCCAGTTCGCCGAGTGGGCGCTGGCGCCGATCCTGCTGGTCGGCGGCTGCTACCTCGCCTACGAGGGTGCGGAGAAGGTCTGGGAGCGGGTGCGGGGCCACGAGGAGCACGGCCCCGGCCAGGAGCCGGCCTCGGAGAAGGACCTGGTGGCGGGCGCCGTGCGCACCGACCTGATCCTCTCCACCGAGATCATGCTGATCGCGCTGGACCAGGTCGCCGACGAGTCCTTCTGGTCGCGGCTGGTGATCCTGATCGTCGTCGCCATCGCCCTCACCATCGGCGTGTACGGCGTGGTCGGGCTGATCGTCAAGATGGACGACGCGGGTCTGGCGCTGACCCAGCGCCGGTCGAGGTTCGCCCAGCGGTTCGGTCACGGGCTGGTCGCCGCGATGCCGAAGCTGCTGGAGACGATCTCGGTGGTGGGCATCGCCGCCATGCTCTGGGTCGGCGGCCACATCATGGTCAACAGCCTGCACGACATGGGCTGGCACGCTCCCCACGACGCCATCCACCACCTGGTGCACGCGGTGCACGGCGGGGTGCAGGGCTGGCTGGTGGAGACGGTCCTCGCCGCCGCGATCGGCGTGGTGGTCGGCGGCCTGGTGCTGGCGGTCCTGCCGCTGGTTCCACGGCGCGGCCGCGGCGAGGATTCGTCCCGGGATTGAGAAATGGCTCACTCGGGGATCTAGGCTGGCTCTCGTCCGCGTGGGAGATCCCGTGAGTGCGCAGATGCGCGACGCAGACGCCGCATCCAAGTCCTAGGAGACATCATGGACTTCCAGGTCGCCGACCTGTCCTTGGCCGAGTTCGGCCGCAAGGAGCTCACCCTCGCCGAGCACGAGATGCCCGGCCTCATGGCACTGCGCGAGCGGTACGGCGCGAGCAAGCCGCTCGCCGGTGCGCGGATCGCCGGCTCGCTGCACATGACGATCCAGACCGGCGTGCTCATCGAGACGCTGACCGCGCTCGGCGCCGACGTGCGCTGGGCCTCCTGCAACATCTTCTCCACCCAGGACCACGCCGCCGCGGCGGTCGTGGTCGGCCGCAACGGCACGCCGGAGGCGCCTCAGGGCACCCCGGTCTTCGCCTGGAAGGGCGAGACCCTGGCCGAGTACTGGGACCTCGCGGAGAAGGTCTTCGACTTCACCGACGAGGCCGGCAACCCGGTCGGCCCGAACATGCTGCTCGACGACGGTGGCGACATCACGATGCTCGTCCACCTCGGGGTCGAGTTCGAGAAGGCCGGCTCCGTGCCCGGTCAGGACACCACCGAGAACGAGGAGTACAAGGAGGTCCTCCGGGTCCTCGCGCGCTCGCTCGAGACCAGCACGACCCGTTGGACCGCCATCGCCAACGACATCAAGGGCGTCTCCGAGGAGACCACCACCGGTGTGCACCGCCTCTACGAGCGGTTCAAGGAGGGCTCGCTGCTCTTCCCGGCGATCAACGTCAACGACTCGGTCACCAAGTCGAAGTTCGACAACAAGTACGGCTGCCGGCACTCGCTCATCGACGGCATCAACCGCGCCACCGACGTCATGATCGGCGGCAAGGTCGCCGTCGTCTGCGGCTACGGCGACGTGGGCAAGGGTTGCGCCGAGTCCCTGCGTGGCCAGGGCGCCCGCGTCATCGTGACCGAGATCGACCCGATCTGCGCCCTGCAGGCGGCGATGGACGGCTACGAGGTCAAGCGCCTGGAGTCGGTCGTCGACACGGCCGACATCTTCGTCACCACCACCGGCAACTTCGACATCATCCGCACCGAGCACTTCGAGCGGATGAAGCACCAGGCCATCGTGGGCAACATCGGTCACTTCGACAATGAGATCGACATGGCCGGCCTGGCCAAGATCCCGGGCATCGTCAAGGACGAGATCAAGCCGCAGGTCCACCAGTGGATCTTCGCCGACGGCAAGAAGGTCATCGTGCTGTCCGAGGGTCGCCTGCTCAACCTGGGCAACGCCACCGGCCACCCGAGCTTCGTGATGTCGAACTCCTTCACCAACCAGGTGCTCGCCCAGATCGAGCTGTTCAGCAAGACCGACGAGTACGAGGTGGGCGTCTACGTGCTGCCCAAGCACCTCGACGAGGAGGTCGCCCGGCTCCACCTCGAGGCCCTGGGCGTCGAGCTGACCGAGCTCAGCCAGGCGCAGGCGGACTACATCGGCGTGCCGGTCTCCGGTCCGTTCAAGTCCGAGCACTACCGCTACTGATGTCGTCGTACGCCGAGCTTGCCGAGACACCTCGGCAAGCTCGGCGTACGTACACTCGCGCTGTGACCGCAGAGAACAGCCACGGCAAGAGCCGCGTCCTCGTCGTGGACGACGACGCCTCGCTCGCCGAGATGCTCTCCATCGTGTTGCGGCAGGAGGGGTTCGAGACCGCCACGGTGCATCGCGGTGACCACGCGCTGGAGTCCTTCCATCGCTACCGCCCCGACGTGGTGCTCCTCGACCTGATGCTGCCGGGCACGGACGGCATCGAGGTCTGCAAGCAAATCCGTCGCGAGTCAGGCGTCCCGATCGTGATGCTGACGGCCAAGGGCGACACCACCGACGTCGTCCGCGGCCTGGAGTCCGGCGCCGACGACTACGTCGTGAAGCCGTTCAAGCCCAAGGAGCTCATCGCCCGCATCCGGGCGCGGGTGCGTCGCTTCGACGCCGTGGAGTCCGAGCCGCTCACGATCGGCGACCTCACCATCGACGTGGCCGGCCACCAGGTCGCCCGGGCCGGCATCCCGATCAGCCTCACCCCGCTGGAGTTCGACCTTCTCGTCTGCCTGGCCCGCAAGCCGAACCAGGTGTTCTCCCGCGAGGTCCTGCTCGAGCAGGTGTGGGGCTACCGCCACGCCGCCGACACCCGGCTGGTCAACGTCCACGTGCAGCGGTTGCGCTCCAAGGTCGAGCACGACCCGGAGAACCCGGAGATCGTGGTGACGGTGCGCGGCGTCGGCTACAAGGCCGGCAGACCCTAGGGCTCGACATGCTCCGCCCCCGCGGGAGAGGCGCCCTGCGCCACGGTTGGACCTTCTGGCGTCGCTCGATCCAGGCGCGCGTGGTGGTCACCACCGTGCTGCTCTCGGTGGTCGCCGTCGGCGTCGTCGGCTGGTTCCTCATGCAGCAGACCCGCTCGGGGCTGCTGGACCATCGCGTCTCGCTGGTCACCGCCGAGGCGGCCAACGAGGTCCAGGACGCCCGCACCCGGCTCGGTGCCGCCTCCGGCATCGACGTGGACGCCTCGGGCCAGCGTCGGGACCTCGTCGAGCCGATCATCCAGCGTGGGCTCACCCGCGGCTTCGAGGTGGTGCTGGCCGGGCCGGTCACCAGCGCGAGCGCCGGACGCATCGCCGACGGGGGCGCGGAGTTCTCGCCCACCCTCGACATCACCAGCGTCCCGACGTCGCTCGAGCAGCACTTCGCCGACCCCGGCGCGAGCACCGCGTGGACCTACACCCGGATCCGCAACCAGACCGGGGGGCGCTCGGCCAGCGCCGTTCCGGGGATCGTGGTGGGCTCCCAGGTCGTGCTCCCGGCCGACGGGCAGACCTACACGCTCTACTTCCTGTTCTCGCTCGAGGACGAGCAGGACACCCTGCACCTGGTCGTCCGGGCGATGTCGACCGCGGCGGTGCTGCTGGTCCTGCTCGTGGGCGCCGTCGCCTGGCTGGTCGCGCGCCAGGTGGTCACCCCGATCCGGCTGGCCCGGCAGGTCGCCGAGCGCCTGGCGGCGGGGCACCTCCAGGAGCGTCTGCGCGTGACCGGTGAGGACGACCTGGCGCGGCTGGCGTTGTCGTTCAACCAGATGGCCAGTGCCCTGCAGAACCAGATCCGCCAGCTCGAGGACCTCTCCCGCGTGCAGCGCCGCTTCACCGCCGACGTGTCCCACGAGCTGCGCACCCCGCTGACGACGGTCCGGATGGCCAGCGACGTCCTGCACGACGCGCGCGACAGCTTCGACCCGGCGACCTCCCGGGCGGCGGAGCTCCTGCAGAGCGAGCTCGACCGGTTCGAGGGGCTGCTGGTCGATCTGCTGGAGATCAGTCGCTTCGACGCCGGTGCGGCCGTGCTGGAGACCGCCAACGTCAACCTGGTCGACGTGGCCCGCCGGGTGGTCGACGCCTCCCAGCGGCTGGCCGACCAGCGCGACGTACGGCTCATCGTGCACGCGCCGGACCACCCGTGCGTGGCCGAGGCCGACGTACGCCGCGTCGAGCGGATCGTGCGCAACCTGGTCGCCAACGCCATCGACCACGCGGGGGAGTCCGACCGGGTGGACGTCTATGTCGGCGGTGACGAGCACAGCGCCGCGATCGCGGTGCGCGACCACGGCGTCGGGTTGGCGCCGGGGGAGGCGGCGATGGTGTTCAACAGGTTCTGGCGCGCCGACCCGGCGCGGGCCCGCTCGACCGGCGGGACCGGCCTGGGGCTGTCGATCTCGTTGGAGGACACCCACCTGCACGGTGGTTGGCTGCAGGCCTGGGGACGGCTCGGCGAGGGTGCCCAGTTCCGGCTGACCCTGCCGCGCCGCGTGGGGGCACCCCTGCGCAGAAGCCCACTCCCGCTCGTGCCGCCCGACGCCCCGCACGAGCTACCGCGCCCGGCCCCGCCCGCCGTGGTCGGCCCGGAGGGCGAGCGATGAGCCGGCGACGCCGTTCGACGTTGATCGTGCTGGTCAGCGCGGTGGTCCTGCTCCTGACCGGCTGTGCCTCGATGCCCACGTCGGGGCCGGTCGTCAAGATCGCGCACCTGACCACGCCCGCGCCCGACAGCGGGTTCGCCATCACGCCGCGAGGTCCGCAGAAGGGTGCCTCGCCGACCGAGATCGTGCAGGGCTTCCTCGACGCCATGCAGGCGACGCCGGTGCAGACGACGACCGCCCGCCAGTTCCTGTCCTCGGCGTTCGCCGACGCCTGGGATCCTCAGCGCGAGACGGTCACCTACAGCGACCTGACGCCGCCGCACGGCTCCCAGGTGGTCACGGTGGACCTGAGCGACGCCAACCACCTCGATGCCCAGGGCGGCTGGCAGGGGACGGCCGGCATGGCCGACTCGCAGCTGCACTTCGCGATGGTCCAGGAGAAGGGGGAGTGGCGGATCTCCTCGGCGCCCAACGCGCTGATCGTGCCGCAGTCGTGGTTCGACGCCCGTTTCACCCAGGTCTCGCTCTACTTCTTCGACCCCAGCGGGCGGATCCTGGTGCCCGAGCCGGTCTTCGTTCCTCGCGGTCAGCAGCTCGCCACCACGCTGGTGCGCGCGCTCGTCGCGGGCCCGAGCGACGCGCTCGCCGGGGTGGCGCGGACCTTCCTTCCCACCGGCGTCAGCGCCGGGCTGTCCGTCCCCGTCGACGGCAACGGGGTCGCCAGCGTCGATCTCAAGGGGGATCCGGGCCAGCTGAGCGACCATGCGGTGCACCTGATGAGTGCGCAGCTGGCCTGGACCCTGCGGCAGGACGACTCCATCGAGGCGATCAGGCTCTCCATCGGCGACCGGCCGGTGGATCAGACCGGCGGTGGCGTGATCCCCGTCGACACCGGTGCGCAGTACGACCCGGCCGGCTACGACAGCAGCGCCCGGCTCTACGGCATCGTCGGGGGCGCCGCCGTCGAGGCCGCGTCCGACAAGGTCGCCCCGTTGCCGGGGGCGCTCGGCACCGGCAAGCCCGCGTTGCGGACGGTGGCGGTCTCGCTGGACACGGCGCAGGCCGCCGGGGTGACCAGCGACGGGCGCGCGCTGCGCAGCAGCCTGCTGGAGGGTGGCGCCGCCGCGAAGGTCAGGCTGACCGGCACCGACCTGCTGCGGCCGGCCTGGGATTTCGCGGGTCGGCTGTGGGACGTGGACCGGACCGCCCAGGGAGCGGTCGTGCACGTCAGCGACGGCGACCGGATGCGGCGCATCGTCGTGCCGGGCGTGACAGGACAGAACGTGCGCCGGTTCCTGGTCTCTCGTGACGGTTCCCGGTTGATCGCGCTGGTGCGGCACGGCGACGGGGACGAGGTGGTCGTCAGCCGGATCCGCAGCAGTGACCAGGGCAAGGTCCTCGGCGCCTCCGGTACGCAGGTCATCTCCGACCTCGGCGACGGCGCGCGCATCCGCGACATCGGATGGCACTCGCCGACCACCGTCGTGACGCTGCAGCAGCTCTCCGGAACCGCCCTGATCCGGACGCTCTCCGTCGACGGCGCCGTCTCCGGCTTCCCGGCTGTCACGCTGACCGTCGGCGACCGGCTGCGCAATCTGGCCGCCTCCCCGGTCGCGGGAGAGAACCTGTACGGCGTCTCCGCCTCCAGCCTGGTCGACCTGTCCGGCGACACCGGCACCACCGCCCTCGCGGGGCCGGTGACGGCTCTCGGCTACGCCGGCTGACGCCGGTTCTCCACAGCCCTGGCGGCGGGCGTTGCCCGCGGGTCGGGGCCCTGGTGTGATCGTGGCATGACCCCGCACGACGCCTATGCCGACCTGATGCTCGGCGCATCGTGCCTGGGGTGCGGCGTGGCCGGACGGATGCTGTGCGCGCGTTGCGCGGCGGCGCTGCCTGTGACGGCGTACGACACCCGGCCGGTCCCGTGCCCGGCGGGCCTGGCGCGGGTGGTGGCAGCGGCGCCGTACGAGGGGGTGATCAGGGCGATGGTGATCGGGCTCAAGGAGCGACGGCTGCTCGGGCTGAGCCGCCCCCTGGGGGACCTGCTGGCGTTGTCGGTGGGCCGGCTGGTCGAGGGCACGGCTTATCCGCAGGCCTCGGTGGTGTTGGTGCCGGTGCCCTCGCGTCGCAGCAGCGTGCGGGCCCGCGGTCTCGACAGCACCCGGGCCATGACGCTGCGGGCGGCTCGCACGCTGCGGGCCGCGCGGGCCCGCACGGTCGCGGTGGCTCCGGTGTTGAGCACCCGGGCCGGCCTGCAGGACCAGGCCGGCCTCGACGCCGCCGACCGGGCGGCGAACCTCGCGGGCGCGCTGACCTGCCCGACCCGGGGACTGCGCAGGCTGGCGCGCGCCCATCCTCGGGCCCTGGTCGTGCTGTGCGACGACGTGCTGACCACCGGCGCGACGGCCCGTGAGGCGCAACGGGCCCTGGCCGAGGTCGGCCTGCCGATCGTCGGCATCGCGACAGTGGCGGCGACGACGCGCCGGACTTTTCCCATCCATCCCCCCGGAGAACTTTCGTCGCGACCCCGGGGGAACTAACGTCTGTGTATGGAGTCCGTCCGGGTCCGTGGTTGCGTCGTTCAGGCGCCCGGTCTCCGGGTGTGCGAGCGACTAGCCGATGCCAGTCGCAGGCAAAGCGGTCCACGTAACCCCGGCAACGGGGGATCACGGTGCGGCTTAGACGTAAGTCCTGCCTCGTGCCCGTCGTCAGATGCGACGGCGTACGGGAGAAGGTCGGTAGTGGCGGAGAAGCTGCGGAAACCTCAGCAGGCGATTGTGGGGTCGAAGACCAGGTCGGCCGGACGGACTCCTCTCCTCACCCCATCCGACATGACGTCGGGCCACAGGAGGTTCACATGGAAGTTGTCGTCACGGCTCGCAACTGCGAGATCACCGATCGGTACCGAGCGCACGTCTCCGAGAAGCTCACCCGTCTGGAGAAGCACGACCACCGCATCATCAGGGTGCACGTCGAGGTCGACTGCGAACCCAATCCACGCCAGCACAAGGGCGCAGTGCACGTCGAGCTGACCGCTTTCTCCAAGGGCCCGGTCATCCGGGCCGAAGCATGCGCCGAGGACAAGATGGGGGCCCTCGACCTGGCGCTGGACAAGATGGCCGCCCAGATGCGCAAGGCGGCCGACCGCCGCCGCGTCCATCGGGGCCGCCACGCGCCGGTCTCGGTCGGACAGGCCCTCGCCGAGGTTCCGCCCGAGGACACCGAGGAGACCGGCGATGAAGCGCTGGAGCGCAAGGTCGGCCCGATCTCGGTCGTCGGTGACGGCCCGCTGGTGGTGCGGGAGAAGTCGCATTCAGCCTCGCCGATGACGCTCGACCAGGCCCTGTATGAGATGGAGTTGGTCGGCCACGACTTCTTCCTGTTCGTGGACAAGGAGACCGAGCGACCCTCGGTCGTCTACCGCCGCCGTGGCTACGACTACGGCGTGATCACCCTCGAACTCGACGCCCACGAGTAGCGCTGGGAAGCCGAGCTAGTCCGAACAGGTGGTTCCGAGCGCGGCGGGGTGGTCCATCCGGGCCACCCCGCCGTGGCATGCCAACCGGCCCTCTTGGGGCATGGGAATGGCTGAGTCGTGCCATGATTCGGTGTGTGCCCACCACCACCGCCCAGCCCGCCGAACCGGTCAGGGTCCTCGTCGTCGACGATCAGGAGCTGTTCCGCCGCGGTCTGACCATGCTGCTCGGCGCCGAGCCGGGGATCGAGGTCGTCGGCGAGGCCGGCGACGGCGACGAGGGGACAGCGCTGGCCGAGTCGGTCGCGCCCGACGTCGTGCTGCTCGACATCCGGATGCCCAAGCGCTCCGGCCTCGAGGCGTGCTCCACGATCAAACAGGTCGTGCCCTCGGCGAAGATCATCATGCTCACCGTCTCCGACGAGGAGGCCGACCTCTACGAGGCCGTCAAGTCGGGTGCCTCCGGCTACCTGCTCAAGGACTCCTCGATCGAGGAGGTGTCCCAGGCGGTCCGAGTGGTGGCCGATGGGCAGTCGCTGATCAGCCCGTCGATGGCGGTCAAGCTGATCGACGAGTTCAAGCAGATGTCGCGCCCCGAGCGGGAGAGCCCCGGCGGCCTGCGCCTGACCGAGCGCGAGCTCGAGGTGCTGCGGCTGGTCGCCCGTGGGCTGAACAACCGCGAGGTCGCCAAGCAGCTGTTCATCTCCGAGAACACCGTCAAGAACCACGTCCGCAACATCTTGGAGAAGCTGCAGCTGCATTCGCGGATGGAGGCGGTCATGTACGCCGTCCGGGAGAAGCTCCTCGACCTCCCCTGAGCAGTCGACAGGTCAGTTTCCGCGGGTTGAGTGTCCAGGTCGCTGGACACTCAACCCGCGGAGACTGACCTCTGGACTTGTTTAAGGTGACCTCCGTGGAGTCGCTCTCACTGGCCCAAGCGCGTCGGATCGCCCTCGCAGCGCAGGGGTTCCTCGACCCGCCGCACGAGCCGCCCACGATGCGCACCCTGCAGCGCACCGTCGATCGCACCGGTGTCCTGCAGGTGGACAGCGTCAACGTGCTGCAGCGGGCCCACTTCATGCCGCTCTACTCCCGGATGGGCGTCTACGACGTCGACCTGCTGCGGCGCGCCTCGACCGGTCGCAGCCGGCGGCGGCTGGTGGAGTACTGGGCGCACGTGCAGGCGTTGATGCCCGTCGAGCTGTGGCCGGTCATGCAGCACCGCATGCAGCACTACCGCGACCGGCGCGGCAAGTGGTCGATCGTCGAGGCCGAGCCCGGTCTGGCCGAGAGCCTGGTCGCGGAGATCCGTGAGCGCGGCGCCTCCACGGCACGTGAGCTCGACGCGGGGCTGCCCCGGGCCAAGGAGCACTGGGGATGGAACTGGTCCAACGCGCGCCGCGTGCTGGACTGGCTCTACACCACCGGTGACCTCGCGATCGCCGGCCGCACCAGCCAGTTCGAGGTGCTCTACGACCTGCCCGACCGCGTGATCCCCGCCGAGATCCTCGCCCTTCCCACGCCGACTCCCGCTGAGGCCCACCGCGAGCTGATCCGCCGCGCGGCCCGATCCCACGGGGTGGCGACCGCCGCCGATCTGCGCGACTACTACCGGATGGGGGTGGCCGACGCCGCCGAGGCGGTGCGGAGCCTGGTGGAGGACGGTGAGCTCCTGCCGGTGGCGGTCGAGGGCTGGCGGCGTCCGGCGTACCTGCACCGGGATGCGCGGCTGCCACGCCGGGTCGCGGCCCGTGCGCTGCTCAGCCCGTTCGATCCGGTGGTGTGGGAACGCGCGCGGACCGAGGCGCTCTTCGAGTTCCTGTACCGCATCGAGATCTACACGCCGGCAGCCAAGCGGGTGCACGGCTACTACGTGCTGCCGTTCCTGCTCGGCGACCGGATCGTGGGGCGGGTCGACCTCAAGGCCGACCGGCCGTCACGACGGCTGATCGTCAAGGGCGCGTACGCCGAGGCCCTCGCGCCGCCCGAGACAGTGGAGCACCTGGGGGCCGAGCTGGACCGGCTGGCCGGGTGGCTCGGGCTGGAGGACATCGCCGTCGAGATGCGCGGAGATCTGGCTGCGGCCCTCGCCGCATTGCCGCACGGGTAGAGTGAGCGCGCTCATAGCAACGTCTTGACACAAGGAGCCAGCCCTCGTGGCCATTCTCGACAAGATCCTCCGCATCGGCGAAGGAAAGATCCTGCGCCAGCTCGAAGTGGTCGCCAAGCAGGTCAACGCTCTCGAGCCCGAGTTCGAGAAGATGACCGACGAGGAGCTCCAGGCCATGACGGCGGAGTTCCGGGAGCGGTATGCGGCCGGCGAGGCTCTCGACGACCTCATGCCGGAGGCGTTCGCCACCGTTCGCGAGGCCTCCCGCCGCGTCCTGGGGATGCGCCACTTCGACGTCCAGATCATGGGTGGCGCCGCGCTCCACCTCGGCAACATCGCCGAGATGAAGACCGGTGAGGGCAAGACCCTCGTCGCCACGCTCCCGGCGTACCTCAACGCCATCGCCGGTGAGGGCGTGCACGTCGTCACCGTCAACGACTACCTGGCCACCTACCAGTCCGAGCAGATGGGCCGTGTCTACCACTGGCTGGGTCTGACGGTCGGCGTCATCACACCCGACCTGGACCCGCCGGCCCGGCGCGCGGCGTACAACTGCGACATCACCTACGCGACCAACAACGAGCTCGGCTTCGACTACCTGCGCGACAACATGGCGGGCTCGATCGAGGACCTGGTGCAGCGCGGCCACTTCTTCGCCGTGGTCGACGAGGTCGACTCGATCCTCATCGACGAGGCCCGCACGCCGCTGATCATCAGCGGTCCCACCGAGGACGACGTCAAGTGGTACGACGAGTTCGCCCGGATCGCCGCGAACATGCAGATCGACGTCCACTACGAGGTCGACGAGAAGAAGCGCACCATCTCGGTGCTGGAGGACGGCATCACCGTCGTCGAGGACTCGCTCGGCATCGAGAACCTCTACGACAGCGTGAACACTCCGCTGATCTCGTTCATGAACAACTCCATCAAGGCCAAGGAGCTGTTCCGGCGCGACAAGGAGTACGTCGTCCAGGACGGCGAGGTGCTCATCGTCGACGAGCACACCGGCCGCATCCTCTCCGGCCGTCGCTACAACGACGGCCTCCACCAGGCGATCGAGGCCAAGGAGGGTGTGGAGGTCAAGGAGGAGTACCAGACCCTCGCGACCATCACCCTGCAGAACTACTTCCGCATGTACGACAAGCTCTCCGGCATGACCGGTACGGCCATGACCGAGGCGAGCGAGTTCGACAAGATCTACGGCCTCGGCGTGGTGCCGATCCCGACCAACAAGCCGGCTGCGCGCATCGACCAGGCCGACCTCGTCTACCGGACCGAGGAGGCCAAGTACGACGCGGTGGTGGAGGACATCGTCGAGCGGCACGCGAAGGGCCAGCCCGTGCTGGTCGGCACCGTCTCGGTGGAGAAGTCGGAGTACCTGGGCCACAAGCTGCGCCAGCGAGGCGTGGCGCACACGGTGCTCAACGCGAAGTTCCACGCCGACGAGGCGAAGATCGTTGCTCTGGCCGGGCACAAGGGCGCCGTCACTGTCGCGACCAACATGGCCGGTCGAGGCACCGACATCATGCTCGGTGGCTCGGTGGAGTTCCTCGCCGACCAGGAGCTGCGCAAGCGCGGGCTGGAGCCGACCGGCGAGACGGCGGAGGCCTATCAGGAGGCCTGGCAGCCGACCGTCGAGTCCTTCAAGGAGCGCGTCGCCACCGAGCACGACGAGGTCACCGCCCTCGGCGGCCTGTACGTGATCGGGACCGAGCGGCACGAGTCGCGCCGGATCGACAACCAGCTGCGCGGCCGTTCGGGCCGTCAGGGCGACCCGGGCGAGTCCCGGTTCTACCTCTCGCTGCAGGACGAGCTCATGCGGCTGTTCAAGTCCGACTGGGTGGACCGCATCCTGGTCATGCTGAAGATCCCGGACGACGTGCCGATCGAGAACAAGCGCGTCACCAACGCGATCGCCTCGGCGCAGGCGCAGGTGGAGTCGCAGAACTTCGAGTCGCGCAAGAACGTCCTCAAGTACGACGACGTGATGGACCGGCAGCGCAAGGTCATCTACGCCGAGCGTCGGGAGGTGCTCGCCGGCCGCGACATCGAGGAGCAGGTCCGCACGTTCATCGACGACACCGTCACCGGCATCGTCACCGGCGCGACCCAGGACTTCGCCGAGGAGTGGGACCTCGACCAGCTGTGGACCGACCTGCGCCAGCTGTGGCCGGTCTCGTTCGGTCCGGAGAAGCTGATCGAGGAGGTCGGCGAGAAGGCCAACCTGGAGCGTGAGGAGATCATCGCCGCGCTCAAGGAGGATGCCCAGGCTGCCTACGACAGCCGCGAGGAGCAGGTCGGCGAGGAGGTCATGCGCGAGCTCGAGCGGCAGGTGCTGCTGTCGGTGCTCGACCGCAAGTGGCGTGAGCACCTCTACGAGATGGACTACCTGCGCGAGGGCATCTACCTGCGCGCCTACAGCCAGCGCGATCCTCTGGTCGAGTACCAGAAGGAGGGCTTCGAGATGTTCGCCACCATGATGGACGGCATCAAGGAGGAGTCCGTCGGCTTCCTGTTCAACCTCGAGGTCGAGGTCGAGGAGCACGGCGACCACCAGCACCTCACCATCACCGGCCTGCCTGACAGCGGCGTCGAGGACGACGAGGACGATGACGACGACGAGGCTGGCCACGACCACGACGGCCACGACCACGCCGCCGAGGCCGAGTCGATGGTGGCGCCGCAGTTCCGGGCCAAGGGCCTGGAGCGACCGAACACTCCGCAGCAGTTGAGCTACAGCGCCCCGGCCGAGGACGGCGAGGCGGCCGTGGTGACCCAGGGCCGGCCGAAGGTCGACCCGTACGCCGGCGTCGGGCGCAACCAGCCCTGCCCGTGCGGCTCAGGCAAGAAGTTCAAGCAGTGCCACGGAGCGGTCGACCGCTGATCCGTGTGCGACGAGGGCCCGGCCGGTCGGCCGGGCCCTCGTCGCGTTCGCCGACCTCAGGCCCACTCCAGCGCGGTGCACACCCACCGGCCCTGCCGGGTCTCGAAGCGCGCGGCCAGGGCCCGCGAGCGGGCGCCGTACCTGACGTGGACGCTGGCCTCGACCACCTGCGGGGTGACGAAGAAGGAGTGCGCGCTGAGCACCTTCGGGCGGACGGGCTGCACGCGGCCCTGTCCCGGTTGGTGGTGGCCGGCCCGGGCGACCAGGACGGCGCGACGCTCGAGCTCGGCATAGACGTCGGCGCTCGTCCAGCGTAGGAGCTGGCTCACCGGGCGATCACCGCCGACGATCTCGACCGCGGCCTGTGCGAACCGACTCACCCATCCGTCGAGGTCGTGGTGCGTCCGGCGCCGGGCACGATCGATCGGGACGACCCCCGCGGCGTGGTCGGTGTCGTCGGTGTGGGCGTCTTCGGTGTCGTGGGTGTCGCTCCGGGCGGTCGCGCCGGCATGCCTGCGCTCTTCGGGTCGGCACCGCCCGTCGGCCGCGTGGTCGCCGTCGCACGCATCCGTCGCTGTGCACCACCGGGTGCTGCGCGGCAGCCCGTACGGCGGCGCCTCGCGCGGCTGCAGCTCCAGCGCCAACGTGCCCTGCACCTCCGCGATCCCGACCCGACGGGGAACCTGCCTGGCCTCGTCCCACTCGGTCATCGTGCTCACCAGCCTCGGGGCCGATCGAGCAGCTGGCCGGGCTCGATGCGGTCCGGGTCGCTGCCGATCAGGTCGACGTTGGCGGCGTAGAGCCGCCGCCAGGCGTGGTCGATGGTGGCGTCGTCGGCATCGGGCGAGAGACGCTCGGCGGTCAACCGCCAGAGCGAATCGCCGACGTGGACGGCGATGGGATCGCTGTCGGCGTGATGCTGCCGGTCGACCCGCGAGATGGATGCGACGGGTGCGCGCGCCGGCGGCGCGGGCAGTGCCGCCGGTGCTCCTGCCGCTGCCGGTGCTGGTCCGAGGTGCACCGGGCCCGGAGTCGCCAGTGCCGGGGCGCCCGCGCCGGCCGAGAGCACCAAGCCGCAGGCGGCCAGCACGAGCCGACGGTAGGCCGACGGAACGCCGGGCCGCCGAGGTCGGAGTCGTTCGGCGGTGGCGCCGCGAGCTGCTTCGGTGAGCACCAGCATGGTGATGAGCCAGGCCCAGCCGGCGCAGCCGAGCAGCACAAGGGTGCACCACTGGCCGAGCAGCACGGCGAACTGCTGCCTGGCACCGAGGTCGACAGAGGGACCGAGCTCTGCCACGACGGCGAGCAGGGCGGTCGTGGCGAGAAGGGCAAGTGCCGTTGCCCGGATGATGACGCGACGCGGTGAAGTGTTCATCCCGAGAATCCTTGCGTTTGCGTTGGTTTGCTTATCTCAACGCCGCTTTGCCACTGGTGTCAACAACCGTTGGCATGCTGTGGAAACTCGAGATACTGCGCCGACGCGCCGACGCGCCGACGCGCCGACGCGCCGACGCGCCGACGCGCCGACGCGCCGACGCGCCGACGCGCCGACGCGTCGGTGTGCAGGCACGGCTCGACGCGCCTGCTGCTGAGCTCAGGACAACATGAGCACGTTCAACCGGCTCGCGGGGGAGGCGTCGCCCTCACCGGATGACCGCGGACCGCCGCCCAGGCGCAGACGAGCAGCATGGGGACGCTGCGCCCGGTGGTCGCCGAGGCGTCACCGGCCGCCGAGGGCAGCCGTCTCGATGAGGCTGCGGAGGCTGCCCAGGGGATCGACAGTCGTCGAGCCTGGCGCCAACCGCGAGGACGACGCGCCGGACGCACTGACCGGCGTCGGGACGGGTGTCGGAACCGGCGGGCACCTCAGGTCAGCGCGGTCGGCTCCATGCTTGCGCTTGAACAGCTTGCCGTGGAGCAGGTACGCCGCGATCCGATCGTCGGTGCACCGCACGCCGGAGAGCGAGCCCGCGTGCGTCGTACCGTCCACTCCCTCGATCAGGCGGGCCTTGGGGAAGCGCTTGCGCACCTCGATCGCTCCTGCCCAAGGCGTGGCGGCGTCGTGAGTCTCCTCGATCAGCAGGATCGGGGGCACGTGCCGGCCGGTGACGTGCACCGGCCGCGTCGGCTTGACCGGCCAGTCGCGGCACGGGGCGTTGAACCAGGTGTTGTTCCAGGTCAGGAACGGCGCCCGCGGAGCGAGCGCAGCTGCGTCACGCAGCTGCTGGCTCCACGACGGCGAGGAGGCGTCGGTGCACTGGACGGCCAGGTACCCGGCGTACTCGTTGTCCGCGCCCGGACCGCTCTGGTCGCCGTACATGGCCTTCGCCGGCGCCAGGTCGCCCTTCTGGGCGGAGACCAGGATGTGGGCGTACGCGTCCCAGTCGTAGACGTAGTAGCCGGCGCCGGTGAACACGTCGTTCCAGTCGGCCGCACCGAAGCCGTTGATCGGGTGCTGGGAGAGGTTGGCGAGAACGGTGTAGTAGAGCTGGCGCACGCCGGTGCCGCTGGTGCCGAGGTGGTACGTCGGGTCGTTCGCGGCGACCCAGTCGAAGAATGTGTCGGCGTTGGCCTCGAACGCGGTGTCCTGAGCCAGATTGGACTGGTACCAGACGTCGCGTGGGTCGACGACGCCGTCGAGGACGAAGCGGCGGACGCGGTTGGGGTGCAGCGTCGCGTACACCTGGCCCAGGTACGTGCCGTAGGAGAAGCCGTAGTAGTTGATCTTGGAGGCGTGCAGGGCCTTGCGCAGGCTCTCCATGTCCGCCACCGAGTCGGTCGTGTGGTCGTGTCGGAGCAGGCGAGCGCGGGCCGGCGACTCCTTCTTGCAGGCGTGGGCGTACGCAGCGGTCTTCGCCGACCAGAAGGCCTCCGTGCCGGCAGCAGGGTCGTAGGAGGGCCTACCGCCCGCGAGGTAGTCGTCGTCGCAACGCAGCGCCGGCTTGCTTTGGCCGACGCCGCGGGGGTCGAAGCCGATCCAGTCGTAGGGCTTCCCGCCACCGTGCGGCACGGCCGCACCCAGCTGTGAGAGCCGGAGGCCCGAGCCGCCCGGTCCGCCCGGGTTGACCAGCATCACGCCCTGGTACTTCGCGGCGCTGGTCTTGTGCTTGATCTTCGAGACGGCCAGCTTGATCTTCGTCCCGTGCGGCCGCTTGTAGTCGAGGGGAACGATCAGCATGCCGCACACCGCGTGGGCCTTGCGCAGACCGGTGTCGGCGCACCGGCCCCACTTGATCGAGGGCGGGTTGTAGGCCGGCAACCGGGCGGGCTGGGCGGCCGACACGCGGGTCGCCGCCTGGTCGATCTGCTGCTCGGTCGGCTGGGGGGCCGCAGCGTGGGCGGTCGCGATCGGCGCCCCCACCGTGGCGAGACCCGCTCCGACCAGGGCTGCCAGGGCGCCCTTGACCGCGATGGACCTGAACGACCTGCGCATACTGCCTCCCGATGATGAACATGTCCGACCGGCTCAGCCTGTCGGGGCCTCCGCGCTGCGCAACGGGTCTGTGACGATGGAGCCGGAATCCGTCAGCACCGGGTTGGTCGTCGGCACCTTAACAGTCGGATCCGGAGTGTGCGGGTGAAATTCGCCCCGAAGCGAGGCTGGCGAGCGTCCGTGCCCGGCCGCTCTGTGCCGGAAGCGGTAGCGCCCGTCGGGGAGCCTGATCGTCGCGTAGGTGGGGTCGTGGGCGCGTCTGTGGTGGTGTCCGCAGAGCAGGGATCCGTGGTTCAGGTCGGTGTGGCCGCCGGTTGACCAGGGGTGGTCGTGGTGGGCGTCGCACCAGGGTGCGGGGACGGTGCAGCCCTCGGTGCGGCAGTGTTTGTCGCGTAGCGCGAGGGCTTTGCGTTGGGTTGGGGTGAAGAGTCTTCGGGTGCGGCCGAGGTCGAGGGGTTCGGAGTTGCCGCCGAGGACGGCGGGGATGATCCCCGCGGTGCAGGCGAGGCGTCGGGTCTCGCCGGTGCTGATGGGGGTGCCGTCGTCGAGCCATGCGACACCGAGGTCGGCCTGTAGCTGGTCCAGCGTCATGGTGACGACCACCGTGGTGGCGTCGCCGCCGTGGGCGGGGAGTCGGGTGGGGTCGGTGTTCTCCAGGAGTTGGGCGAACGCGTGGGCGAGGAGCCGGCTGCGGGGCTGGACCTTGCCGTCGGCCTCCAGGGCGGCTACTCGGGGTTGGGTGTAGGCCTGCAGGTAGGTCCGCAACCGATGCCCGACCGTCGCGGGGACGATGCCGTGGATCCGGGTCGTCCCGTCGCCTTGGTCGGTGATCGACAGCGTCGCTCTCGCTTGGGCCTGTTCTTCGAGCCGCTGGATCGCTGCGGCTTCGGCGGCTTCGGCGACCTCGGGGGCGATGACCTCCAACAGGTGGTTGGTGAGGCGGCGCAGGTCCTTGGGCCGGTGCTCACTCGCGAGGTCGCACAGCGTGACCTCCGCCCGCGCCAACACCTCGGCGGGTAGGTCGTCGGGCAGGTCCTCCAGCCCACGGAGGATCACCCGGGCGTGCTCGAGACTGAACGCACCGCGCGCGAGCCTCGCCCGCACCACCGGCCGACCCTCCAACTCCCGGGCCAACCGCAGCGTGGCGTGCGCAGTAGGACTCTCGACCCGGTGCTGCGCCACCAGCCAGGCCGCGACATCGCGAGCCCCGACCTCGGCGGCCATATCGTCAGCGGAGGCGACCACCCGCAGGTACAACTCCTCGAGCCGCGCCCGGGACCGCATCAGCGCGGCGAGCACGTCTCTCTTCTCACTCGTTCCCAGGAAGACCGGGTTCGCGTCCGTGGCGTCATCGAGGGCAGCAGCGATCGTGGCGAGTGCCGCCTGGATCTGATGCATGAGGACCACCACCACCGAGAAGAGATCAGTTCGAACGCATGTTCGAAGCCTAGGTGGTCGGATGTGTGTGGTCAACCCCCGTTGCGAAACCACATCGGGGCGCGTGCTCGTCGTACTGGATCACAGCCATGGTGGCCCGACGCAACCGTAGGGAAGGCTCCCGACCCGGCCAAGACACCGGGCCACGCTGGGACTGGCCCACGCCTTTCGTTTTTCCTTGCACCGACCCCGAACACCAAGTCGCGCTGGAGGCCCGACTCAACCCGGACGCAGGCCCGACTCAACCCGGACGCAGGCCCGACTCAACCCGGACGCAGGCCCGACTCAACCCGGACGCAGGCCCGACTCAACCCGGACGCAGGCCCGACTCAACCCGGACGCAGGCCCGACTCAACCCGGACGCAGGTCCGACTCAACCCGGACGCAGGCCCGACTCAACCCGGACGCAGGCCCGACTCAACCCGGACGCAGGTCCGACTCAACCCGGACGCAGGTCCGAGTCGGGATGGCTATCCTCCGCGCGACCTCAGCCGGGCGAACGGCACACCGAAGGCCACAGCCACGCCGGCCCCCAGCGCCCAGCCGGCGAGGACATCACTGAGCCAGTGAGCGCCCAGGTACACCATGGCCGCACCGACGACGACCACGACGAATCCGAGCACCGCTGCCGCCAGTCGGCGCATCCGCGGGGAGCGCCAGCGCAGCCCCAGGAGCAGGGCGAGCGCGGCGCCGGCGGTCAGGGCGGCGATCGTGGAGGGCATCGAGGTCCCCGTGGTGGACACCAGGGCGAGATCCGCGGGGGGTCGAGGCCGGTCGACGAGGGCCTTGAGGGCTGTGGCGATGGCGCTTGCGGTGCCGCCGGCCGCGATGGCGATCCAGACCGCCCCGACCTGGTCGACGGCGAGCCCGAGGACGAAGACCACGATCAGACCCACGCCCAGCGCGCGCGAGCCGCCACCGGCCATCATCGTGCGGGCGAGGTCGGTGAGCGCGTCCGTGCGATGTGCTGCGATCCAGTCGAGCAGTCGCAGGTCGAGATTCACCTGCTTAGGCTGTCAGGCATGTCGTGGGAGGAGGAGCTCTTCGCGCTCTTCGACGATCTCGAGTCGCAGGCCGCGGCGGCGTACGCCGAGGACCGTGCGGCCGAGCTCGCCGACCGCAGCAGGGCCGAGTACCAGCAGGTCGCGCTGGCGGGACGCCTGATGGCGAGCGTCGGCAGCGAGCTGGCGATCGGCGTGTACGGCGTCGGCCTCCTGCGCGGCACCCTCGAACGGGTCGCCACCGGCTGGCTGCTGCTCCGGAGCGGTCCCGGGCAGGACTGGGTCATCCGCGAGGCGGCTGTCACCGGCGTGTCCGGCGCCTCCGAGCGTGCTGTGCCGCCGGTGGCCTGGGAGGCGGTGGCGCGTCTCGGCCTCGGCAGCGCCCTGCGACGCCTGTCCGAGTCCGGCGAGCGCTGCGTGCTGCATCTCCTCGACGGCACCCGGTACGACGGCACGCTGCGACGCGTCGGCGCCGACTTCGTCGAGGTGTACGCCGCCGGGCGGCTCTCCTTGGTCGCCTTCACCGCTCTGGCCGCCGTGCAGAGCCGAGACTGACCACTCGACCCGCGGAACGTGACCTCTCGGCGGTGGTCAGGTCGCGTCGAGGTCGTAGGGCGGCAGCTCGCCCGCGTCGAGCGGCGGAAGGTCGGCGTCGGCGGCCTCCGCGGCGTCCGCGGCGAGCACCGCCTCACGGACCTGACGCGCCACGAACCGGCGGGGATCCAGGTCGGTGAGCTCGAGGTCGGCGTACTCCGGGCCGAGCTCCTCACGCAGCTCGTCACGGACGGTGTTGGCGATCGTCCGCCCCCGACGCACCAGCCCCGCCGCCTGGCGCGCGAGGTCCGGCAGCTTGTCCGGGCCGAAGACCAGCACCGCCACGAAGGCGATCACCAGCAGCTCGGGGAAGCCGATGCCGAACATCGGCTCAGAACTTGTTCGAAGGCGTCAGCCCGAGCTGCAGCCCGGCCAGGCCGCGCCCACGGCCGGCCAGTCGGGTCGCGATGTCGGTCAGCACGACGGCTGCCGGAGCGGTCGGGTCGGACTCGACGATCGGCTTGCCGACGTCGCCGCCCTCGCGCAGCGACAGGTCGAGGGGGATCTGGCCGAGCAGAGGGACCGACGTACCGAAGCGCTGGGAGAGCGTCTCGGCGACGCGGGCGCCGCCGCCGGAGCCGAAGATCTCGATCCGGTGCTCGTCGCCGCAGTGCGGGCAGGGCAGGTAGGACATGTTCTCGACCACGCCGACCACGCGCTGATGCATCATCTCGGCCATCGTGCCGGCGCGCTCGGCGACCTCCGCGGCCGCCTCCTGCGGCGTCGTCACCACGACGATCTCGGCGTTGGGCAGGTGCTGGCCGAGCGAGATGGCGATGTCGCCGGTGCCGGGCGGGAGGTCGAGGAGCAGCACGTCCAGATCTCCCCAGTAGACGTCGGCGAGCATCTGGCGCAGGGCCCTGTCGAGCATGGGTCCACGCCAGGCGACGACCTGGTCGCGACGCGGCTTGAGCATGCCGATCGAGATGACCGAGACGCCCGAGGCTGTCGGCACGGGCATGATCAGGTCGTCCACCTGCGTCGGGCGCGAGTCGGCGACGCCGAGCATCGCCGGGATCGAGTGACCGTAGATGTCGGCGTCGACCAGGCCGACCTTGAGACCCTGCCGAGCCATCGAGACGGCGAGGTTGACCGTGGTCGACGACTTGCCGACCCCGCCCTTGCCGGAGGCGATCGCGAAGACCTTCGTCAGCGAGCCGGGCTGGGCGAACGGGATCTCGCGCTGGGCGGCGCCGCCGGTGAGCGAGTTGCGCATCGCGGTGCGCTGCTCATCGCTCATCACGCCGAGCTCGAGCACGACGTCGGTGACGCCGGGGACCTTGGCGAGCGCGGCGGTCACGTCGCGGTTGATGGTGTCCTTGAGCGGACAGCCGGCGACCGTGAGCAGCACCTTCGTGCTCACGACCCCGGTGTCGGAGACGTCGACCTTCTCCACCATCCCCAGCTCGGTGATCGGTCGCTTGATCTCCGGGTCGTTGACGGTGGCCAGTGCGGCGTTGACCTGGTCGAGGAGGGTGCTCACGGTGTCCAAGGGTACGGCGTGGACCTCAGCCGGCCGCTATCCGGCCTCGTCCTCGGACGAGGCGGACTGCGGACCGCGGTCCTCGAGCTCCGCGAGCAGCGAGCGCAGCTCGGAACGGATGTAGTCGCGGGTGGCGACCTCGCCCAGCGCCATCCGCAACGAGGCGATCTCGCGGGCGAGGAACTCCATGTCGGCCTGCCCCTGGGCGTTGACCCGCCGGTCGTGCTCGGCGATCACCCGGTCCCGGGCCTCCTGACGGTTCTGGGCCAACAGGATCAGCGGGGCGGCGTAGGAGGCCTGCAGGGAGAGCATCAGGGTCAGGAAGAGGAACGCGTAGGGATCGAACCGCCACCCCGAGGGGGCGAGCGTGTTCCACAGCACCCACACGACGATGAAGACGCTCATCCAGAACAGGAAGCGCGCCGTCCCCATGAAGCGGGCGAACTCCTCGGCGAACTTGCCGAACGCGTCGGGGGAGAAGCTCGGCCGTCGGACGAGCGGGCGGCGGGCCTCCAGCGGGGTGTCGAGGCGGGTGCGTCGGGTCTCAGCCATGGCGGCCCTCCTTCGCGTGCTCGCGCCAGTTCTCCGGCAGCAGGTGGTCCAGCAGGTCGTCGACGGTGACAGCCCCGACGAGGTGGCCGTCCTCGTCCACCACAGGCGCCGCCACCAGGTTGTACGTCGCCATGACGGCTGCCACGTCGTCGAGCGTGCTGGTCGGCTGGAGCGGCTCCAGTGCCTCGTCGAGCGCGCCGGCGACCAGCGAGGAGGGAGGCTCGCGCAGCAGCCGCTGGATGTGCGCGATGCCCAGGTACTTGCCGGTCGGCGTCTCCAGCGGGGGGCGGCAGACGTAGACCACCGCCGCCTGGGCAGGAGTCAGCTCCGGGTTGCGCACGTGCGCCAGCGCGTCGGCGACGGTGGCGTCCGGGCCGAGGATCACCGGCTCGGGCGTCATCATGGCGCCGGCGGTGTTCTCCGCGTAGGACATCAGCCGGCGGACGTCCTCGGCCTCCTCGGGCTCCATCAGCTCGAGCAACGTCTCGGCGGTCTCCGGCGGGAGGTCCGCGATCAGGTCGGCGGCGTCCTCGGGGGACATCTCCTCGAGGACGTCGGCGGCGCGCTCGGAGTCCAGCAGCGCCATGATCTCGACCTGGTCGTCCTCGGGCAGCTCCTCGAGCACCTCGGCGAGGCGCTCGTCGTCGAGCCCGGTGACCACCTGGAGACGCCGCTCCGGCGGTAGGTCGTGGATCATCGTGGCCGCGTCGGCGGCCTTCATCTCCTGGATCGCCTGCAGCAGGTGGGTGGCGCCCTGGGTGGGGGAGCGGTGGGCCAGGCCGTCCACGTCGCTCCAGTCGACGACGTGGGTCTGACCGCGGCGGCGCAGACTGGCCGGGCCGAGCTTCTTGCCCGACGGCTCCTGCACCGCCACCCGCGAGAGCACCCAGTCCCGGTTGCGGGCCTGCTCCATCGCGACGTCGTACACCGTGCCGGTGACGCCGTTGGAGCGGATCGTGACCTGCCGATCGAGCATCTGGCCGATGACCAGGGTCTCGGTGGAGCGCTGCTGGAAGCGGCGCATGTTGAGCAGGCCGGTGGTGTAGACCTGGCCGCTGTCGATGGTCGTCACGCGGGTCATCGGGACGAAGATCCGGCGGCGCCCGAACACCTCGGCGACCAGGCCGAGGACGCGCGGCTGCCTGCCTTCGCGACGCATCGACACCACGAGGTCACGCACCTTGCCGACCTGATCCCCCTGGGGGTCGAAGATCGGCAGGCCGACCAGGCGGGCGGCGTAGACACGGACGGGGGTGGTGCTCACGGCGACACGGTACCGGCCGCGGCCCGCACAGGGCGCCCCGGCCGGGTCAGCCGGCGCGCGCTGCAGCGGTGGCGGCCGGCTGGAGCGCGGGGTCGTGCGGCAACGTGGCCACCGGGGCGTGCGCGACGTTGAGGTCGCGGCCGCTGTCGAAGATGCTGCCGGGGACCGCCGGCAGGCCCAGGGCGGTGGTCGCGAGATCGGCGACCATCGCGTTGCGGACCGGCTGTCCCACCGTCAGGCCGGGGTTCGCCGAGCCCGGGCCGAGCAGGGCCGGGTTGAGCGCGTAGAGGTCCTGGTGTGCGGGCACACCGCGACCCCACACGATGAAAGGCACCCGGAAGTCAGCCTTCTTCGACCCGCCCGTGGCGTGCCCCTTGCCCCCGGCGCTGGCCGTGACGATCACCAGCGTGCTGGCCGCCGTGGCCGGGTCGGCCCTCACGGCGTGCACGATCGAGGCGATCCGGTGGTCGACCGTCTTGACCGCCGACCTGTACTTCTTGCTGCTCCAGCCGCTCTTCTGGCCGGCGCGCACAGCACCGGTGAGCTGGACCAGCGAGAACGCCTTGAGGTGTGCGGTCCCCTTGCGGAACGAGGCCGTCAGGGCCTTGTCGGTCGAGGAGATCACCGACTTGCCGATCTTCTTGGTGCCGTTGTTCCCGCCGACCCGATCAGCGGCCCCGTGCGCCTTGGACCAGGAGCGCTTGATCAGCTTCGCGTTCGGGTCGCTGGAGTACAGGGCGGTGCTGCGGCCGAAGTCGTGCACCACGTCGTAGACCGAGGAGACATATCCCATCGCATGGGAGGCGACCGTCTTGCCGTCGTCGCCCGAGCCCTTCACGCCGTGGCCGCCGCCGCCCTTCTTCAGCACCTTGCGGCCGGTCAGCATCCCGATCGCGTTGGGCAGCACCTTGGTGCTGTCCGGCGCCGTACGGGCGTCGAGCGTGGAGGCGCCGGCGGCGCGCAGCGAGTTGAGGAACGGTGCGTGGCGCCCCCCGGACTTGGTCAGGGCGCTCGAGGTCAGGCCCTCCGCATCGATCGCGACGACGTGGGTGATGCCGGTCGCGGACGCCGCCGGCGTCTTGACCGTCGCGTCGGCCCAGTACAGCGGGTGGTCGCTCGCCACGGCGACTGTCGCATCCTTCAGCCGGGTGGCACCGCTGAAGGTGACGTCGGGCGTGCCGAGGATCCAGTCGATCGGCCGGTACGACGTCTTGCCGCTGACGAAGGTCGGCGGGGAGCACTGGTCGGTCGGGGTGAAGGCGTGCGTGCCGCCGTACGCCGCGTGCACCGGTGCCCGGGAGGTGACGGGGCAGTAGAAGTTGCTCCAGTCGTTCATGTCACCGGTGAACAGCACCGGGATGCCCGGGTGGGTCGAGCGCAGCCGGGTGATCAGCGCCGCCTCGATCGCCACGCCCTGGTTGCGCCACGCGAGCGCGTTGCCGCGCACGTCGGCCGGGTTGTGGGTGTTCATCACGTACACCTCCTGGCCGGTGCGGATGTTCTGCAGCAGCACCAGCGGGCGGCGGGAGTACTTGCCGTAGAAGTACGGCACCGTGAAGGTGGTCGCCGACATCAGCCGCCAGGTATCGGTGCGCCAGGCGATGTTGTTCGCCACGACGAGCTGGTCGGTGTCGTCACCGGGATAGGTGCCGTAGGTGCCGCCGGTCTGGCTCTTGAACGCCGCGTACTGGACCCGCTCCATCTCCTGGAAGCCAATGATCGAGGGTCGGCCCTCGTTGATGGCCTGCACCGCCTGCGTCATCCGCTTGGTGCCCGAGGGCCGGGTGGACTCGTCGCCGTGGGCTGTGGTGTGGCTGTTGCCGAGCACATTGAAGGTGGCGACGCGGAAGCTCGTGCTCGCGGCTGCGGGGGTGGTCAGGCGATCGGAGGAGGCAGGACCGACCGCGACCGCGTCGTTGGCCGAGGCACTCGAGGTGCCGGTGAGGAGGCCGATGCCGAGCGTTGCCGCCACGACGCCAGCGAGGACCGATGCTCCGAGACGCATGCCAGCGAGGGTACGTCGTCGGCCCGCCGGCGCGGCGCCCATCCTCCTGTGGCGGTGCTGTGAGTCCGACCGGCGCGAGTCTGCGACGACGGTCCCGGCATGTTCCAATGGGCCCCGAAGACCTGCACTGAAGAGGGGATCGGATGACGCCGCGACGTCCTCGTCCGTTGGACGCCCTGCTGATCGGCGTGCTGGTCCTGATCGTGGCCGGTGTGGTGCTGCTCCAGCTCCACCTCGGCAAGGACAAGACGACGGCCACGTCCTCTCCGACAGCCACGCCGACCTACCAGCCGACCTCGTCGGTGGTCAGCGCCAGCCCGTCGCCGTCGACCGCGCCCTCCGTGACCGGATCCTCCGGCGTTCCCTCGACCACACCCGGCGCCTCCGGGGCTCCCGGAGCGACAGGCGCCCCGAACGCGGGCGCGCTGCAGTCCTCCCTGGCCGCCCAGGCGCAGTCGCTGGCCGCCCAGCAGCCGGCGACCTTCCAGGTCGCCACGCTCAACGTGCTCGGCTCCTCGCACACCAGCGCCAAGGGCGACGAGGCCGGCCGGCCCTCCGGCGTGTGGCGGATGGCGCGCTCGATCTCGGTGCTGAGCCAGCACGGGGTGGACGTGGTCGGGCTGCAGGAGTTCGAGACCATCCAGGCGCAGACCTTCCTCGACCAGACCCACGGCGCGTGGCAGATCTACCCCGGCCTGACCGGCGACACCCGCGACGCGATCGCGTGGCGGACCGACGTCTTCGAGGCGGTCCAGGAGCAGGTCGTCCAGATCCCGTACTTCAACGGCTCCGAAGTGGACATGCCGGTGGTGCTCCTGCGCGACCGCAAGAGCGGCAAGGAGGTCTACTTCTTCAACGTGCACAACTCGGCCGACACCTACAAGTACCACCACCAGCAGGGCAACCGGACCGGTGCCATGGCGCGCGAGGTGCAGCTGATCAAGCAGATGCACGGCTACCACATCCCGGTCATCTTCACCGGCGACCTCAACGAGCGCGCGGACGCCTACTGCCTGTTCACCGCCCAGGCCCCGCTGCACGCGGCGTACGGCGGCACGAACACCACGACCGGCTGCGCGGCTCCCTCGATCGGGGGCAGCATCCCGATCGACTGGATCTTCGGCACCCCCGACGTGACGTTCTCCGATCCGGTGATGGACCACTCCGGCCTCGTCCGGGCCGCCACCGACCACCCGTTCTACACCGCTACCGTGACGTTGCACTGAGCGTCGCTCACTAGACTCCCCCCATGCCGGTCACCGACGTCCGAGTGGACGATGAGGGCATCTTCGCCCGCTCCGCTCGCGAGGTGATCCTCGACGTGTGCTTCGACGGGCGCCGGATCTGGTCGTTCTGGCTGCAGCGCGACGGCGCCGCCGTGGGCTCCGGCCACCTGGTCGCGTGGCCGGAGTCCCTGCGCGACTACCTCGACGGCACCACCCGGCTCAGCCTCAACGAGCACGGCCACGAGACCGCTCTGTACGACGCGGAGGTCCGCCTCGGCACCGGCGAGGCCCGGATCGCCGTGGTCGACAAGCAGGGCAACCCCCTCGCGCTGGACAAGGACAACCGCCGCGTCAAGACCTTCGCTGGCCGCAACGCCGAGCATGTGCGACCGCTCATGGACGCGATCGAGGAGGTGCTCGCCGCGCTCGGCAAGGTGGGCATCGAGGGCTTCCTCGCCTATGGCACGCTGCTGGGAGCCGTGCGCGGCGGACGCCTGATCGGGCACGACTCCGACGCCGACCTGGGCTACGTGTCGAGCCACACCGAGCCGGCCGACGTGGTGCTGGAGTCCTTCCGCATCCAGCGCGACCTGACCTCGTTGGGGTACCGGATCACGCGCTACTCCGGTGCGGCGTTCAAGATCCTGGTGCCGGAGAGCGACGGCAGCCTGCGCGGTCTCGACGTCTTCGGCGGCTTCCTCCGGGAGGGTCACCTCCACCTGATGGGGGAGATCCGCGCCCGCTTCGAACGGGAGTGGATCTTCCCCCTCGGCACCGCGACGCTGGAGGATCGTGAGTTCCCCGTCCCGGCCGACACCGATCGCTTCCTGGCCATCACCTACGGGCCGCGCTGGCGTACGCCGGATCCCGCGTTCAAGTTCGAGACGCCGCGATCGACCGTCCGGCGGCTCTCCGGCTGGTTCCGCGGCATCCGCACCAGCCGCAAGGAATGGGATCGGGCCTACGCCCAGCGCGGCTACGGCCGCGGCAAGGGGCCCTCGGCGCTCCTCCAGCGCATCCACGATCGTGAGCAGGCGCCGGCGTCGTACGTCGACATCGGGTGCGGTCGCGGCCGCGACGTGTCGGCGGTGGTGGCCTGGCACGGCGTGCCCAGTCTCGGGTTGGACGTGCACCCGCGGGCCTTCCGGTTGCACGCCGAGCGCCACGCCGAGAACGACGGCGTGCGGTTCTGGACGTTCAACCTCCTCGAGCGGCGTCATCACGGCGCGGTCGCGGCGTACGCCGGGGTCGGCCTGCCCGCGCCCCGGCTGGTCACCGCCCGCCACCTGATCGACGCCATCGAGCCCGAGGGCGCCCCGGTGGAGCGGCTCGCCGAGCTGGCGCGGCCGCTGCTCGTCGGCGGCGCCGGCCGGCTGCACCTGGAGTTCCTGGTGCGCTGGGGCGACGACGGGTACGGCGAGGAGCTGCGGCTGGCGGCGGCGCTGGATCCCGATGCGGTCGCGGCCATGCTGGAGCGTGCCGGAGCCCGGGTGCTGGAACGGGAGCTGTCACCGGTCTCCGACGAGCCGGGCGCGTCGATCACCTGTCACCTGGTCGCGGACTGGCCCGCGCGTACCCCTGGAGGTAACTGAGTTGAGCATCAAGGACCGGCTGAGCCGCAGCGCCGCGCCGACGGCGGAGCTGGAACGGCGCGTGGCCGAGCTCGAGGCCGAGGTGCAGGAGTGCCGCAACGTCAATCTTCGGGTGGCCGAGCTGACCGACCTGGTCACCCAGCTGCTGGTGCCCCTGGCCGCCGGCGACCAGGAGCGGGTGCGGGAGCTGGTCGAGCGATACCACGCCTCCCTCTGAGGTCGAGAGGTCACTTTCCGCAGGTCGAGTGGCCGGCGAACCGGACATTCAACCCGCCGAAGGTGACCTCTCAACCCGCCGAAGGTGACGTTTCGGCGCGCGGGCACCACCACAGCTTCTTGCCGCCGACGGTGCGGGTCAGGCAGCCCTTCTCCGAGGTGCGCGCCGCTACCGTGGCGCTGGTGCGGATCATCTCGTGGTCGCTGATCTCGCGGTCGCGCGTGCTCCAGTCCGCCACGTGGCCGCTGAAGTCGACGTCGCCGGTGCCGAAGACCCAGTCCACCGTCGGATAGGGCTTCATCGGCACCCGGCAGCTGCCGCCGGAGATCTCGGCGCCGTCGGAGGCGTGCATGTCGGCCTGCGTCATCATCGGGCAGGCC
Source organism: Nocardioides sp. BP30 (assembly GCF_029873215.1). Taxonomy (NCBI): domain Bacteria; kingdom Bacillati; phylum Actinomycetota; class Actinomycetes; order Propionibacteriales; family Nocardioidaceae; genus Nocardioides; species Nocardioides lacus. The sequence continues at coordinate 3,413,541 of NZ_CP123620.1, read as the reverse complement.
GCCTCCTGACGATCGTTGAAGTCGCCGGTCTGGATCACCGGCGTGCCGTCGGCCGACAGCCTCTTGACCAGTGCGGCCTCGATCCGGACCGCCTCGTTGCGCTTGCCCTGAGCGTTGCCGTGGTCGTCGGAGGGGTTGTGGTAGTTCGCGAACCACACCAGCCGGCCGGTGTGCTTGTTGCGCAACAGCACGTGCGGCATCCGCACGGGCGCCCCGTAGTAGGGGATGGGGGTCAGGTCCGCCTCGACCAGTGTCCAGTCGGCCGTGCGCCAGGCGATCGAATTGTCCGAGGGCGTCCCGCCGACCGACGTACCCGGGTAGACGGCGTACTCGGGGGCGGCGCCTTCGAACGCGCGCAGCTGCGGCGTCTCGAGCTCCTGCATCCCGACGACGCTGATGTCGTAGCTGCGCAGGAGGGCGGCCACCCGGCCGACGCGGGAGGGGCCGCTGGGCCAGCGAGGGTGGGCGCTCTTCTTGGTCGAGGTGTGGATCGCGCCCAGGACGTTGAAGGAGGAGACCTTGAACTCGGTCACGCGCGTGCCGCCCTTGCCCACCCGCTCCAGGCCGCGCTTGGCGAAGATGGCGTCGAGTTCGGCAGCGGTCGGCACATGGCGCGCCAGGCGTTCGCCGGGGACGACCTTCGCCGGGGCCGCGACCTCCACCTGTCCCGCCGTAGGACGGCCGGAAGTCGAGCCGGAGGGCGAGCCGGAGGTCGAGCTGGCCGAGGTCGTGAACAGGCCGCTGACCGGACCGCCAGCGGTCAGATCGACCACCAGGCCGGCGACCAGGGCGAGGCCGAGCAGGCCCGCGAGGGCCGGCAGGATCGGGATGCGCCGACGCGGCCGGGGCGCGCGGTGACCGCGATGGCTGCCCACGTCGTCTCCCGTCCCCGGTGCTGTCCTCGGACCGCCGATGCTAACCAGGGGCCCAAGCAGCGAAAAGGATCACACTGGGTATCGCATGCCTGCGGCGCTCGACATACTGAGCGGCGCACAGGTTACTCGTGCGTAAACTAAGCCGCAGTCGCTGAAGGGAAGTGCTCGATGGGCCGCCTTGCTCAGACCGAAGGTCTCACCGACATCCAGGAGGAGATCCTCAAGACCGTCCACGACTTCGTGGAGGAGCGGATCATCCCGGTGGCCCAGGAGCTGGAGCACTCCGACACCTATCCGACCGAGATCGTCGAGGGCCTCAAGGAGCTCGGCGTCTTCGGCATCATGATCCCCGAGGAGTACGGCGGGCTCGGCGAGTCGTTGCTGACCTACGCGCTGTGCGTGGAGGAGATCGCGCGTGGCTGGATGAGCGTCTCCGGCGTGATCAACACCCACTTCATCGTGGCGCACATGCTGATGAACCACGGTACCGAGGAGCAGAAGCAGAAGTACCTGCCCCGGATGGCCACCGGCGAGGTCCGCGGCGCGTTCTCGATGTCCGAGCCAGGTCTGGGCTCGGACGTCTCCGCCGTCTCGACGAAGGCGGTCAAGCAGGACGACGGCTCCTACGAGATCACCGGCAACAAGATGTGGCTGACCAACGGCGGCACCTCGACGCTTGTCGCCGTCCTGACCAAGACCGACGAGGGTGCCGAGTCCGTCTACCGCAACATGACGACCTTCCTGGTGGAGAAGACGCCGGGCTTCGGCGAGGTCGAGCAGGGCATCACGGTGCCCGGCAAGATCGACAAGATGGGCTACAAGGGCATCGACACCACCGAGATGGTCTTCGACCACCACAGGATCGCCGCCGAGCAGATCCTCGGTGGTGAGCCCGGCAAGGGCTTCTTCCAGATGATGGACGGCGTCGAGGTGGGCCGGGTCAACGTCGCCGCCCGCGCCTGCGGCCTGGCGATCCGCGGCTTCGAGCTCGGCATCACCTACGCGCAGCAGCGGCACACCTTCGGCAAGGCGATCGCCGAGCACCAGGCGATCCTGTTCCGGCTCGCGGAGATGGCCACCAAGGTCGAGACCGCACACGCCATGATGGTCCGGGCCGCGCGCCTGAAGGACACCGGCGAGCGCGTCGACGTCGACGCAGGGATGGCCAAGATGCTCGCCTCCGAGTACGCGAACGAGGTCGTCGAGGACTCCTTCCGCATCCACGGCGGCTACGGCTACTCCAAGGAGTACGAGATCGAGCGGCTGATGCGCGAGGTGAAGTTCATGCTGATCGGCGAGGGCACCTCCGACATCCAGAAGATGATCATCGGCCGCCAGCTGCTCAAGGAGTACAAGGCCTGACGGCTGCCGGGCGGGTCCCGGGTCGACCTGACGGGGGCCGGGGTGCGAGGGTGGGAGCCCTGCATCCCGGCCGACCCCCTTCGGAGGAACCCATGACGAACGACGACCTGAAGGCGAAGATGCGCGAGGCGCTGGAGAAGAAGAAGGGCGCCCAGCACGGCAACGCCGCCTCGGCCGGCTCCAAGGAGAAGGCGCACGGCTCGGAGGTCGTCGGCGGCGGTCCTCGGCTGCACCGCCGCAAGTCGGGCTGAGGCGGCGCTGTTGCCCGAGCCGATCATCGCGGGGGAGGGCGGCGCGCTGCTGTTCAGCATCACCCCGCCGAAGCTCTCGACCACGCCTGAGCAGGCGCAGGACATCGCCGATGCGGTGCTCCGGCGCCTCGACGGGCTCGACGTCGACGCACTCGTGCTCTACGACATCGACGACGAGAGCGATCGCAACGCCGAGGAGCGCCCCTTCCCGTACCTGCCCACGATGGATCCGGCCCGCTTCCTCGCGGACCACCTCGGTGGCTGGCGGCGGCCGGCCGTCGTCTACCGGTGCGTCGGCAAGTACGACGAGGAGGAGTTGGCCGGCTGGCTCGCGGAGCAGCCGGCCGACCGGGTGCTGGGCGTGTTCGTGGGTGCCTCCTCGGGCACCAAGGAGGTGCGCACCTCGCTGGCGGCGGCGCAGAAGCTGCGCGCCGAGGCCCGCCCTGATCTGCGGCTGGGCGGCGTCGCCATTCCCGAGCGGGGTGTCGAGGAGTCGCAGCGGATGCTGCGCAAGCAGGAGGCCGGCTGCTCGTTCTTCATCACCCAGGTCGTCTACGACGCCTCCGCCGCCAAGAGCATGGTGTCCGACTACCTCCTCGCCTGCCGCGAACGAGGCGCGACACCGGTGCCGGTCGTCTTCACCCTCTCGGTGTGCGGATCGGTCAAGACCCTGGCGTTCCTGGAGTGGCTGGGCGTCGACGTCCCGCGGTGGATGCGCAACGACCTCGCGCACGCTCCGGACCCGTTGGCCGTCTCGTTCGACCAGTGCCTGGCGACAGCCCGTGAGCTGGCCGCGTTCTGCGAGCGGTTGGGCGCGCCGTACGGCTTCAACGTGGAGAGCGTCTCCATCCGGCGGACCGAGATCGAGGCCTCGGTCCGGCTCGCGAAGGCGCTGCGGCACTGACCTCCGGCGAGGGCGGGCGCCCGGATCAGCGTGAGATACGCCACCGGTCTCGCCGTTCCCGCCGCGGTGGCTCTTCGGAAGGATGACCTCCCATGAGCAAGATCAACGCGGGCAACTTCTTCGAGGACTTCACCCTCGGCCAGGTCATCGAGCACGCAACGCCGCGCACCGTCACCGAGGGTGACCGGGCGCTGTACGGCGCGCTCTACCCCACACGCTTCGCCGTACCTTCCTCGGCGGAGTTCGCCGCCTCGGTCGGGCTGTCCGCGCACCCGGTCGAGGAGCTCATCGGCTTCCACATCGCCTTCGGCAAGACGGTGCCGGACGTCTCGCTCAACGCGGTCGCGAACCTCGGGTACGCGGAGTGCCGCTTCCACCGGCCGGTCGTGCCGGGCGACACGCTCTCGACGCGCTCGGAGGTGATCGGCCTCAAGCAGAACTCCAACGGCCGGACCGGCGTGGTCTACGTCCGCTCGACAGCGACGAACCAGCGCGGCGAGGTAGCGATCGAGTGGGCGCGGTGGGTGATGGTGCACAAGCGCTCCGCCGAGAGCCCGGCGCCCGCGACGGTGGTGCCGGCGCTGGCCGCGAGCGTCGAGCCGGCCGACCTGGTCGTCCCCGCCGGGCTCGACTTCTCCTCCTACGACTTCGCCGCGGCGGGCGAGCCGCACCGGCACGGCGACTACGAGGTGGGGGAGCGGATCGACCACGTCGACGGCGTCACGCTCACCGACGCCGAGCACATGATGGCGACCCGGCTGTGGCAGAACACCGCCAAGGTGCACTTCAACACCGAGGCGCGCCCCGACGGCCGGCGGCTCGTCTACGGTGGCCACATCATCTCGCTGGCGCGGGCGCTGTCGTTCAACGGCCTGGCCAATGCCCAGCTCATCGCGGCGATCAACGCCGGCTCGCACGTCGCGCCCGCCTTCGCCGGGGACACCGTCCACGCCTGGAGCGAGGTGCTCGACACGGCGGAGACGCCGGCGCCGGGTGTCGGGGCCCTGCGGCTGCGGCTGGTCGCCACCCGGGGACGCGACGAGTCGATGACGCTGCGCGACGACCAGGGCGCGTACGCCGACGGCGTACTGCTCGACCTGGACTACTGGGCGCTCGTCCCTCGCTGAGCGAGCCTCGGGACCCGGGCTGTCGACAGGCTCAGCGGGCGTGCTCTAGCGTCGCGGCATGCTGGTAGTCACGACGAACGACCTGCCCGGCTGGGAGATCGACCGGGTGTGCGGCGAGGTGATGGGCCTCACCGTCCGCTCGCGCAACGCCTTCTCCCAACTCGGCGCGGGTTTCAAGTCGCTCGTCGGGGGCGAGCTCAAGGGCATGACGCAGAACCTGGTCAACAGCCGGACCGAGGTGATGGAGCGGATGATGCAGGAGGCGCGCAACCGCGGCGGCAACGCCATCGTGGCGATGCGCTTCGACACCTCCGAGATGGGCGACGTGTGGACCGAGATCTGCGCGTACGGCACCGCTGTGGTCGCGTGGCCGGTCACCGACGGCGCGCATGAGACGGCACGCCAGCTCGGCTATCAGCTCTGAGGCCCGGGTCAACGGGGACGGAGGCCCGGGTCAACGGGGACGGAGGCCCGGGTCAACGGGGACGGAGGCCCGGGTCGGCGGCGAACGCGCGGGCGAGCGGCAGCATGCCCAGGATCAGCACCATCGGTACGGCGAAGCCGACGCGCAGCGTGCCCGAGCCGAACACACCCGTCATCACCGATCCGAGCAGCGCGCCGGCGTAGTTGAACTGGTTGAAGCGCGCGATCACCGCGTCGATGCGCTGCTGGCTGCCGCCGGCGAGGGTGGCGGCGGCCGAGAAGCTCAGCGGCGCGATCACCGCGACGCCGGCGCCGAGCACGGTGAACCCGACGACAGCCACCGGCCAGACCGGGGCGAAGACCACGACCGCCAGGGCGGCGCACGCCACCACGGCGCCGACCCGCAGCACCCGGACCACGCCGTGCCGGGTGACGAGGCCGTCCCCCGCGAGCCGGGTGGCCAGCGAGGCGAGCAGGTAGGGGAACGTCGCCAGCGCCACCAGGTGATGCGGCGTCGGGAAGACGTCGTCGAGGTAGATCGGGCCCCAGGTCTGCACGGCCGTGTCGACCATGTAGAACAGCACCATGCCGAGGCCGACCAGCAGGATCGGCCGCCAGGGGATCCCGCCGATCCCGACGTCGACGGCTGCACCGACGCGCGGCAACAGGGCGCCGGCCGCGGCGTAGAGCGGCACCACCAGCAGGAACGCGTCAGCCCACAGCGGGGCGCCACCGAGGGCGAGGGCCAGCGCCGCCCCGATGACCCCACCCAGCGTCCAGGCACCGTGGAACGAGGGCAGGATCGGCCGGCCGTAGGCGTGCTCGAGCGCCACGGCCTGCATGTTCGTGCCGGCGTCGACCGCGCCGAGGGCGACGCCGTACAGGGCCAGGCCCAGGACGAAGATCGGCATCGCCGGCGCGGTGGTGATCACCGGGAGGGCGAGAGCGATCAGCACGAGGCCGCCGCGCAGCAGGCGGCCGCTGGGATGGCGCTTGGCCAGGTTCTCGGCCGCGACCGATCCCACGCCGGCGAGCAGCACCATCATCAGCAGAAGGCCCGAGAGGCCGAGGTCGGAGAGGTTCCAGCGGTCCTGGAAGCGCGGCAGCCGAGCCGTCAGGCTGATGTAGACCAGGCCCTGGGTGGCGAACGCGACCTGCGCCGCGCGGCGGGCGCGCGCCAGCCCCGGCGCGGTGGGCGGCGCGGCTGCGGAGGCGGTCATGGGGTGATCGTGGCAGATCCGGCGCTGTCAGGAAGGTGGTTCGGGTCGGGGAAACCGAAGGCGAAAGCGAAACTGAGGGCGAAAGCGAAACTGAAGGCGATCGGCCGCTTTCATCGGCAGCCTTCCAGCCCGTCGCCTTCCGTTTCCCGACCGTGAGCGACCCACCACCCCGCGCACCACCACAACGCGCCGAGCGCACGGCTGTCCGGCCCGGCATCGGCATGCCCTGAGGAGGTCTGGAAGACTCCCGCCATGGCCCTTTACCTCGCCCGTCACGGAGCCACCGAGTGGAGTGAGGCGGGACGGCACACCTCGACCACCGACCTCCCCCTGCTGCCCGCGGGGGAGGAGTCGGCCAAGCGGCTCGCGCCGCGGCTGGCCGGGCGGCGGTTCGAGCGCGTGCTGACCTCGCCCCGCCAGCGCGCCCGGCGTACGGCGGAGCTCGCCGGCTTCCCGGACGCCGTCGTGGACGAGGACCTGGTGGAGTGGGCCTACGGCAGCTACGAGGGCATCACCACCGCCGAGATCCACGAGCACGACCCCGGCTGGAGCATCTGGACGGGCGAGACGCCGGGTGGCGAGACGCCCGAGCAGGTCGCCGAGCGCCTGGACCGGGTCATCGCGCGGGTACGTGCGCTCGAGGGCGACACGCTGGCCTTCGCGCACGGCCACTGCCTGCGCGCGCTGGCCGCCCGGTGGCTGGGGGAGCCGGTGGCCTTCGGGCGGTTCCTCGTGCTGGGTACGGCCACGCTGTCGGTGCTCGGCGACGACCGCGGCCAGCCCGCCGTCGTGACCTGGAACAGCTGACGCGACACTTCGGCGCCCGCACGCCCTTGACCCCGTGGGCGCGAGCGCGGGACGGTGGGGCACATGCCGCCGCTGGCTCCCGGTTGCCCGCGCTGCCCCACGCCCGTGGCACGGGTCGGTGAGGGCGGGCGCTGGGCCTGCCCCGACCACGGTCCGGTCCGCCCGCTGTGGCGCCCCGAGACGCCCAGCTACGACGGCTTCGTGGCCCACCTGGACCAGGCCGGCGGCTTCCCGACGTACCTGCCCTGGCCGTTGAGCCCGGGCTGGGCGGTCACCGACTTCGCGGTGGTCGGCGACGAGCGCGGTGCGACAGCCACGCTGACCTGCGTCTCGGGCCCGAGCGAGCTAGACGGGCCCGTCGACCTGCTGGTGGTCGCGGAGGAGGCAGGAGTCGGACTGGGTGCCCGGTGCGCAGGTACGCCGGGCGACGACCCCGGCATCGACGCCGACGCCGGTCCGCCGGCGGCTCGGCTGCGGATCGGCAGCCAGCCGGTGCCGCTGTGGCCGGTGTCCTCCTGGGAGACCTCGAGCGCCGGGCCCGTCGGCGAATGGGACCGGTCGGTGGTGGTCGGCGAGGCGGCCGGACGGTGGCTGTGGTTGGTGCTGCGGCCGGCCTCGGCGATCCTGCTCCTGCACGAGGAGTGGCTGTTGCGCGACGTCTCGGGGCTCGGGATGGCGCTCGTGGAGGTTCCCTTCGGCGGGCCGCACGGAACCTGGTGAGTACGCTCCCAGGGTGCGCATCGACCTCCACACCCACTCGCGGGTGAGCGACGGGACCGATTCGCCGGCCGAGCTGGTCGCGGCGGCCGCCGCGAGCGGGCTCGATGTCGTGGCGATCACCGACCACGACAGCACGGCCGGCTGGTCCGAGGCCCTCGCCGTCGGACCCGAGCACGGTGTGACGGTGGTGTCGGGTATCGAGATCAGCACCGAGTACGCCGGGCGCAGTGTCCACCTGCTGGGCTACCTGCTCGATCCGACCCTCCCCGGTCTCGTCGCCGAGCTCGAGCACGTCTTGGCGGGCCGTTCGGCGCGGGTGCCGACGATCGTCTCGCGGCTGCGCGAGATCGGCATCCCGATCACCGAGGAGGACGTGCACGAGCAATCAGCGGACGCCGCCGCCACTGGACGCCCGCACGTCGCTGACGCGCTGGTGGCGCTGGGGGTGGTCGGACACCGCGACGAGGCCTTCGACCGCTACCTGTCCTGGGGGCGGGAGGCGTTCGTGGACCGGTACAACGCGCCGCTGGAGCAGACGATCCGGCTGATCGCCGAGGCCGGCGGGGTCAGCGTGATCGCCCATCCGTGGGGCCGCAGCGGACGGCGCGAACCGTCCGAGGAGCGCCTCGCCGAGCTGGCGGCGATCGGCCTGAGCGGCCTCGAGGTGGATCACCAGGACCACTCCGCCCAGGCCCGCGACGCCCTGCGTGCCATCGCCCGCAACCTGGGCCTGGTCGTCACCGGTTCCAGCGATTACCACGGGACCGGGAAGACCGGGCACCCTCTGGGCGTGAACACCACCGATCCGACCGAGCTGCACCGACTGCTGGAGAGGGCCGCAGCGGCGTCGGCGGCGGCGGGACGGCGTACTCCCGTGGTGGAGTTGCCGTGATCACCGGTGCGCTCTTCGCGGAGACCTTCGTCACGCTGTTCGTCATCATGGACCCGGTCGGCACGGTGCCGATCTTCCTCTCGCTGACCAGCGGCCGGTCCGAGGCGACCGCCCGCCGGGCCGCCTGGCAGGCCGTGCTGGTCGCCTTCGGCGTGATCGCGGCGTTCGCGTTCTTCGGTCAGGCCATCTTGGACTACCTCGGCATCTCGGTGGCCTCGCTGCAGTGCGCCGGCGGGCTGCTCCTACTGCTGGTCGCGCTGGAGCTGCTCACCGGCAAGTCCGACGAGGCGCCGACCAGCGGGGACACCAACATCGCGCTGGTCCCGCTCGGCACCCCGCTGCTGGCCGGTCCGGGCGCCATCGTCGCCACGATGGTCTTCTCCCGCCGCGTGCACGACTTCGCCGACTTCTCCGCCGTCGCCCTCGGCGTCATCGCCGTCCACGTCGCACTGTGGCTGGTGATGCGCTACTCGCTGCCGATCCTCAAGCTCATCCGCGAGGGTGGCGTCATGCTCGTGACCCGCATCGCCGGTCTGCTGCTGGCCGCGATCGCGGTGCAGATGGTCGAGGACGCGGTCCGGGTCTTCATCGAGACCGCGTAGCCCGGCGTACGACGCGGATCACTTGCGACCCAGCGACTGGAACCGCTGGAGCAGGCCCTTCGGGATCGCACGGGTCACGCCGACCACCGCCTTGTACTGCGCCGACGGGATCGAGAAGACCTTCTTCCTGCGGTAGTCCTTGAGCGCCGTCGCGACCAGGTCGTCGACCTCGAGCCACATGAACCCCGGTGCGGAGTCGCGCGCCACCCCCATCCGCTCGTGGAACTCGGTCTTGGTGAAGCCGGGACACAGCGTCATCACGTGCACCCCACGCTCGGCGTACTCGTGCGAGGCCCACTCGCCGAAGCTGTTCACCCAGGCCTTCGCGGCGCTGTAGGTCCCGCGCGGGAGGAACGCGGCGACGCTGGAGACATTGATGATGCCGCCGCGTCCGCGCGCCGCCATCGCGCCGAGCGCGGCGTGCGAGAGGCGCAGTACGGCGACCACCAACACGTCGAGCATCTCCTGCTCCTGGTCGGCGCTGTTGTCCAGGAACCGCTGCTTGAGGCCGAAGCCGGCGTTGTTGACCAGGAGGTCCACCGGGCGCGAGGCATCGGCGACGCGTTCCTCGACGGCCGCCAGCTGCGCGCGGTCCCCGAGGTCGGCCGCAAGCACCTCCACCTGGATCGCGTGCGCGTCGGTGAGCTCGGCGGCGACCTCCTCCAGGCGGCCCTTGTCGCGGGCGACGAGGACCAGGTCGTGCCCCTGGCCGGCGAGCTGGCGCGCGAAGGCGAGGCCGATGCCGGCGGTGGCACCGGTGATGAGTGCAGTCTCGGACATGCCGTCAGTCTGACACCGACTTCGCCGGGTGTCGGGCATGATGGTCCCGATGACCACCACGCTCGCCGTCGCCAACCAGAAGGGCGGCGTCGCCAAGACCACCTCCGTCGCCTCGCTGGGCGCCGCGCTGGCGGAGCTCGGCCATACGGTGCTGCTGGTCGACCTCGATCCTCAGGCCTGCCTCACCTTCTCCCTCGGGATCGATCCGGAGGACCTGGAGCTCTCGGTGCACCACGTGCTCACCAAGGGCACCGCACCGGCCGAGGTCATCGTGCACACCGACGACGGCGTCGACCTGCTCCCGGCCACCATCGAGCTGGCCCGCGCCGAGGCCGACCTGCTGACCCGGACCGGCCGCGAGCACGTGCTCAAGGCCATCCTGGAGGAGATCGACGGCTACGACTGGGTCCTGCTGGACTGTCCGCCGTCCCTGGGGGTGCTGACGGTGGCCGCGCTGACGGCTGCCAGCGGCGTCCTGGTGCCGTTGCAGTGCGAGACGCTCTCCCACCGTGGGGTGGGGCAGCTGCTCGACACCGTCCACGACGTACGCCGCTTCACCAACAAGGACCTCGAGGTGTGGGGCGTCCTGCCGACGCTCTACGACGGGCGCACCACCCACGCGCGCACGGTGCTCGAGACCATCTCGGAGACCTACGGGCTCGACGTGGTCGAGCCGCCGATCCCGAAGACCATCAAGTTCGCCGAGGCGCCTGCCGCCGGCCGTTCGATCCTCGCGACCTCCCGCTCGAGCAAGGGCGCGCAGGCCTATCGGGACGTGGCGCGCCACCTGGTCGAACGGAGCACGCGGGGCCGCCGGTCGTGAGCCGACATCGCGCACAGGTCCGGCCCCGATGGGGGCGGATCGGGCTGCTGACCGCGGCGACGGTGGTCACGCTCGTCGCCGTCCTCGCCGGGTTCGGGCTCTTCTCCAGCTCACCCGACAGGTCGGTGGCGACCGACCCAGCCGCCGCTGCCGCCTCCTTGCCGAAGAGCGCTGCGGCGCAGACGCCGAGCAGCTCGCCGTCCGCTGTCGCGACGCCGTCGGCGGTTGCGACGCCGAGCGTGGAAGCGACGGCTTCGGCTTCGGCTTCGGCTTCGGCGAAGGCCGCTGAGGCCCCGGAGAGCACCGCGCTCCCGGCGGGCTCGGGCAAGGGCGAGCGTGCGGTGTTCTCCCAGACCGAGCAGCGGGTGTGGATCGTGGGCTCGGACGGAACCGTCGAGCGCACCTATCCGGTCTCGGGCAGCGACGAGGACAACCTCCGCCCCGGCACCTACCACGTCTACGGCAAGTCGCGGTGGGCCGTCGGCATCGACGACTCCGGCGTCATGCAGTACTTCGTCCGCTTCGCGCACGGTACCGACAACGGCGCCTCGATCGGCTTCCACACCATCCCGACCAAGGGTGGCAAGCCACTGCAGACCGTCGCCCAGCTCGGCCAGCGCCTCTCGCACGGCTGCATCCGGCAGAAGACGTCGGACGCGATCGCGATGTGGGACTTCGCCTCGGTGGGCACTGAGGTAGTCGTCGTCGCCTGAGTTGAGTCGGGCCTGCGTCCGGGTTGAGTCGGGCCTGCGTCCGGGTCGAGTCGGGCCTGCGTCCCTAGTGGCGGAACGCAGGCCCGAGTGAACGCGGACGCAGGCCCGAATGAACGCGGACGGAGGCCCGAATGAACGCGGACGGAGGCCCGAATGAACGCGGACGGAGGCCCTAGTCGATCACTCCGCGGCGGGAGCAGCCTCGCCGGCCGGCTTCGTGCCGGAGGGGCGACGGCGGCGGCGACGGGCGCGGGCGGGCTTCGCATCACCCTCGCCGGCGCCGGCGTAGACACCATCCGCGACGGCGCCGTCCGCGACGGCTGAGTCGCTCGACGCGGCGGCGTCCGGCGTACCACTGACGACCTCACCGCCCCGCGAGCGGGTCCGGCTGCGCGAGCGGTTGCGCGGCGCGCGCTCGGCGCGCTCGCCGTCCTTGCTCGCCGGTCGCTCGGCCTTCGGAGCGGACTCGGCCTTCTTGAGCCGACCCTTCGTCCCCTTCGGAATGCCCATGTCGTGCAGGAAGTGCTCCGAGGAGGAGTAGGTCTCCACGATGGTGTCGAAGGGCAGGTCGAGGGCCTTGTTGATCATCTTCCACTTGTGCACGTCGGCCCAGTCGACCAGCGTGACGGCGATGCCGGAGGCGCCGGCCCGGCCGGTGCGGCCGATGCGGTGCACGTAGGTCTTCTCGTCGTCGGGCGTCGTGTAGTTGATGACGTGGCTGACGCCTGTCACATCGATGCCGCGCGCCGCCACGTCGGTGCACACCAGGATCTGCACCTTGCCGTCGCGGAAGCGCTGCATGGTCTTCTCGCGGGCCACCTGCGCCATGTCGCCGTGCAGCGCACCGGCGTTGAAGCCGCGATCGGTCAGATCGTCGGCGACCCGCTGCGCCTGCCGCTTGGTGCGGGCGAAGACGACCACCTTGTCGACACCCTCGGAACCGACCAGGATGCGGCCGATCATCTCCGGCTTGTCGAGGTCGTGGGCCTGATAGACGAACTGCGCGGTCGCCGGAACGGTGGCGTTCTCGTACGACGACTCGGCGCGGATGTTCATCGGGTGGCGCATGTGGGTGCGCGCCAGTGCCACGATCGCACCCGGCATGGTGGCCGAGAAGAGCATCGTCTGGCGGGTCTCGGGGGTGAGGCTGAGCAGCTTCTCCACGTCGGGGAGGAAGCCGAGGTCGAGCATCTCGTCGGCCTCGTCGAGGACCAGCGCGTGCACGTGGGACAGGTCGAGGACCTTGCGGTTGGCCAGGTCGATGAGCCGTCCCGGCGTACCGATGACGATGTCGACGCCGGTCTCCATCGCCTCGATCTGCGGCTCGTATCCGACGCCGCCGTAGACGGCCACGGTGCGCAGGCCGCGGTGCGAGCAGGCGAGCGTGATGTCGCCGTACACCTGCAGCGCCAGCTCGCGGGTCGGCGCCACGATCAGCGCCTGCGGCTTGCCCTGCGGGAGGTCGACGTAGTCCGGGTCGGTGGGGGAGACGCTGCGCTGGACGACGGGGATGCCGAAGGCGAGCGTCTTGCCGGTGCCGGTGCGCGCCTGACCGATCAGGTCGGTGCCCTGGAGGGCCACCGAGAGGGTCATCTCCTGGATGGCGAACGGCTCGACGATGCCCTTGCTCTCGAGCGCGTCGCAGATCTCCGGCATGACGCCGAGGTCACGGAAGGTGGTCATGGTGTTCAGATGTCGCTTTCGCTTGAGGGGAGCGGCTCTGACTCTCAACCAGGTCGTCTCAACCAGTCAGGGAAAGCGCAGTGCCGCGCACATACAGTGTCTGAGTCTATCGGTAGGGTGCTGCCGTGGTTGCATCCGTGGCTCCCGACCTGACCGACCCGCACTACCGTGCCGCCATCGTCGATCTGCTCGGCGCCATCGGGTACGGCGAGATCTCCGCATGCGAGCGCCTCACCGAGGACGCCGGTCGCGCCCCGTCCCTGGCCGACAAGCTGGAGCTGCTGCAGCTCGCCCAGGTGCAGTTCGCGCAGGTCCAGCCGATCCTGGACGGGCTGCGCCAGCTCGACGCCGACCCCTACGAGGCGATGGCGCCGTTCCGGGCGCCGATCGACGCCTTCCACGCCTACACCGCACCGGCCGACTGGTGGGAGTCCCTGGTCAAGGCGTACGTCGGCGACAATCTGGTGCGCGACTTCTATCGCGAGTTCGCGGTGCATCTCGACGAGCACACCCGCTCGATCATCGCCTCCACCCTGGCCGAGGAGCGCAGCGAGTTCGTCGTCGAGCGGGTGCGTGCGGGCATCGAGGCCGACCACCTCATCGCGGGCCGGCTGGCGCTGTGGGGGCGCCGGATCATGGGAGAGGCACTGACCCAGACCCAGCACGTCGCGGCCGAGCGAGAGACCCTCTCCGAGGTGCTCGCCGGTGGGGTCATCGACAGCCTGGACCTCGCCTCCATCGCCGAGATCTTCGGGCGGATCACGCGACGTCACATCGAGCGGATGGGCCGCCTCGGGCTGGAGCACTGAGTGCACCGAGGCCCAGCGCGGGTGACGCGACGGTAAAGAGAATGCCGTTCTTTTTCTCACTGCTCGCCGCCAGGCGCCGATGGAGAGTCCTGCGCCGTCAGGTCCGGAGTGTCTCCGTGGACGGCAGTTCCCCGGTCCTCCTACAGAAGAGTCTCCATGCCCCGCATCACCACCTCGTTGCGCCGACGTGTCGGCGTCGCCCTGGCCGGCTGCATCGCCGCCACGGGCCTCTCGCTCGCCGTGCCGGTCGCCGCGGCCCATGCGGTGACCCCCGCGTGCCAGATGACGTTCTCGCCTGCATCGATCCGGCCCGGTGAGACAACTACCCTCACCATCACAGGCGACCCCGACGTCACCAACTACTCGGGAATGATGACGGTCGGCGGGCACCTCATCGAGAACCCTGGCCCGTGGCTGCTGCCCGGGAACGGCTCAAGCGAGTGGTCCTACGATCTGTTGCAGATACTCGGGGGCGCCACGGCCCCGTCGGTCGGCTTCCGAGTCTTCCCTTACCCCACCCCGTCGGTCAGCGAGAGCAGCACCCCGCTGTGCAGCGGTGAGGTCCAGCTCGTCCCGGCGCTCCAGAACCAGGCGATCACCTTTCCGGGGATCCAGGACACGGCTCTCAGCGTCCACACCGTCACCTTGAACGCGAGCGCGGACTCCGCCTTGCCGGTCGCCTACAGCTCTCAGACCACGGGCGTGTGCACTGTCAGCGGCAGCGTCGTCACGCTGGTATCGCAGGGCAAGTGCACGGTCTCGGCGTCGCAGGACGGCAACGGCGTGTATGCAGCGGCTCTTCCGGTCTCGAACAGCTTCTGGGTGCAGCTCCCGCCGGCCTTCACCTTCGCCCCGATCGCCGACCAGCTGCTGAGCAAGGGCAGCATGAAGCTCAGCGCAGTGTCCCCCTCGGACGGCTTCATCGAGTACAGCGTCGCCGACAGCTCGGTCTGCTCGGTGCCGGTCTACGCCCGTCGTCCGGCCGGCACGGTCCGCCCGGCGAGGTCGATCGACACCGATGAGCTTACGTTCCACAAGCTCGGCACCTGCACCGTCACGGCGAAGCAGTACCAGTACATGGGATGGACCGGAGCGGGGCCGGTCACGCGGTCTTTCAAGATCGTCGACGCCACGCCTGCGCTCGCCCTCCAGGTACCCGACGGCGTGGCCCTCTCGCGCGGCAAGGCCGCCATCTCCGCCACCGCGTCGGCCAAGGTCACCTCCTCGACGCCGTCGGTGTGCACGATCGCGAGCGCGACGAGCGTGAAGCTCGTTGCGGCCGGCGCCTGCAAGGTCACCGCCAAGCTGGCCGGCGCTACCCCCGTCAGTCGGTCCTTCCCGGTGTGGGGCGCCCCGGCCATCCCGGCCGCGGGGAAGACGACCCAGACCGTGTCGGTGCTGGGCAAGGGTGAGTCCCACCTGCACGTCACCGCCAAGCCCGTCGGCGTCTGCGGTGCCAGCGACGGCGAGGTCACGCTGATCGCCCCCGGCTCGTGCAAGGTGCGCGTCGCCGACCACGGCACGACGGTGCGCTCCGGCACGATCGAGGTCGCCTTCGTCAAGAGCGCCAAGCCCTCCCAGCAGCTCAAGCACGGCGGCAAGGTGCTGTTCGCCTTCAACTCGGCCAAGCTCACCTCGGCCGCCAAGCACGCGCTCCACGCTCACCTGGCCACGCTGCGCACCGCCAGCACGGTCGTCGTCTACGGCAACACCTACGGGCCGGGCAAGAACAGCGCCCACAGCCGCAAGCTTGCCGCTGATCGGGCCCACGCCGTCGTCAGGTACCTGCGGGCGCACGGGGTGAAGGCCAAGGCCGTCACGGTCGCCGCCGCGATGCAGAACCCGGTCAGCAAGGACCCGGCGAAGAACCGCCGCGCCGACGTCTACTACACCGAGTAGAAGTCCGACCAAGCACACGACCGCGCCTCCACCCGGATCGGGGGAGGCGCGGTCGGGTGTTCGGGCGCTGCGGATCAGACGCGGCGGCGGTCCCGCCCGGTGAGGAACGAGGCCGCCATCACGGCCAGGGCGGCGACGACGACCTGCCAGACGTGGCGCCACCAGTCGACGCCACGCGTCATGTTGTCCCACTTGTCGCTGGGGCTGTCCTTGAAGATCGCGTAGTACAGCGTGTTGCCGACCAGCATGCCGATGATGCCGCACACCACCGTGAGCCAGAACGGGATGTTGTCGCGGTCGCCCGGGGCGAGCCACTTCCCGAGCGCGCCGATGATGATGCCGCCGACGAGTGTGACGATGATCGTCCAGAGCATGGTGCTTCCCTTCCGTGGGTCAGGCAGGGCAGGTACCCCAAGCCCGATCTTCCACCCGTCGCACGCCCGTCGCCGACGCCCCCGACAACAGCAGTACGCCGCCGCGTGACGCGACGGCGTACTGACGAGGTGGGCCGGCTGGGGCCGGGGGTCAGCTCCGGAAGCCGACCGTTCCGAGGGTGCCGCCGCCGATCTCGACGTAGGCGATCTTCTCGGCCGGCACGATGATGTGCTTGCCCTTGCGGTCGCGCAGGGTCAGCACGCCGCCGGCGGCGACGGCGTCGGCGACGAGCTTCTCCACCGACTCCAGGGTCTCGTCGGTCTCCACGACCAGCTCACGGGCGGCGTACTGGACGCCGATCTTGATCTCCACGTCGGACTCCTTCTCGGGGGTGGGACGGCTCAGTGCTCGTCGGTCTTCGGGTAGCCGGCGATGCCTCGCCAGGCGAGGCCACCGACGAAGTCGGCGGCGGCGTCCTTGTCCATCCGCCGCTGGCTGTCGAGCCAGAACCGGGAGGAGACCTCCGCCATTCCCACCAGGCTCGAAGCGAGGAGCAGCGCGGCCGGCTCGGGGAGCTTGGTGTCGGCCGCGATCACCTCCGCGATCGCCTCGGAGCACTCGTTGGTGACCCGGTCGACCTGCTCGCGCACGAGTGGCTCGTTGGTCAGGTCGGACTCGAAGACGAGCCGGTAGGCGCCGGACTCGGCGGCCACGTAGTCGTAGAACGCGTGCACCGTGCGGGCCACGCGCTCCTTGTTGTCGGTGGTGGAGGCCAGCGCCTCGCGGACGTTGCCGATCATGGCGTCGCAGGACTGCTCGAGCAGGGCCAGGTAGAGCTCCAGCTTGCCCGGGAAGTGCTGGTAGAGGACCGGCTTGGAGACCCCGGCGCGCTCGGCGATGTCGTCCATCGCGGCGGAGTGGTAGCCCTGGGCGACGAAGACCTCCAGAGCCGCGCCGAGGAGCTGGGTGCGGCGCTCGGATCGCGGCATGCGGGCGCCGCGTCGGCGTACCTCGTCGATGTCGTACTGGTCGGTGCTCACGCCGTCCTGCTCCCGCTCGGTCATGCCGTCGATGTTCAGGTCCGCAGCCTACTCTTGGGTAGGCCGATATCGGATGCCGGGACCGTGCCGACGCGCGTTGCGCGGTGCGGGAACATGGAGGCGAGGACGCGTGTTGGGGCGGGTGTTGCGCCACCCCGTGCGCCACCCGGAACCACACCCAGCCACACCCGAAGGAGCACCCCGTGCCGCTCGCACCGCTCGTGGAGCCCGCCGACGAGCTCACCATCGACGAGGTACGCCGCTACAGCCGCCACCTGATCATCCCGGACGTCGGCATGGCCGGGCAGAAGCGGCTGAAGAACGCCAAGGTGCTGGTGATCGGCGCCGGCGGCCTCGGCAGCCCGGCGTTGCTCTACCTGGCCGCTGCCGGCGTCGGCACGCTGGGCATCGTGGAGTTCGACGAGGTCGACGAGTCGAACCTCCAGCGCCAGATCATCCACAAGCAGTCGACCATCGGTCAGCCCAAGGCGCAGTCCGCCAAGGCCGCCGTCAACGAGGTCAACCCGTACGTCGACGTGGTGCTGCACGAGGAGCGCCTCGACAACGACAACGTGTACCGCATCTTCGAGGGCTACGACCTCATCGTCGACGGCACCGACAACTTCGCGACCCGCTACCTGGTCAACGACGCCGCCTACTTCCTCGGGATCCCCTACGTCTGGGGCTCGATCTACCGCTTCGACGGTCAGGCCTCGGTCTTCGCGGCCGGGCTGCGCAACTCCGACAACGAGGAGCTCGCCCAGGCTGCTGCCGACGCCCCGTGCTACCGCTGCCTCTACCCCGAGCCGCCGCCGCCGGGCATGGTGCCCTCCTGCGCCGAGGGCGGCGTGCTGGGCGTGCTGTGCGCGAGCATCGGCTCGATCCAGGTCAACGAGGCGATCAAGCTGCTGGCCGGAATCGGTGAGCCGCTGGTCGGCAAGCTGATGGTCTACGACGCCCTGGAGATGGAGTACCGCAAGCTGAAGGTCCGCAAGGACCCGAACTGCCGGCTGTGCGGAGAGCACCCCGAGGTCACCGAGCTCATCGACTACGAGTACTTCTGCGGCAACATCTCCGACGAGGCCGCGGACGCCGCGGCCGGGTCGACCATCTCGGTCAACCAGCTCGAGCACATGCTCAAGGAGCGCGAGGAGGGTGGCCGGGAGTTCGTCCTGGTGGACGTGCGCGAGCCGAACGAGTACGAGATCAACAAGATCCCTGGCTCGGTGCTGATCCCGAAGGGCGAGTTCCTCAACGGCAACGCGTTCGACGAGGTCGGCAGGCTGACCGACAGCGGCTCCAAGCAGCTGGTGCTGCACTGCAAGAGCGGGGTGCGCTCGGCCGAGGTGCTCGCGATCGCCAAGGGCGCGGGCTACAGCGATGCGGTGCACGTCGGCGGTGGCGTGGTCGCCTGGGTCAACCAGATCGACCCCGCGCAGCCCGCCTACTGAGCCGCGGGCGTCGACCTCCCGCCAACCCGAGCAGATGACCACGGACCGCCTCGACGAGTATGTCGAGGCGGTCCTGTCGTTGGTGGAGCAGGTCCCGCGAGGCCGGGCCACGACGTACGGAGCCGTGGCGGACGCCCTCTTCGACGTGTACGGCGGCGGCCCTCGCCAGCCCGCTGCGGTGATGGCGCGCCACGGTGGCGCGGTGACCTGGTGGCGCATCGTGCGCGCCGACGGCTCGTTGCCCGAGCGGCTCGCCGCCGAGGCGCGCCAGGCCTACCTCGAGGAGGGTACGCCGCTGCGTCCCTCGGGTGCGGTCGACCTGCGTGCCGCGCTGTGGCTGCCCGCCTGATGGGCACCGAGTCGTCGTTACCGACCGGTCACCGACATCATCGTCTCCGTGCTCTACCGACTGCTGCACGCCCTCGTCCCGCCGCTGCTGCGGCTGATCTGGCGCCCTCGGGTGACCGGCCGGGAGCGGGTGCCGCGCACCGGCGGGGTGATCCTGGCCAGCAATCACCTCAGCTTCGCCGACTCGGTGGTGATCCCGGCGACCTCCCCGCGGCCCGTGCGCTTCCTCGCCAAGCAGGACTACTTCACCGGCAGCGGGTTCAGGGGCGTCCTCATGCGAGCCTTCTTCACCGGCCTGGGCATGCTGCCGGTCGACCGCGACGACCCGCAGGCGGCCCTGGGGTCGCTGGACACCGCGCTGGAGGTGCTGGGCCGAGGTGAGGCCTTCGGCATCTACCCGGAAGGGACCCGTTCGCGCGACGGTCGGCTCTACCGCGGCCGCACCGGTGTGGCCCACCTGGCGCTGACCGCCGGCGTCCCCGTCGTACCGGTGGGCCTGCGCGGGACCCAGAAGCTCCAGCCGGTCGGATCCAGCGTGCCGAGGATCGTGCGGGTCGAGGTCGCCTTCGGCGAACCGATCCAGGTGGCCGGACGGTTCGAGGGGATGGCGCTCGGCAAGGCGCGGCGCGTCCTGACCGACGAGATCATGGCCGCCATCGAGGCCCTGTCCGGCCAGCAGCCGGCCGGCGTCTACAACGATCGCGCTCCCGACGCCTGAGGGTTGAGAACGACCTCGCCGGGGCGCACCATGGGGGAAGCGCCCACATAACGAGGTGAGGTCGATGGGCTCGACCGAATGCTTGAAGGAATCCGTCCAGCGCACCTACGACGGTCTCGCGGACCGACTCGACGCTGCCGCGCAGGTCACCTGCAGCGCCGATCACTCCCGGCGCGGGTGCCCGCCGATCGACATGCTGTGCGCCTGCGTGAGCCAGCACCTGCACGCCGTTGACGAGGTGCTGCTGCCGTGCCTGCCGATGCAGCGCGACACCCACGACTACCGCGCTGCCGAGCACGAGATGGCGATCGTCCTCAGCCACGTGAAGGCGCACGAGTTCGGGTCCAGCTACGAGACCGGGTTCTCGTGGTCGCGGGTGTGGGACGCCGTGCTCGACGCGATGGTGGCGCTGCGCCGCGAGGAGGAGGCAGTCGTGCTGCGGCTCGGCGACCTGCTGAACGACGACGAGCTGCGGACGATGACCGACCAGCTGGAGCACCGCGAGCCGTACGAGCCGACCCGACCGCACCCCTACCTGCCGCACCGCGGCACCGGCGGTCAGGTCGCGCGCCGCGTGATGCGCGTCGTGGACGGCTTCTGGGACGCCACCGAGGGCCGCTACGTGCCCGCGCCGGTCAAGGTCGTCCGCAAGCCGCCGGGCAGGGTGTCGCAGTACTTCATGGGCAACCCGCGGATCGGCGATCCGGGTGCCGACGACTGAGTGCTGCTAGCGCTCGGCGTGCCAGCCCCACTCCATCTCGGTCTCGATCCGTGTGCGGACCGCCGTGCCGGCCAGCTCCTCGACCACCGCCAGTGACAGATCGATGCCGGCGCTGATCCCGCCGGAGGTGCGGACCCGGTCCGAGCTGCGCACGTATCGCCGGTCCCGGACGATCGCGGTGCTCGGCGAGATCGCTGCCAGCTCCTCGAAGGCGTCGTGGTGGGTGGTCGCGGCCAGGCCGTCGAGCAGCCCGGCGGCGCCTGCCACCAGCGCACCGGTACACACCGTGAGCAGCAGCTGCGCCGGCGAGCTGCGGACGTGGGCGAGCACCCGCTCGTTCGTGGTGAGGGGTCGGGTCCCGGCCCCGCCCGGCACGATCAGGATCTCGGCGGCAGGCGCCTGCTCAAGCGTGTACGCCGGCAGCACCGCGAATCCACCCCGGCCGCGCGGACGCTCGGTCACGCCGACCGAGACGACCTCGAAGTCACCGGTCATCTCGCCGGCGAGGTTGAACACCTCGTAGGGGCCCGCGTAGTCGAGCACCTCCATGTCGTCGAAGGCCAGGATCGCCACCGTGCGTGTCATGGGGCTGATGGTGCCGCAGGGCGGACTGTCGGTGCACCATGATTCAGTGATCCCATGACCACGTCGTACCGGCTCGAGCCGCCGCCGGCACCCGCCGCCGTGCCTCCGCTCGACGAGCACCAGCGGCGGGTGGTCGACCATGCCGGTGGCCCGCTGCTGGTGCTGGCCGGTCCGGGCACAGGCAAGACGACCACGCTGGTCGAGGCGATCGTGGACCGGATCGAGCGGCGCGGGGCGCGGCCCGACCAGGTTCTCGCGCTGACGTTCTCCCGCAAGGCGGCCGAGCAGCTGCGCGACCGGGTGACCGCCCGGATGGGGCGCACCACCGGCGCCGCCCTGAGCTCGACCTTCCACTCCTTCGCCTACGGCCTGATCCGGGAGTTCTCACCGGCTGATCTCTACGAGCAACCGTTGCGGCTCCTGTCGGCCCCGGAGCAGGACGTCGTGCTGCGCGAGCTGCTCGTGGACCATCCCGAGTCCGTGCGTTGGCCCGAGGCGCTGCGCCGGGCGGTGGGCACCCGCGGCTTCGCGCGCGAGGTGGAGGCGGTGCTCTCCCGAGCGCGCGAGAAGGGGCTCGACGGTGCCCAGCTGCTGGCGCTCGGTCGCCAGGAGGAGGTGCCGGAGCTGGAGGCGGCCGGTCTGTTCCTGGAGCAGTACCTCACGGTTCTGGACTCCCAGGGCGCCACCGACTACGCCGACCTGATCCGGCGAGCGACCTTGGAGGCGGAGGCGCATCGTGACGTGCTGCGCGAGCGGTTCCGTCACGTCTTCGTGGATGAGTACCAGGACACCGATCCCGGGCAGGTGGCGCTGCTGCGAGCGTTGGCGGGGGAGGGGCGCGACCTGACCGTTGTCGGCGATCCCCACCAGTCGATCTACGGCTTCCGCGGAGCCGACGTGCGCGGGATCCTCGAGTTCCCGACCGCATTCCCGCGCAGTGACGGCCGTCCGGCCGACGTGGTGGCGCTGCGCACCACCCGCCGGTTCGGGCCACGCCTCCTGATCGCCGCCCAGCGCATCGCCGGTCGGCTCGGCCTGCCGGGCACGATCGAGGAGGGTGCCCGGCAGGCGTTCCTCCAGCCGGAGGCCGTCGCGGGCCCCCACGGCGACGGTCTGGTACGAGTGCTGACCTTCGACACCGACCGTGCGGAGGCCGAGCACCTGGGCGACCTGTTGCGCCGCGCCCACCTCGAGGACGGCATCGGCTGGGACGAGATGGCGGTCCTGGTGCGCTCGGGCCGCGCGACGATCCCGTCGCTGCGGCGCGCGCTCGGGGCGGCCGGCGTGCCGGTCGAGGTGGCCGCCGACGAGCTGCCGCTGGTCCGCGACCCGGCCGTGGCGCCCTTGCTCGAGGCGCTGCGGGCGGTGCTCAACCTGGACAACACCGACCCCGACGACGTCGACTTCCTCGACCCGGGCCGCGCCGAGGCGCTGCTCACCTCCGCCCTCGGCGGCCTCGACGCCGGCGACGTGCGTCGGCTCGGCAGGCGGCTACGGGTGCGGGAGAAGGAGATTGCCCACCAGCAGGGTCGCTCGCCCCGGCCCTCCAAGGAGCTGCTTCGCGAGGCGGTCGTCGACGCCTCCGTGCTGGCAGAGCTCGAGGGCCCCGAGGCGGTGCGTGCCCGGGCGCTCGCCGGTCTACTGCTGCGTGCCCGCGCGCAGAGCGACGCCGGTGCGACGGCGGAGGAGCTCCTGTGGACGCTGTGGTCAGGGACCGCCTGGCCGACGCGCCTGCGACGCGGCGCCGAGTCCGGCGGCGGCGCGGCCCGGCGTGCCCACCGCGACCTGGACGCGATCTGTGCCCTGTTCGAGATGGCGGCCCGGACCGAGGAGAAGCGCGACCACGTCGGGGTGCGGTCCTTCCTGGCCACGCTGAGCGCCCAGCAGATCCCGGCCGAGACGCTGGCCGACCGCGGTGCGCGCGGTGCCGCCGTGCGTCTGCTCACCGCCCACCGCTCCAAGGGCCTGGAGTGGCGTCTGGTCGTGGTGGCTCACGTCCAGCACGAGGGCTGGCCGGACCTGCGCCGGCGGGCCACCCTGCTCCAGGCCGACCGGATCGGCCCCGCCGCCGGCCCCGACGACGCCGGCACGCTGGTGCCGCCGGTCTCGGCGCGCGAGCTGCTGATGGAGGAGCGCCGACTCTTCTACGTCGCCTGCACCCGCGCCCGAGAACGGCTCGTCGTGACGGCCGTCGACTCGGCCGAGGACGACGGCGAGACGCCGTCACGCTTCCTGGCCGAGCTGGGCGTCAACGTCCGCCGGATCGTCGGCCGGCCGAAGCGGCCGCTGTCCCTGCCGGGCCTGGTGGCCGAGCTACGGCGCACGGTCGCGGACCCCGCGACCTCACCAGCGCTGCGCGACGCCGCCGCACGTCGGCTGGCCCGCCTGGCGGATGAGGTCCCCATCGCCGACCCCGCTACCTGGTGGGGCACGCGAGGGGTCTCCCGGGCACGGCGACCGCTGGTGCAGCCCGAGGATCCGGTGGCCATCTCGGCGACGATGCTGGAGTCGATCCTGACCTGCCCGATGCACTGGTTCCTCGAGCGGGAGGCTGGCGGCGTGCCGCCGGCCCACCAGAGTGCCAATCTCGGCCAGCTCATGCACGCGCTCGCCGAGCGCGTCGCCACCGGTGAGCTGCCCTCGGACGAGGGGGCACTGGAGACGCTGATGGAGCACGTCGACGCCGTCTGGGACCGGCTCGACTTCCGCACGCCGTGGTCCAAGGCCATCGAGTACGACCGCGTCCGGGCCGCCCTGGGACGTTTCCTGGACTGGCACCGCGCCAACCGCCGTACCGTGCTGGCGACCGAGCAGGGGTTCAGCACCGAGGTCGAGCTGGACGACGGCGAGAGGGTGGTGCTGCGCGGTTACGCCGACAGGCTGGAGCTGGACGCCGAGGGCGAGGTGGTCATCGTCGACCTCAAGACGGGTCGCCGTGCGCCCAGCGGCCCGGAGGTGCAGCGCAACACCCAGCTGGCGCTCTACCAGTACGCCGTCGACCACGGGGCGGTCGAGGGGCGCGTCGCCGGCGGTGCCGAGCTCGTCCAGCTGGGCATCCTCGAGGGCGGCCCGAGCGCCGTCGTGCAGTCCCAGGACCGGCACCCCGACGGTAGCCCCGAGCGGGAGGCGCTGCGCGCCGCACTCGCGACGACCGCGCAGCGCGTCCGACGCGAGGAGTTCCCGGCGATCGCGGGGGACCACTGCCGTGGCTGCGCCTTCCTGTCGCTGTGTCCCGCCAAGGGCGCCGGGGCGGTGATCGCATGACCCCCGTCGCCATCGGCACGCCGGAGGAGCTGGCTGCGCTGATGCAGACGCCGTACGCTCCCAGCCCGCAGCAGTGGGCGGCGATCTCGGCCCCGCTGGAGCCGGCCGTCGTGATCGCCGGTGCCGGCTCCGGCAAGACCACCCTGATGGCAGCTCGGGTCGTCTACCTGGTGCTCACCGGGCAGGTGCGTCCCGACCAGGTGCTGGGGCTGACGTTCACCACCAAGGCCGCCGCCGAGCTGCGCGACCGTATCCGCGCGGCGCTGGAGCGGGCGGGGGCATTGGAGTCGGAGAGCGAGGACGAGGACGTCCTCGAGCCGACGGTGGCGACCTACAACGCCTACGCCGCGAGCCTGCTCAGGGAGCACGGCCTGCGGATCGGCTTCGAGCCCGACACGCCCGTCATCAGCAACGCCTCCCGCTACCAGCTGGGTGCGCGGGCCGTGGAGCGCTTCAACGGAGAGGTCTACCGGCTCAGCGACCACCCGCCCACCGTCATCCAGTACCTGTTGGCGCTCGACGGCGCGATGAGCGAGCACCTCTGCGCGCCCGAGCAGGTCCGCGAGCTCGACGCCCAGGCACGCAAGCAGTTCGAGGCAGCGCTGGCCGCCGAGCTCGCCGGCAAGGCCCGCAAGACCTATCGCGAAGCGATCGAGAAGGCGATCACGACGATCGACCGGCGCACCGAGCTGCTGGAGCTGGTGGCCTCCTACCGTCGGTTGAAGCGCGACCTGGGTTGGATGGACTTCTCCGACCAGATCGAGCTCGGTGCCCGGCTCGCCACCGAGCAGCCCAACGTCGGTGCTGCCGAGCGGGAGAGGTTCCGGGTGGTGCTGCTCGACGAGTACCAGGACACCTCGGTCGCCCAGGCCGTGATGCTCTCGCGCCTCTTCGGCCAGGGACATGCCGTCACGGCGGTCGGTGACCCCAACCAGGCGATCTACGGCTGGCGCGGTGCCTCGGTCTCCAACATCCTCAACTTCGCCGAGACCTTCCCGACCCGCGACGGGCGCGACGTCGCGCTCTACCCGCTCACGGTCAACCGGCGGTCGGACCGTCGGATCCTGGAGGTCGCCAACGCGCTGGCTGCGCCCCTGCTGCGGGCCTATCCCCAGGTCGCGGCGCTCGAGCCTGCTCCGGGAGCCGGCGTCGGCGAGGTGGCGGCGGCCGTCTACGAGACCCAGGCCGAGGAGCTGTCGGCCCTCGCCGGGAGCGTCGCAGCCGCTCATCAGGGGTCCTGGGCGGCGATCGGCGTGCTCACCCGGGACAACAGCACCGCCGAGCTCGTCTTCGACGCGCTCACCAGCGCCGGCATCCCGGTCGAGATCGTCGGTCTCTCGGGGCTGCTGCGGTTGCCGGAGGTGGCCGAGGTGGTGGCGACCCTGCATCTTCTTCACGACGTCACCTCCAACGCCGCCCTGCTGACCCTGCTGAGCGGTCCCCGGTGGGCCGTCGGGCCGCGCGACCTCAAGCTGCTCGCCGTGCGGGCCGCGGAGGTGGCCGGCCGCGGCGGTCGCGGCGCGGAGGCGGCCGACGTGGAGGCCCACCTGCTCCAGATCGCCGACGGCATCGATCCCGCGGAGCTGCCGGCTCTCGACGACGCGCTCGCCGATCCTGGCGACCTCGACTACTCCCCGCAGGCCCGCGAACGGTTCGGGCTGCTCGCCGCCGAGCTGCGCCAGCTGCGCACGCACGTGGGCGAGCCGCTCCTCGACCTGGTGCGGAGGATCATCGACACCCTCGGCACCGATGTCGAGCTGGCCGCCGCCGTCAGTCCCGCCGCGGCCGCTCGTCGGGACAACCTCGACCTCTTCGTCAAGGCCGTGGCGGAGTTCCAGTCCGTCGATGGCGACGTCAGCCTGGCGGCCCTGCTCGCGTACCTGACCGCCGAGGACGACCAGGGCAACGGCCTCGACGTGGCCACCCCGACCGAGGCGGACTCGGTCAAGCTGCTCACCGTGCACCGGTCCAAGGGCCTGGAGTGGGACAGCGTCTTCCTGGTGGGGATGTGCGAGACGAAGTTCCCCTCGACCAAGGGCCGCACGCTGTGGACCTCCTCGCCGTCGGTGCTGCCGGCTCCGCTGCGCGGGGACGCCGCCGACCTGCCCCAGCTCGAGGGCTACGACAAGCAGGCCCTCGATGCCTACCGTGCCGCCGCCAAGGCCAACGACGCCGAGGAGGAGCTGCGGCTGGGCTATGTCGCCTTCACCCGCGCGGCTCACCGGTTGCGCGTCACCAGTCACGTCTGGACACCCCGGACGACGCCGCTGGGTCCCTCGCCCTTCCAGTCGCTCACCCGCGAGGTGATGGCGGGTTGGGGTGATGTCCTGCCCGACGGCGTGTCAGGTGGATGGCTGGACAAGCCGGAGCGTGGGACTGCCGCCAACCCCTACGCGCAGGTCGACCCGGCCCGGCCGTGGCCGCCCGCCGGCCCCGGTGCCGAGGCTCAGCTGCGGCTCCGGGCCGCGGAGCGGGTGCGCGATGCCGACCCTGTCGCGCCCGACCAGGATCTCGACATGATCGAGACGGCCATCGTGGAGGAGTGGGACGGCGAGATCGAGCGGCTGCTCGTGGAGGCGCGCCGCGAGAGTCGCAGCGTCATCGAGGTGGCGCGACCGGGCAGCCTGTCGGCAACGTCGCTGGCGCGGCTGCGGGACGAGCCCGAGGAGTTCGCCCGCGAGCTGGCTCGCCCGATGCCTCGGCCTCCGTCCTCCGCAGCGAGGTTCGGCACCCGCTTCCACGCCTGGGTGGAGGCACGGTTCGGCCAGCAGGACCTCTTCGACGTCGACGACCTGCCCGGTCGTGGTGACGTCGGCATCGAGGACGAGGTCGACCTGAAGGAGGTGATCGCCGCCTTCGAGGCCGGCCCGTTCGCCACCCGTGTCCCGCATCGCGTGGAGGCGCCGTTCGCGCTCGTCCTCGCCGGGCAGGTCGTCCGCGGTCGGATCGACGCCGTCTACCTCGACCCCGACGCCGGCCCGGGGGAGCGCTTCCTCCTGGTGGACTGGAAGACCAACCAACGCGCCACCGCCGACCCGCTGCAGCTGGCGATCTACCGGCTGGCCTGGGCGGAGCTGAGCGGCGTACCGCTCGACCGGGTCCGGGCCGGATTTCTCTACGTGCGCAGCGGTGAGCTGGTCGAGCCGGGCCCGCTGCCCGGTCGGGACGAGCTGGAGCGGATCGTGGCCGCGGGGGCCGGTCCGGGCGGCTGGTGAGCGGCGGCTAGCGTGCGGGTGTGAGCTATGTGCACGAGCGGTTGAGCAGCGCGCGGTACGACAGGGCATCCGCCCGGCGTGCCGACACCGACTGGATCGACGATCGATGGGCCGATCCGGCCACCCGGGTCATCGTGATGGCCGGAACGCGCATCCGGCCCGTGGACGGTGCGATCGCGTGGGTCTCGCCGGCCGAGGCCCCTGCCGGTGCCCGGCTGATGCTCGGGATCCGCGATGGAGTGGCGCACTTCGCCGTGGTCACCCCGGAGCAGTCGGCCACCGACGCCTGGCTGCCGCTGCGCTCGCTTCTGCCCGACCTCAGCGCCGAGGAGGCGCCGCTGATCCTGCACGCTGTCGGTCTGGCGGAATGGCTACGCGCCACCCGCTTCTGTGCGCGCTGCGGTCTGCCGCTGGACCCGGTCAAGGAGGGCCACGAGCTGCTCTGCGGGAACGGGCACACCACCTTCCCGCGCACCGATCCGGCCGTCATCATGCTGATCACCCACGGCGAGCCGGGCGCGGTCGACGAGCGGTGCCTGCTCGGTCGTCATCCGCACTGGCCCGCCGGTCGCTTCAGCACCCTGGCCGGCTTCTGCGAGCCGGGGGAGTCGCTCGAGGACGCCGTCAGGCGCGAGGTGAGGGAGGAGACCGGCGTCGAGGTCGCGGACGTGACGTACTTCGGCAACCAGCCCTGGCCGCTGCCCGCCAGCCTCATGCTCGGCTTCACCGGGGTGGCGGCCACCACCGACATCGTGTGCGACGTGGACGAGATCGAGGAGGCGGGCTGGTTCACCCGCGCCGAGCTGCGCGCGGGCGCGGCGAGCGGCGAGCTCGTCCTGCCCGGAGGCGTCTCGATCAGCAGGTCGCTGATCGAGGCCTGGTACGGCGAGGCGCTTCCCGGCAGCTGGTGATCCGGCCCGGCGCTGGTGGGGCCGGGGCCGGGGGCCTGCTCAGGAGGCCAGCGCCGCCAGCTTCTCCTTGACCGACGCGAGCGACGGGTTGGTCATCGACGTGCCGTCCGCGTAGACCAGGGTGGGCACGGTCTGGTTGCCGTCGTTGACCGACTCCACGATCTGCGCCGCCTCGGGGACCTGCTCGATGTCGACGACCTCGTAGGCGATGCCCTCGCGGTCCAGCTGTCCCTTGAGCCGCTGGCAGTAGCCGCACCAGGGGGTCGTGTACATCGTGAACGTCTCGGCAGCCATCAGGTGTTCTCGCTTCGGCTTCTAGGGGCTTCTTCTCTGGAATCAACCTAACCAACGGCGCGGATGTTCCCCGCGCGGCGGGTGAGCAGGGGGTGCCGCGTCAGCCGAAGGTGCGCACCATCAGGGTGTCCGCGGCGCTGAAGCCGGCACGGCGGTAGAGCGGGGTCGAGGCGGGGCTGGGGGAGAGCACGATCCGGGCGAGCCGGTGGTCCTCGGCGTACGTCGTGCATGCGCCGATGAGCGCCGCGCCGATACCGCGGCCGCGCTCGGCGGGGCGCACGAACAGATTGGCCAGGTAGCCCCACGCCGTCGGGAGGTCGACCGATGCGGGGTAGGGCATCCGCGTGAAGAGCGTCAGGTTCACCATGCCCACGGCCTCGTCGCCGGCTTCGGCGAGCCAGAACACCCGGTGCGACGTCTCTGCGGCGAACCACGAGGTGAGGCGTTCCGCGAAGCCCGGGTCCGCGGTGTCGGCGCCGTTCTCGGCCGCCCAGACCAACCGGAGAAGGCCGAATGCCGCGGCGTCGTCGGCACGGGCGATCCGCACGACGAACCCGCTCACGTCGCGAGCCTAGCCGCCGAGACGTCGGCTCGGCCCCGATCCGACGCTCCGGACTGTCGGACCCGACATCTAGGGTGTGGGCAGCACCCGTCCCCGACCCGAGGAGCCGCAACCTCATGGCCTCGCCCGCCGAACTCCTCGACGCCCTCGACCCGGAGCAGCGCCAGGTCGCCGAGGCACTGCGCGGGCCGGTCCGGGTGCTTGCCGGAGCAGGCACGGGCAAGACCCGCGCGATCACCCACCGCATCGCGTACGGCGTGGCCACCGGGGTCTACGCGCCGACCGAGATCCTCGCCGTCACCTTCACCACCCGCGCCGCGGGGGAGATGCGACAGCGGCTCCGGACGATGGGCGCCGGCAGCGTCCAGGCGCGGACCTTCCACTCCGCCGCGCTCCGCCAGCTGCGCTACTTCTGGCCGCACGTGCACGGCACCGAGCTGCCGCAGCTGATCGAGTCCAAGATCGGGCTGCTGGCCTCGGCCGCGCGGCGGCACCGCGTGCAGTCCGACCAGGCCCTGCTGCGCGACCTCGCCGCCGAGGTCGAGTGGGCGAAGGTGAGCAACGTCCACCCCGACGACTACGCGAAGGTCGCAGCGCGCCGGGGTCGTGAGGTCAACAACCTCGACGCCGCGACGGTCGGCCGCGTCTTCGGCAGCTACGAGGAGGTCAAGCGCAGCCAGGGCCGGATGGACATGGAGGACGTGCTGCTGCTGACCGCCGGCCTGCTCGCGGAGGACGAGCGGGTGGCGGCACAGGTCCGCCGACAGTACAAGTGGTTCGTCGTGGACGAGTTCCAGGACGTCTCGCCGTTGCAGTCAGCGCTGCTCGACCTGTGGTTGGGCGGCCGCAACGAGATCTGTGTCGTCGGCGACCCGGCCCAGACCATCTACTCCTTCGCCGGCGCCGACGCTCGTTATCTGCGCGACTTCGGTCGGAAGTTCCCGGGCACGACCTCGGTGGAGCTGGTGCGCAACTACCGCTCCACGCCCCAGGTCATCGAGGTCGCCAACACCTTGCTGCGGGGCTCGGCCAGCCAGGGCGTGGACCTGCGGGCGCAGCGCCCGGCGGGCCCCGCGATCACCTACCACCAGCGCTCCGACGAGGTGGCCGAGGCCGATGCGGTCGCCGCGGAGATCGAGCGGCTGCACGCGGCAGGCCGGCCGTGGTCCCAGATCGCCGTGCTCTTCCGGATCAACGCCCAGTCCGAGACGTTCGAGGAGGCACTGACCGGCCGGAGCATCCCCTACGTCGTGCGCGGCGCGGCCCGGTTCTTCGACCGTCCCGAGGTACGGGAGGCGGTGACACGGCTGCGCGGTGCCGCCCGCTCCGAGGAGGCAGGCGACCCTTCGACCGACGCGGGACAGCGCCTGCTCGAGACCACCCACGCGACCCTGGCCGGGATGGGCTGGACCCAGCGGCCGCCCGAGGCTCGCGGGCAGACGCGCGACCGGTGGGAGTCGTGGCAGGCCCTGGTCGACCAGGCGCACGAGTTCGCCCAGACGGGCGGTGACCTAACCGCGTTCGTCGCCGAGCTGGACCGTCGCGCGGCCGAGCAGCACGCTCCGGTCGCCGAGGGAGTCACGCTGGCGACCTATCACGCGGCCAAGGGCCTGGAGTGGGACTCGGTCTTCCTGGTCGGCCTGCAGGAGGGCACGTTGCCGATCAGCTACGCCCTCGATTCGCCATCGGCGGTGGAGGAGGAGCGCCGGCTGCTCTACGTCGGCGTGACCCGGGCCCGGCTGGACCTGCAGCTCAGCTGGGCGCTGGCGCGGCAACCGGGGGGTCGCGGGGCGCGCAAGCCCTCCCGCTTCCTCGACCCGTTGCTGCCGGCCTCGGCCCGGCCCGAGCCGTCGCAGTCGGCCAACCGGCGCGCCCGGATGTGCAAGACGTGTGGCCGCCCCCTCGGCACGGCCGCGGAGAAGAGCCGCGGCCGGCACGAGGACTGCCCGGCGGCGTACGACGAGGAGCTCTTCGAGCGACTGCGAGAGTGGCGTCGCGAGGCCGCCGGCAACAAGCCGGCCTTCACCGTGTTCACCGACGCCACCTTGGAGGCGATCGCCGAGGCCAAGCCGGGCTCGCAGGCCGACCTTCTCCGGATCAGCGGCGTGGGGCGTTCGAAGCTCGATGCCTACGGGCAGGACGTTCTCGCGTTGATCGCCGCATCCGCCTGAATTTCGGTGGCAGGAATTCGTCGAAAAAAGATCGTTTATTCGTTTGCCGCCTGATCGCGGGGCGGGATACGGTTCTTTCGCCCGAGTCCGAGACGACGCACCGAAGGAGGTGGCCCCGATGAGCACGATCACGATCAGCCCGTCCGTTGAGCCGTCCTTCGGTATGCCCACGTCCGGTCACGCCCTCGCTGCCGCGCAGCCGGCGTGCTGGTCGCCGGCCACCGGTGTCACGGCTGCCATCACGGGTGCCGACCGCACGTACGCCCTTGCCCAGGGTGTGCTGGCCTTCGCCACCAAGCGTCGCGATGGCATGGGTTCCCCCTCGAGTCCGCCCGACTGTTGAGAAGACAGCCGAGTCGCCTCCAGGCCGCGGAACCCGAACAACGGGATCCGCGGCCTTCTTGTTTTCCAAGAGCTCGACAGCACCCGCGGGCCGCACCCACAGATGTCCGAAACACACACCGCGATCAGGTCAGTGAAAGGAGGTGACACATGACCGCCGTACTCGAGCCCACGCTCGGTCTGCTCCACGACGAGGCCGATCGGGTCGACGACGAGCTGTTGCCGTGCCGGGCGAACAACCCGGAGCTGTGGTTCGCCGAATCGCCGCACGACGTCGAGTTCGCCAAGGCCCTGTGCCAGGCATGCCCGGTCCAGGAGCTCTGCCTGGAGGGCGCCCTCAACCGGCGTGAGCCCTGGGGCGTCTGGGGTGGGGAGCTCTTCCTCCAGGGGATCGTGATCCCGCGCAAGCGCCCGCGTGGCCGTCCGCGCAAGTCCGACGTCGCCGCGTGATCACGACAGCGACACCCTGACCCGACCGAACCGCAAGCACCACCTCTGGACACACGAGAACTGACATGAAGACTGACCGAATCAGGAGCAACACCATGAACTTGATGTTCGAAGATCTGGCGCGCGCGCAAATGTCCGCGCGCCTGGGAGAGGCGCAGCAGTGGCGCCGGGCTCGCGCCGTGACCCGGGCCCGCCGGCTCAGCCGCAAGGCGGAGAAGGCGGCACAGCAGGCGCGGCTGGCCCTGGCCCGCGTCCTGTGAGCGTGGGGCGGTCGCGCCGGCTGCAGCCGGCGACCGGCCGCCTCCGACACCCCTGATCGCGGGAGTGTGAACGATCTGCCCGTCCGAGTCCGACTCGGACGGGCAGATCCATGTTCGAGGCACGAGGAGGCGCCTAGATTGGCGTCATGGCACGCACCTGCGACCACTGCGGTCGCGTCGAGGAGGACCCGACGGCTCTCCTCACCTGGTCGACCGCTGTCGAGCGCGGGCGGACGAAGTGGTTCTGCGCGGAGTGTTCGCGACAGCACCTGCGCGCCATGGAGGGCAAGCTCGACTCCGAGTGGTGGTGACCTCACCCCGCCAGGGCGTCCCAGGCGCAGCCGCAGTGCGGGTGCCGCAGCCACCGCTGTTCGGTGAGCGGGGCGTCGGCCGCAGCGTCGCTCAACCGCACGGTGGCCGACCAGGTGCTCGGCTGCTCCCCGCGGGCATGGGCGAGGAGGTCGCGGGCGACCCAGCCGAGCCCGATCGCCAGCACGGCTGGGTTCAGCACCGGTGCCACGGCGGCTCGCGCCAGCTGGTCGAGCACGAGGCCGTAGCGGGGATCGCGCTCGCTGCGGGCGGCATCCGCGCAGCGCAGGCACGCCGTCTGCCCGGGGACGACGAAGGGTCCCAGCTCCCACCCCCAGGCAGTGGCGACAGCGATGAGGTGGGCGGTGCCCTCGCGCAGCAGCCGGTCGGTGAGATCGCGCCGCAGCGCGCCGTGGGCCAGGAGCAGGTGCACCGTTCCCTGCGGCTCCTCCGTTGCGATCCGGACACCGCTGTCCCGCAGGCGCACCGACGCGGCGTCGGTGAGTGCACGCGGACCGCTCAGCACCACCGACGGCGCCGGGGTCGGCTGCGTCGGTGGGGGTGGGCCGACCAGGCCCGCCCGCTGCAGCTGCGCGAGTGCGGCGCCGGCATTGGGCGGAAGCGATCCCAGCGGCCGACCGTGCTGCAGGTCGTCGAGCAGGGCCCGCACCTCGGGTAGGTCGGCCAGCACCGCCCGCCGCGGCGGTTCGAGCCCTACCTGCAGGTGGCGGTCGTCGCGACGTACGACGACCAGACCGGGGCGCAGGCGGAGGCTCACCCGCCCACTGTCACACGGATCCGCCGCGAGCGTGGCGCCTCATCCACAGGTTGCGGGACCAGGCCTGAGGCGTCTGATCCGTCACGACATCTGCCTAGGGCTCCGCGAGGAGACCGTAGACGGCGACATCCTGCCGGGCGTCGCCCACCTGCAGGGCTGCCCGCAACGTTCCTTCATGCGCGAAGCCGAGGCGCTCGGCCACGGCACGACTCCTGGCGTTCTCGGTACCGGTGCGAATCTCGGCCCGCCGGATCCCACGCTGGTGGAACAACTCGGTGAGCAGCGCGGAAACGGCTCGTGACACCGCACCCCGCCCCTCGTGGTCGGCATCGATCCAGTAGCCCAGTTCGGCGGTCTGCGCGTAGTCGTCGATGGTTGCGCCAGCCGCCCCGACGGCGACCCCGTCGACGACGATGACGCAGGGGATGCTGCGACCCTCGACCCACGCGGTCATGCCCTGCCGCGTGAACGCTCTCAAGCCCTCCACATCCGGCTCCGCGTGCGCCCACGGCTCCCACGAGCGCAGGCGCTCCAGGTTCTTCACCGTCAGGTCGTGCATCCGCTCCACCGTGGAGAGATCGCGTAGCGCCAGGGCGAGACCACCACCGAGGTCATGGGTGAACATCGGAGTCCGCATGACCGGCACGGTAGCGGGCGGGGGTCAGCCGATGGTGGCGTCGTCGAAGGACAGGAGACGAACGACCCCCAGGCCGAGGGCCTGGGGGTCGAAGTCTTCGCTCGAGGTACGCGAAGGCAGGGCCTAGGCCTTGCCGAGGATCCGGTTGAGGTTGGTGCCACAGACCGGGCAGACGGCCTTGGCCATCTTCGTGCCCTTGTCGTTCACCTTGATCTCACCGGTCGCCTCGCGCTTCTCCTTGCACTTGACGCAGTAAAACTCGCCGCTCCAGCTCTCCGCCATGACGGCCTCCTTGCCTATTTCTCTTGGTCGTCGCGACGGGGTCTGAGAGGGAAGCCCGCCGGTGCCCACGGCGTCTGCCGCAGCCGCATCGACCTTACGGCACACAGGGCCGCGTTGCGCAACACGGGCGGCACGCGTGTTTTCCGCGTGTCGCAGCGTGGATTCCGCCGTGCGGGGCATAGGAGAGACCCCCGGTGCCTGGATCGTCCTTCGCCTTCCCCTTGCGAAGGACGTCCGGCGGCGCCGGGGGTCTCCTCTGAACACGAACCTAGGAGGTCCGCCGGGACGGGTCAACGCCGGCCATCCTCAGCCTGTGGACGGTCTTGTGGAAAGCCTGGTGACAACTCGCCGTTCGCCGTGGAGGAACTGTGCGCAACCGGGGACGACGCTGTGGAATCCTGGAGGGCGGCGGCGACGGATCCCGCGCTGACCTGCACGGACGGATCTCCACGGGCTGTGGAGGAGAAATACCTGATCGAGGAGCGGCGTGTCGGAGCATGAGTACGACGCAGGACCGGTCGCGGCGCTGCGCCGGATCGCCTTCCTGCTCGAGCGCGGCCGCGAGGACACCTACAAGGTCAAGGCGTTCCGGGCCGCTGCCGCGGCGATCCTGCCGCTGGGCGACCGGGAGCTGCGCGAGCGGGTGGCCGCCCGCACGCTCACGGACCTGCCCGGTGTCGGTTCGAGCACTGCAGCGGTGATCGCCGAGGCGCTCGCCGGCGGCGTACCGACGCGGCTGGCCGACGCCGAACGCACGCACGGTGGCCCGCTCAGCGCCGGGGGAGCGGAGCTGCGAGCCCGGCTGCGCGGGGACCTCCACTCCCACTCCGACTGGTCCGACGGTGGCTCTCCGATCGAGGAGATGGCGTTCACCGCGATGGAGCTGGGCCATGAGTACCTGGTGCTCACCGACCACTCGCCGCGACTCAAGGTGGCACGGGGGCTCTCCGTGGAGCGGCTGACCAAGCAGCTGGGTGTGGTGGAGGCGGTCAACGAGCACATCGCGACCTCCGGGGCGGGGGACTTCACCCTGCTGAAGGGCATCGAGGTGGACATCCTCGACGACGGTGGTCTGGACCAGACCGATGCGATGCTGGAGCGGCTCGACCTGCGGGTGGCCAGCGTCCACTCCAAGCTCGCGATGGAGAAGGCGGCGATGACCAGGAGGATGGTCACCGCCATCTCCACCACCCGCATGAACGTGCTGGGTCACTGCACCGGCCGGCTGGTCACGGGTGGACGCGGCACCCGGCCCGGCTCGACCTTCGACGCGAAGGCGGTCTTCGGCGCCTGTGCCGAGCACGGTGTCGCGGTGGAGATCAACTCCCGGCCCGAGCGGCGGGACCCGCCGACCCGGCTGCTGGAGATCGCCCGCGACCTCGGCTGCCTGTTCTCGATCGACTCCGACGCGCACGCACCGGGGCAGCTCGACTTCCTCGTCCTGGGGTGCGAGCGGGCCGAGGCGGTCGGCATCGATCCCGACCGGATCGTCAACACCTGGCCCAGGGAGCGCCTCCTGGCCTGGGCCAACGGGTAGTTTGCACCTCATGGACCCCGCCGCTGCCGCCGCTCGGCCGGAGGTGGAGGTACGCCGGAGCAAGCGCCGTCGGCGGACCGTCTCCGCCTACCGCGAGGGCGACCGCATCGTGGTGCTGATCCCGGCGTCGATGTCGCGCCGCCAGGAGGCGGAGTGGGTGGAGACGATGGTCGCCCGGCTCGAGCGCTCCGAGCAGCGCAGGAAGCCGAGCGATGCCGACCTGCTCAAGCGAGCCCTCGGCCTCTCCGACCGCTACTTCGGCGGCCTCGCGATCCCGGAATCGGTGCGCTGGGTGGAGAACCAGAATGCGCGCTGGGGCTCCTGCACGCCACTGGACCGCACCATCAGGCTCTCCGCGCGCCTGCAGGGCATGCCGTCATGGGTGCTGGACTACGTGCTCGTGCACGAGCTGGCCCACCTGTTCGAGCCGAACCACAACGCCCGGTTCTGGGGGTGGGTGGACAGGTTCCCGCAGGCCGAGCGCGCCAAGGGCTACCTGGCCGGGTGGTCGGCCGCGGCCCGGCTGGAGGCGCCCCCCGGCGACGAGCTCGACTGACGCCGAGACGTCACCTTCCGCGGGTCGAGACGTCACCTTCGGCCGGTCGAGAGGCCCGCCGCCGCCACGGCGCGCTCGAAGGTAGGTCGGTCGAGCGCTGACCCTTCCCGACGTACGTGGTCGAGCACCAGCAACCGGTCCAGCCGGATCTCGCTGGCGCGGTGGTAGCGGTCCCAGCCTCCGGAGCCGATGTCGAGCCAGCGGTGGCCGAAGCGATCGGTGGCGACGCCGTCGCGGTCGTGCTGGAGGGCTCCGCGGTCGTGGTCCTTGCTGGTCAGCATCAGGGCCAGCCACTGCGAGCCGCGTGTCCCGACGATCAGCACGGGCCGGTCCTTGCCCTGGGTGGCGTCCTCCTCGAACGGCACCCAGGCCCAGCACACCTCGCCCGGTTGGGGGCGGCCGTCGGAGCGCGGCGCGTAGGAGATGTCATCGCCGGCGGGCCGGCCGAAGCGGCGCGTGGGCCAGAGCCGACGCAGGAGGCTACGCATGGGCGGGACGCTACAGCGGTGGCCACTCGACCCGCCGTACGTGACCTCTCAACCGGCGAAAGGTGACGTCTCGGCGAGGCGACGGCGGGCCAGGTCGATCAGCTCCAGCATGTCCGGGTCCTCGCTGGGCAGCGCCGCCACCGGGAACCACCGTACGTCGAGGGACTCCTCGGAGACGGCGGGTACGGCGCCGGCGGCGGCCACCGCGACGAAGCGCACGTCGTAGTGGTGCACGCCCGGACCGCAGAACGGCACCTCGTGGTCGCTGAGCTGCACCGGCGCCGGATCGAGCGTCAGGCCGGCCAGGCCGGATTCCTCGGACGCCTCACGGGTGGCGGCGGCGAGCAGCGAGGCGTCGCCCGGCTCCAGGTGACCGCCGAACTGGAACCAGCGCTGCGCCTTGGCGTGCAGGGTCAGCATCACCTGCGCACCGTCGGCGGAGAGCACCAGCGTCGAGGCGGTGAGGTGGTGGGGCCGGTCCTCGCGCAGCACGCCGGAGGCGTGCCGGGTCAGGTAGTCGACGTAGCGCTGCCGCAGCTCCTGCTGGCCCACGGTGGGCGGCGACCAGGAGGCGAGGGTCCGCAGCGCGTCCTCGCGCAGGCTCACACGTCCTCGCCGGCGTCGCCCGCCGAGGGCCCCGAGCCACCGTCGAGCAGCTTGCGCAGCTCGGCGTCGAAGTCGTCCTCGGTCAGCGCCTCCGGCGCCTCGGCGCCTTCACGGAAGCCGAGCGGGTCGTCCAGGTCCGCCGAGGTCGGCAGCAGCGCCGGCGACATCCACACGCCGTCGCGGGCCTCCACGCCCTGGCGGGTGCGCAGCGATCCCCACAGCGTCGCGGCGTCGCGCAGGCGGCGGGGGCGCAGCTCCAGGCCGACGAGGTTGGCGAAGACCTGCTCGGCCGGGCCGCCGGCGGCGCGGCGGCGACGGACGGCCTCCTGCAGCCTGCCCGCCGCGGGCATCCGGTCGGTGGTAGCCAGAGCCACCACCTCGTCGACCCAGCCCTCGACCAGCGCCAGAGCGATCTCCAACCGCTCCAGCGCCGCCTTCTGCTTGGGCGACTGGGGCAGCTCGAACATGCCTCCCTCGAGCAGCTGCTGCAGCGACTCGGGGTTGTTCACGTCCACGCCCCGCATCTGCTCCTCGACCCGCTCCTGGATGGCCTGCAGGTTGACCTCGACCCCGGCCGCGTAGTCGCGCACAGCGCCGATCAGGTGCTCGCGCAGCCAGGGCACCCCGGCGAACAGGCGCTGGTGGGCGGCCTCGCGCAGTGCGAGGTAGAGCAGCACGTCGTCCTCGCTGACGCCGAGACCCTCGGCGAACGGCGCGATGTTGGTCGGCAGTAGCGCCGCCCGACCGGGCGCGGCCAGCGGGACGCCGACGTCGGAGACGCTGAGCACCTCGTTCGCGAGGGCACCGAGGCCCGACCCGACCTGACTGGCGAGCAGGGCGCCCACGGCCTTGCCGAGGAAGCCCGCCATCGGCCCGGCCATCGCCGCGACCTCGGCGGGCAGCGCGCCGGAGAGGGAGGAGACCGACGACTCCGCGACCGGCTCGACCAGCTGCTTCCACACGTCGGTCGTGTTCACGATCCACTCCGCCTTGCTCCAGGCGGTGACGGTCACGATGCCGGAGGGGAACGCGGTCGTCTCCTCCAGCCAGTGGTCCGCCAGCTGTACGGCGTCGGCCACGGCGTCCTTCTGCCGCTGCGTGGGCGTCGGGTCGGGGGTGGTGGCGGCGTTCTTGCGGGCGGTGTCGAGGGCAACGTCCCAGTTCAGCGGGCCGTCGTAGGGCTGCATGAGGGACTGGATCTGACCGAAGATCTGGCTCAGGTCCATCCCGCCGGGAAGGCCGCCACCGGCGCCGAAGAGAGCCTCGAACGGCGTGCCCTTGAACGGGTTCTGCGGGTTCTGCGGGTCCTCGGGGCCCGGCGTCTCACTCATGCACCCAACGGTACGCGGTCGCCGGATAGGGTCGCCGTGTGAGTGCCGTGCGACTGGTCGACATCCGCGAGGCCCCTCTCGACGTCGCCGAGGTGTGCGCCGCGCTCGACGACCCCGCCAGTGGCGGCCTCACCGTCTTCGTGGGCCGGGTGCGCGATCACGACGGGGGTGCCGGGGTGACGGGACTGGGCTACAGCGCCCACCCGACGGCGCTGGACCGGCTGCGCGAGGTCTGCGAGCGGGTGGCCGCCGATCACGACGTGCAGGTCGCGGCGGTGCACCGCGTCGGCGACCTGGTGGTCGGGGACATCGCCGTGGTGGTGGCGGCCAGTGCCGGCCACCGTGGCGATGCGTTCGCCGCCTCCCGCGACCTGATCGACACCCTCAAGCAGACGGTGCCGATCTGGAAGCACCAGCTCTTCGCCGACGGGACGGACGAGTGGGTCGGCACGCCGTAGCGGAAGCTGTTGCTACAGCAGCGTCGGCAGCGCCGCGGTGGTCTCCAGCCGGTGGGTGTGCGGTCGGGCACGTCGGTCCCGAAGAGACGACGCTGACCGCGTGCCTGCGCCGTACGTGGCCCACCGCTCCGTAGTCTTGCCGGGTGGAGATCCTGCTCTGGCTGGTGCCCGCCGTGGTGGTCACGGTGGTGGCGATGGCGTGGGTCGGCTGGGTCGGCCGGGAGGGCCGGGGCGAGGTCGACCCGGACGTCGCCGTACGTCGGATGGCGGCCGCGCTGAGCAAGCCCACCCCGCAGCCGTACGCCGGCGGCCAGCGTCGCGAGCGCTCCACCGGCGTCGCCGTCCGGCCCTCGCGCCGACCCGCACCGACGCCCGGATCCGAGTCCGCTCCGGCATCCGACTCGGCGCCGAGCTCGGGGACCGCCGAGAAGCACGCCTCCTGACCCGCGCGACCGCCCTGGCATCGGTGTGCGTGCGTCTTGGACCCGGATGAGAAGGTGGCGCCATGAAGCAGCGCTCCGTGGCGGCCCTGATCGCGCTCTCCACCGTCGTCGTGCTGCTCCTGGTCGCGTGGCTGGCACCCCTGCCCTACAGCGTCTACCAGCCGGGCGTCACGCTCAACGTGCTCAGCGACGAGAGCCCCGACGGCAAGCCGATCATCCAGGTCTCGGGTCACCAGGTCTACCGCGACGGCGGTGAGCTGCGGATGACCACCGTCTCCGTCACCCGCCGTGACACCCGGCTGGGCCTGTGGGACCTGCTCGGCGCCTGGTTCAACCGCGACGCCGCCGTCTACCCGCGCTCGGCGGTCTACCCCGACACCTCGGGCACCGAGCAGGACGACACCACCGAGGGCGCGGTGCAGATGGCCAGCTCGCAGGACACCGCCACGGCCGTGGCGCTCAAGGAGCTCGGCGTCTCCGTGCAGCAGATGCTGGAGATCGTCGCCGTCGTACCGAAGTCACCGGCCGACGGCCACCTGCAGGCGCACGACCTGCTGGAGAAGGTCGACGGCGCGTCGGTCACCTCGCCCGACGCCGCGGTCAAGGCGATCCAGTCGGCACCCGCCGGCCAGCCCGTCGAGCTCACGGTCCTGCGCGGCGGCCAGCAGACGAACGTCACCTTCACCCCGGGGGAGAAGAGCGGCAAGCCCTACCTCGGGGTCTCGCTCGGCATGGGCTACAAGTTCCCCTTCGAGGTGTCGGTGGACATCGATCCGGCGATCGGCGGCCCGAGCGCCGGGCTGATGTTCTCGCTCGGCATCTACGACACCCTGACACCGGGATCGCTGACGGACGGCAAGCCGATCGCCGGGACCGGGGAGATCGAGACCGACGGCAGCGTCGGCCCGATCGGCGGCATCCAGCAGAAGATCCCGGCCGCCCGCAAGGCGGGCGCGAAGCTCTTCCTCGTCCCGGCCGACAACTGCAACGATGCCGAGGGCGCCGACAACGGCGGCATGCGGCTGGTCAAGGTGACCACGATGGATTCGGCCGTGAAGGCGATCCAGACCTGGGTCAAGGACCCGAACGCGACCCTGCCGACCTGTGGGAGTGCCTCATGAGTGAGTACGACGAGCAGCGCGACAACGAGCTCGAGGGCCTCGACGGGTTCACCGGGGAGCTCGACGACGACCTCGACACCGACCCGGCGCTGGCTGCGGCGGTGCTGGAGATCGAGGAGCACGCGGCGGGTGAGGGGTGGGACCGCCCGGCCCGGCTGTACGCGCTGGTCGACACGGCCGCGCTGGTCGCGCAGGAGCCGGCGCTGGCGTCGCTGATGGGGCTGGACGAGGCCTCGGCGCAGGGCTCGTTGACCCCGATCGAGCAGGACCAGCTCGCCCCGGAGGTCCAGCTCGAGGACGTCCTGCCCACTTTGGTGTGGCCCGAGGGCGTGGTCGGCTGCGCCGCCGTGGTCGAGCGTCTGGTCCTTCCGCCGGACGCGAGCGGGGAGATCCCCGAGGATCCGGCCGCTGCGGCCGCGTTCGCGGCCAGCCACCCGGCCCGGCAAGAGGTGCGCATCACCGCCGGGGTCACCCGCGCGGGTGCCACCTACAGTGCGCTGCGGCTGCGCTCGCACGACGACGCCGCCTCGGTCGCCGCGGGCGCGGACCTGGTGCCGCAGCTGACCCAGCTGCTGGCCTCGACGCTGGAGAGCGACGCGTGAGCACCCCCGCCGGATGCTCGCCGTGCCCGGCTCCGAACGGGGGCCCCGCATGAGCGAGCTGTACGACGACGACCCCGTCGGTGCCCCGCGGTCCTCAAGCCGCCTGCGGGTGTTCACCGCCTCTGCGCTGGTGCTGGTGCTCCTCATCGTGCTGGTCAACCGGTTCGCGGCGTTCTACACCGACCACCTCTGGTACGACTCGGTCCACGCCGGCCACGTCTTCACCACGCTGTTCTGGACCAAGGTCGGGCTGTTCGCCGTCTTCGGCCTGCTGATGGCGCTGGCGATCGGCGGCTCGATGGTGCTCGCCTTCCGCGCGCGGCCGTTCTTCAGCCCCGCCGAGGAGCACAGCAGCCTGACGCGCTACCGGGACGCTGTCACGCCGATCCGCACCTGGCTGCTGGTCGGGGTCAGCGTGCTGAGCGGCATCTTCGCCGGCGTCTCCGGAGCGGGCCGCTGGCGGCTGTACCTGCTGTGGCGGCACGGCGGCTCCTTCGGCCAGAAGGACCCGCACTTCCACAAGGACGTCGGGTTCTACGTCTTCGACCTGCCCTGGTGGCACTACCTGGTCGACTTCGCCCTGACCGCCACCGCGCTCGGCCTGGTGGCGGCGGTGGTCGTGCACTACCTGTACGGCGGCATCCGCCTGCAGGGCGGTGGTCAGCGGATGACCGCTGCCGCCCAGGCCCACGTGTCGGTGCTCCTCGGCGCGTTCGTGCTGCTCAAGGGCCTCGACTACTGGCTCGACCGCTACGACCTGGTGCACAGCAACGGGCCGCTGTTCACCGGGATCGGCTTCACCGACGACCACGCGGTGCTGCCCGCCAAGAACATCCTGAGCGGCATCGCGCTGATCTGTGCCGTGCTTCTCTTCGTCAACATCTGGCGCCGCACCTGGGAGCTGCCCGCCATCGGCCTGGCACTGCTGGTGCTCTCCTCGGTGCTGCTCGGACTGATCTGGCCGGCCATCGTGCAGGGGTTCCAGGTCAACCCGTCCCGCTCGGACAAGGAGCGGTCCTACGTCGCGGCCAACATCGCCGCGACGCGGACGGCGTACGCGATCGACGACGCCAACGTCGCGCAGCAGAACTACCCGGACACGGCCGACGCCTCGAAGGCCAGCGCCTCCGCACTGGACGAGCAGGCCTCCTCGCTGCCGGTAGCGGACCCGGTCGCGCTGCAACCGCAGTTCGAGCAGACCCAGCAGGTGAAGTCCTACTACCAGGTGACGAACCCGTTGGACGTGGATCGCTACACCGTCGACGGTCAGGACCGGGCGGTGGTGCTGGGGGTGCGCGAGGTCAAGGACGCCGGCATCACCGGCAGCGACCGCAACTGGACCAACCTGCACACCGTCTACACCCACAGCGACGGCGTGATCGCCGCCTACGCCAACCAGCGCGACAAGTCCGACACCACCGAGGGCCGCGACGTGCAGTGGGCGCAGAACAGCGACGTCG
Organism: Nocardioides sp. BP30; assembly: GCF_029873215.1. Lineage (NCBI taxonomy): Bacteria > Bacillati > Actinomycetota > Actinomycetes > Propionibacteriales > Nocardioidaceae > Nocardioides > Nocardioides lacus. Next base: position 3,370,336 of record NZ_CP123620.1, on the reverse strand, counting down.
ACGACCTCAGCGGCGGCCCCATCGAGGACCGGATCTACTACGGCGAGCACAGCCCGAACTACTCGGTCGTCGGGCGGCCGAAGGGTGCCTCGTCGGTGGAGCTCGATCTGGGCAGCAACGGCTCGGACAACGCCACCACCACGACGTACGACGGCAAGGGCGGGGTGGCGATCGACTCGACGTTCCGGCAGCTGCTCTACGCGGTGAAGTTCGGCTCGGCGAGCTTCCTGCTCAGCGAGCGGGTCAACGACCAGTCCAAGGTGCTCTACAACCGCGACCCGAAGACGGCTGTGCACAAGGTCGCGCCCTGGCTGACGCTGGACAGCAACCCCTATCCGGTGGTGACCGGCGGCCGGATCGAGTGGGTGGTCGACGGCTACACCACCACCGACGAGTACCCGGAGTCCGAGCGCGAGTCGCTGCGCACGATGACCGATGACGCCACCCAGGCCACGCCGGGGTTGCGCGCGTTGCCCAACGACGACATCAACTACATGCGCAACTCGGTCAAGGCGACGGTGGACGCCTACGACGGCACCGTCACGCTCTACGAGTGGGACCCCGACCCGATCCTCAAGGCGTGGGAGTCGGCGTTCCCCGGGGTGGTGAAGCCGAAGAAGGACATCCCGGCCGACCTGCTGCCGCACCTGCGCTACCCGGACTACCTCTACAAGGTGCAGCGCTACCAGCTGGCGCGCTACCACGTCACCAACGCCACCGACTTCCTGCGCGGTTCGGACCGCTGGCAGGTGCCGGAGTCGCCGTCGGTCGCGGGCCACCTGCAGACGCCGGCGCGGATGTTCCTGGACTCCTCGGACGGCAAGAAGACCTGGGCGATGACCTCGACGTTCGTGCCCGACAGCCGCAGCAACCTGGCGGCGATCATGACGGTCGACTCGGATGCGACGGCGTCCGACTACGGGAAGATCACCCTGCTCACCGGCTTCGACCAGAACGCCAGCGGGCCGGCGCAGGTGTACAACGCGTTCCGCAACAACACCAAGATCGCCGAGGTGATCGGCGCCTTCGCGCGCAGCGGCAGCTCGGCGGTCTACGGGAACCTGCTCACGGTGCCGCTGACCGGGACGGGATTGCTGTACGTGCAGCCGGTGTACGCCGTGCAGGCCACCGGGTCACCCTCCTCCTACCCCGTGCTCGCCTACGTGCTGGTCTCCTACGACGGCCAGCTCGGCTACGGCCCGACCCTGGGCGATGCGCTCACCGACGCACTGAAGAACGGGGGAGAGGGCAGCACCACCACGAGCCCGGGCGGCGGTACGCCGGGCTCGTCGACCCCCTCGCCCAGCGACTCGGCCAGTCCGTCGCCCACCGGCTCCACCACGCCCTCCGCGCCCACCACGCCGCCGGCCAAGAGCGGCGCCGCCGCCCTGCTGGCCCAGGCCAAGGACCTGTTCGCGCAGGCCGACGCCGCCGGGAAGGCGGGCAAGTTCACCCAGCGCGAGAAGCTGATCAAGCAGGCCGAGAAGCTGGTCTCGCAGGCCGCCGAGAAGCTGTCGGGCTCGTGAGCCACCCCCGATTTGGCTTCGGTAGGAGGGTGGAGTAATGTTCTATTCACCGACGCGGGGTGGAGCAGCTCGGTAGCTCGCTGGGCTCATAACCCAGAGGTCACAGGTTCAAATCCTGTCCCCGCTACAAGAAGAAGTTGAAAGAACCACGCTCCTCTGAGGAGCGTGGTTCTTTCTTTTCCCCACGAGAGTCGGCCAGACGGTCGTCCGAGGGCCAGGGTGCCACTCCGGCCGCTCTTCGGGAGCGGTTCGGCATGCTCGAGATGGCAGCGGGGCGATGAGGTCACCGGCTTCTGCTCGCCGCTCAAGGCAGCATCTATGCCGACGGGAACCAGCTGCGGCGCGCCGAGCTTGGTGAGCCGCGCTGAGGACCAGCCCCGGCGACGACGGGCCGTCGGCGGTCGAACGGACCTGGTTGGGTAGGAGCATGCAGACGCAGAACATGGGTGGTGCGGAGGCGATCGACGCGGTCGTGTTCGACGTGATCGGGACGCTTGTCGACGAGGACAGCACCTGGGCGAGGACCGCGCAGCTGCTCGCGAGTCAGGCGCAGTTGGCCTCATCGGAGGATCTGCACACGAGCTGGGCGCGAGCGTTGAACGAGCGCATGGACGCCGTGATCGACGGGACCGCGGCGTGGCAGCCGCACAGCCGGCTCGTGGTGGAAGCAGCCAACGAGGCTCTCGTGGCTCTCGGGGGCAGCGTGACAGCGGCGACCACGGCGCTGGTGACGGATCTGGACGCGACGTACCTCGCCTGGCCCGACGTCGCGACAGCGACGGCGTCCCTGCGACGCCGCCGGCTGGTGGCAGGTGTCAGCAACGGGGATCTCGACTGCCTGGGCCGGCTCGCGAACACCTGTGCGATCAGTTGGGACGTCGTGTTGTCCACCGGGAGCGTGCAGACGTTCAAGCCCGCTCCCGCGGCCTACCAGTATGCGATCGACACACTGCGGCTGGACCCCGGGCGCACGCTGTTCGTCGCCGCGCATCCGTGGGATCTGCGGGCCGCGGCCGAGCACGGCTTCCGGACCGCGTATCTCGGCAGACCCGGTGCCGAGCAACCTTCATCGACCGACCGGTTCGACCTCACGTTGCCCGACCTGGCGGCCCTGGCCGAGCAACTGTCGTAGCGACACGACCGACCAGGCGCGGGGTCAGTCGGCCCGGATCGAGCTGAGCGTCGCACTTCGGGCTGGCGCGAGCTGACCCCGACTACACCGTCAAGCCAGGCGCCTCGCCCCGCGTCGGTCGCAGAACACCCGCATCTTCGACTCGCGTTCGGACCGAGGAAGGCCGGGCGGCGTGCCGGGAGCCGCCGATCTGCGACCAGAGCCGCCGGCTTCCTCGACGAGCACATGTCGCCGACCTCGCGCAGGATCGCGGGGTGCCAGACTGGAGGGGTGAGTGTCGCCGCCGAGCAGAGGAAGACCAGACGCCGCGGGAGGCTGCTTGAGGAAGCGGTGCTCGACGCCGCCTGGGTCGAGCTCGGTGAGAATGGCTGGGCCGGTTTCACGATCGAGGCCGTCGCGGTGCGTTCGGGAACGGCGAAGTCGGTCATCTACCGTCGTTGGAGCAACCGTGTCGAGCTCGCCCAAGCACTGCTCGAGCGCGGTCGGACATCTGCCCCCGGGCCTGGCAGCCCTCGAGGCGAGTTGCGCGCCGACCTGCTTGGCTTTCTCCACGACACGGCGCAGTTCCTGTGCGGGCCGTTCGGAGATGCGGTGCGCGGCATCGCGTTGGAGGGTGATCCCTCCGCGCATCACAGCGTCTTCGGTGTCGAGGTGCTCGTCGAGCTGGTGGCGCACCACGTGGAGCAGGCGCGAATCCGAGGCGAGCTGAACGGCGTGCCCTCCGCCCTTTCGCTCAACCTCGGCCACGCGGTCCTCATGTGGGAGTTCGCCCTCAGGCGGCAGACGCCCACGCCGGCGCAGTTGGAGGAGTTCGTGGACACCGTGTGGCTGCCCGCGATCAGGGCCTCGATCCGGTGAACCCGGCTGGGACGGAGCGAGGGCGCCGGAACTGCGACGAGCTCCGGCGCCCTGCTCAGCCGAGCGATGTCGGCACTGCGTCAGCGCGGGGCTATCGGCGTCTGGTGACGGTCAGCTTCACTGCCTTCGACCTCGAGCCGGTCACGGTCGAGGAGCCGGCGTAGATCGCACGGACGTGGTGCTTGCCAGCGCCGAGCCTGGGCAGCCTCACAGCGATCCGGCTGCCCGAGACGGTGACGGACCTACGGTCACGGCCGTCGATCCTGATGGTGACCGTTCCACGCACCGTCGTCGGTGTCGAGGGACTGATCGTCACGATCGCCTTCACGCGCCTGCCCGTGCGGACGTGCGTCTTGGCCAGCTTCACCCGGATGCTCGTCGTCGCCTTGGTCGTCCCGGGCGGCGCGGGCTTCCTCGCCGTGAGGGTGGTGTCGCGGTACGGGGTGAGGACGACCGGGCCCATCAGGCCGGTTCGTTGCCAGTCCGGCAGCTGGTAGTTGCTGTCACCGGTGCTTCGCACGGCGTTGAACATCGTGGTCGCCACCCGCACGGTGAGGGTGTTGGAGCCGGGGTGCAGCGCGGTGCCGAGGTCGATGCGGCCCCGGTCGGCCTGGTTCACCACGACGTCGGCGCCGTTGACGGTGACGGTGGCGGTGTCCAGGACATCGCCGAGTGCCACGTAGGCGCCGTCGCTGGGCGACCAGGTGCTCGGCAGTGTCACCGTCGTGGTGTAGGTGCCGATGCCGGAGGACTTGGTGAGGTCGACGGGTCCGGTGATCTCACGCCAGGAGGGCAACCCACCGCTGCCATCGGCAGTGAGGGTGACGGTGGGCTGGGTCGTCTTCACGGTGGTGTACTCGTTCGCCCCCGGCGTCCAGGTCTGCGCCGTCAGCGTCCAGCTGTTCAGCGGCCGAGCCGCGGGCAGGCCGGTGACCTCGGTGGTCCGCGTCGACCCGTCGCTCAAGGCCGTCGTGTACCGGCCGTTCGCCACCGCCCTCACCGTCACCGTGGCACCGCTGGCGGCCGTCACGTCGGCAGTGCTTCTCGTGGCGTGCAACGTGGGGGCCGCACCCAGGCCGGCAGAGGCCGGGGCGAGGGCGAGGACGACCTTGTCGTGTGCCGGGATCCGTACGTGCACCCTGACCCCGGCGGTGTCGCTGGTGTAGGCGCCGATCGGGTCGATCTTCCCGGTCCAGGTGTCGAGGAGGTACGGCGTTCCGCTGCCGGTGAGGGTCAGGTCCGTCGAGACGGTGCTCTCCGAGCGGTTGTAGACGTAGTCGTAGCTGACCTCGGCGGCCTGGCGACGGACCAACCCCAGGGCAGAGGTCGGCTGGGCCGGCGTGATCGCCGGGTGGATGCCGGCGTCCTTCAGGGCTGCGGGCAGAGCCGCCTCGGTCGGGACTCGTGTCACCGTCGGCTGCGCGAGCAGCGTGGTGACGATGTCGGCGAGTTGGGCGGCATCCGGGTCAGCGCCGGTGGTGCTGGTGGGCGTCGCGCCGACGACGAAGATCCGCAGGCCGTCCTCGGCCAGGGTGACCAGGCGCTGCGCGTTCGCGACCGACATGGTGCTCTGGTTGTTCAGTACCAGCGCGTGGTAGTCGGAGGTGTCAGCGAACAGGTCACCGTCCGCATCAGGGGTGGCCTTCGCGAGAAGGGCGGGGCTGAGGTACTCGTAGGTGTAGCCGGCACTCGCCGTGGCCGAGCCGGATCCCAGCATGTGCTGGGTCGACTGCTGGGAGCCGACGCTGTTACCGGACAGGCCGAGGTCCTCGTAGTAGACCGCGACGTCGGAGGTGCTGTGACCTTGGCGAAGGACCTCTTGGGTGCGGGCGAGCTCGTCGTTGACGGAGGCGTAGTCAGGCCAGCTCGCCTGGCGCGGTCCGAATTCGTCGTTGACGTTGAGCGCCCCGTAGATGTCCCAGGGGTGGTAGCCGGGCCAGGTGCCGCCGTCGCGACCCGCGGTGCCGACGCCGGCGGGTGCGTCGCGGTAGGCGTATCCGTGCCACACGAGTTGGTTCACGCCTCCGGCGTAGGCCTGGTAGATGCTGTCGAGCAGACCCTGGGAGGACTTGCCGCCGACGGAGCCGGAGCCGTCGCCGCCCTGGCCGTACTGGCCGTTGATGTTCGGCCCGGCGACGCTTGAGCGGAAGTTGCCCAGGAACGCCGCGCAGCACTCCGTGGAGATCACGTTGCGGTTGCTCGCGTGCGCGCCGCCTGCCAGCACCTTGTAGTCGTCCTCGGCCAAGCGGTGCGCCGAGTCGCCGTTGAAGTTCAGCGACTCGCCCTCCGCAACGCCGGCCGCCGCGGCTGCGTCACCCGAGGCGATCGGGACGCCGTAGGACTGGACGCGGAACTGCAGGCCGTGGCTCTGCGCCCAGCGCTGCATCGGCGCCACGTACGTGGTTGTGTAGAGGTCGCTGAGCGTCTGGCGGTAGTCCTCTCGAACCTGGGCGCCGACACCGGCAAGGTCGAAGGCGGGGGTGCCGGTGCCTTGGATGCCGGCTCCGGCGAGCGCCGGGAGCAGGAGAGTCGGGTCGTAACCACGCAGGCTCTGGAAGGACTGCAGGAAGTTCCAGGTCCACTTCTCCGCGGTGCCGAGCTCGAGGGAGTCCTCGAAGATCGCGCCGCGGCCGATCTTGTCGAGGTTGGCCTGGACGGGGTCGGTCAGGATCTTGTCGTCCCAGAAGTTGGTCTGGACCGCGACGCCGTCGCGGTTCCAGTGGTCGACGACGTAGTTCGGCTGCGTCTCGGTGTAGCCGCCGCTTTGTGCGATCAGGCCGGACGCGGTCTGGAGGAAGTCGATGACCACCCATGGGTTGCCGTTCCCGGCGGGGAAGGCGTAGTCGAGCCTGCCCCCAAAGACCTGCCCCGTCACGTCCACCACGGATGCCGGGTCGAGCGCGACCGAGCCGATGGTGCTGGTCGAACAGGCACTCGCGCACTGCGCGACCAACGTCTTGATGCGGGTCGTCCGCGCGACGTCCACTGCCGTCTCGGACGTCGCATGGGCGTTGGCGAGGGGCGAGACCGACAGGTCACCGCAGGTGACGGTCCGGTCGCCCAGCCCCGTCACCACGACCTTCTCGACATCGGCGCCGGTGCCAACGGTGACGGTGTCCCCGGCGGCGAGGCCGCCCAGGCTCGTGACGTGCAAGACGCTGTCGCCTGCCGCGGACGGCGCGCACAGCGTGGTGGTCACCGACGGCGGGGCCGTCACCGGGGTGGGCAGCGAGCCTGTCCGGCTGGTACCAGGCGCGTCGAACTCCCTGCCATAGATGAGCTGCTGCTCGACCTGCGGCTGGTTGAAGCTGTTCAACGTCGGCACCGTCGGGGGGTACGCCGGCCCCAGGTTCTGGTCCACCTCGAGGCCCAACTTCGCGGCCTCGTCGGTGATCATTTCGATCTTGTGCTCCCAGTTCGGTGTGCCCCAGCCGTACTGGGCGAGGAACGCGTTGCTCTGATGTCCCGCGCCCGGCACGATCATCGGGTCGACCTCGACTCCGCCGGCGCCGCCGGCCGCGATATCGCGCAGCTCCCGGCGCAGCTCGTCATCGTCGGTGTAGGCGAGCGGCATCCACCAGCGATACATCGGCCGCACCGAGGCAGGGGGATGGGCAAACGACGCACGGGTCAGGCTCTCGGCCGACGTGGATGACACGGCTGCCTTGACGCTGACGGGAGCGGCGTGCGCTGGGCTCGCGGCGTGCGCCGAGCCGGCTCCGGGGGACAGCGACACAGCGAGGACCCCAGCCATCGCGGCCCCCAGTGAGATCCGCGCCCAGGAGTGGCGCGTGAAGGAGAGAGGATTCATGGAGCGCCCTTAATTGAAAGGTTTCAACAGAATGGTGACGGGCGCCACACTAGACCCGAGCCCGCGCTTTAAGCAACGGTCAGTTGCTAAGCGCGCCGCTCGCTGGTTCATGCGCTGGGAGTGCTCGGAGCCGGGCACGCGGCAGGCCCCTCGGGAGACGGATCAGGAGGTCCGCCACGCAGATCTGCGCGCAACAAGGTCCGCTTCCACCAATGCTCGGCCGAGGTCGCCGGCCGGCCAGTCATTTCTTCGGCGTTAAGGTCTGATGATCGTTCCATTTCCCCTCTATTCAGCGAATCGGCGATCTCGCAGCATGGCGTTGCCCGGGCTCTCGACCGTCAGCGGTCGAGAGCCTTCACACGTGAACACGAGGTTCAGATGCCCAACACCCCACGGCTTGGGAGAAGATTTCGCGCCCTTGCTACCTGTTTGGTCGCCACCGCAGCTGCCGGTCTAGCAGCCCTGCCGGCCTCGCCGAGCCAGGCCGCGTCACCCGACGGTGTCGTCGCCTCCGGATCCACCTGGGACGTCACCCGCGTCGCCGGTGGCTACGCGGTCACCCTTCACCTGTCCGCGCCGCTGCCGGTCCGCGACGCTGCGCCCGACCTGGTCGCCGACGGCGTCGACCTCGGCGCCGCGACCGAGTCCGCCGACGGCAAGACGCTCACCGTGAGCACCTCCTCGACCGAGGTCGCCAGCGCGAAGGACGTCAGCTGGCAGTGGTCCACCGGCGGACAGGACACCACGACCGGCCCCACCAGCGCTGCAGCCCTCCCCAAGGCGTCCAAGCTCTCCAAGAGCGTGCGCGCGGACGTCGTCGGCAGCGCCGCCAACGACGACCCGCTGACCATCGGCACCGACGCCTACTCCGTCTCCGACTACGACTTCGGCGCGCAGTCTCTTCCGCTGACCGACATCGGCGGCATCCGCGGCGAGCTCCAGGGCCGGATCTACCTGCCCAGTACGCCGGGCCCGCACCCGGTCGTGATCTTCATGCACGGCCGGCACAGCGCCTGCTACAACTCGGTGTCCCTGAAGGGCGTGAGCCAGTGGCCGTGCACCGTCGCCAGTGACGGGAGCCCGAACTATTCGATCCTGAGCTACGCCGGCTACGACGGTGCGGGCGACGCTCTCGCCGCTGATGGCTACACCGTGGTGTCGATCTCGGTCAACGCGATCAACGCCAACGACAACCAGCTCTCGCCCGATGACGGTGCGGCATCCCGCGGCCAGGCCGTGCTGGACACGCTGACCATGCTGAAGAAGGCGAACGCGGGCGAGAGCTTCACCTACCACGACGCCGCGACCAACACCGACAACACCCTCGATCAAGCGCTCGTCAACGGTGCCTCGGTCGCGTCCGGCGGCAAGAACGCCTCGCAGGGCGCGATCGCCCAGACCCTGACCGCCAAGGATCTCGTCGGAACGATGGACTTCAGCGACATCGGCGTGATGGGCCACTCCCGTGGTGGCGAGGGTGCTGTCACCGCAGCCACCCTCAACGAGGGTCTGGCGCACCCGTGGAACATCAAGTCGGTCTTCGCGCTCGCACCGATCGACTTCACGCGCGACACGCTGCCCGACGTCGACACCGCCACCCTGCTGCCGTACTGCGACGGTGACGTCTCCGACCAGCAGG